>JAGLYF010000181.1 GCA_023132435.1 Calditrichia bacterium | reverse complement strand
ATCCGTCCGATCCGTGTCATCCGTGGTCTATTTTTAAATAATTAACCGCAATTTCTGTACCAATGTTTTAAGATTTGAATGGGGATTGATCAAATCGTAATTTACAGATTAAGTTATGTTCAATTAGGAATTCTTATTAGGTCAGAATTATGAAAAAAACAGATAATGAAACAATCGCTTTTCAAGGAATCAGAAGTGCCCACTCGGATGTGGCCTGTCGTCATATTTATCCCGAAATAAAATCAATTGCCTTTTCTTCTTTTGAGGAAGTATTTGAAGCGGTAAAATCAGAGGATGTGTCAATGGGTTTGATTCCGATTGAAAACTCGCAGGCCGGGCGGGTGGCAGAAATACATAATCTTTTACCGGAAATGCATTTACATATCATTCATGAATACTTTCACCGTGTTCACCACTATCTGGTTGCCCCGGAAGGTGCCGATAAAAAAACGATAAAACATGTCTATTCTCATCCCCAGGCCCTGCTCCAATGCAGGAAAAATTTGCATAAGATGAATCTTATTCCTCATCCCTATGCAGATACTGCTCTGGCTGCTCAATATGTTGCTGAAAAAAATGATATTTCAAAAGCGGCAGTGGCCTCAGAACTGGCCGCGGAGGAATTTAATCTTAAAGTAATTAAAGAGAATCTTGAAGATAGTAATGACAATACAACACTGTTTTTGACCATTGCAAAAAAGGCGATTGATCCGGATTCGGAAATAGGAAAGGTGTTAACTTCTCTTGTTTTTGTTTCCCGCAATATCCCCGCTGCGCTGTATAAAGCGCTGGGCGGATTTGCGACAAACAAAGTTAACCTGTTAAAACTGGAGAGTTATATTCCCAGCAAGAAAAAGGAACTGGCTAAATTCTTTGTCACCCTGGAAGGCCATCCCAAAGAACGATTAGTCCAGCTGGCGATGGAAGAATTGAATTTTTTCTGTGAAAGTGTGACGAATCTGGGTTCTTATTATGCCGACAGAAGCCGGTTTGAATAAACTATATAAAGTTGTAGTCCATCTTGAAGATGGACTACAACTATAAAGAATATGACACTAGAACATATAAGAAAATATCTTTTATCAAAACCAGAGACCACAGAAGAATTACCCTTTGGTCCGGAGGCGTTGGTCTTTAAAGTCGCCGAAAAAATGTTCGCTCTGATCGCCTGGGAGCAGGATCCAATATATATCTCTATGAAATGTGATCCTGAACGAGCAGTAGCTCTACGTGAGACATATCCGGCAATAAATGCGGCCTATCATTTTAATAAAACACACTGGAATATGGTCTATGTCGATGGGACCTTAACCGATGACCAGATAACGGAATTGATCGATCATTCCTATGATCTGGTTGTGAAGAAGCTGAAGAAATCTGACAGAGATCGGATATTGGGATGTAGTGTATTGAATGTAGGGGCGAGTCGGTGACTCGCCCATAATATCCAATATCCAACAAGGAATTTCCAATATACAAGTAGGGGCGCGATGAAACGATGGTGGATATAAAAAAGGAAAAACAACATATTGCCCGGGAGAAGGCAAAAGCACGAGAATTACGCCAATCGCAATGGTGGAAAAATAAAATTGCCCGGGGGATTTGTCATTACTGCGGTGAAAAGTTTAAATCGAGTGAATTGACAATGGATCATGTGGTGCCCATTTCCAGAGGCGGAAAAAGCACGAAGGGCAATATCGTTCCCTGTTGTAAAGAATGTAATAACAAAAAAAAGTATATGACACCGGTTGATATGGTTATTAAAATCATGAATGAGGAAAAGAAATAAAAAAAAAACGTAAGGGCGGGCCAAGGGCCCGCCCTTACGTTTGACGCTTCAAAGCATCTCAATCATCTTTGGAACCACTTCAAAAAGATCACCGACGATACCGTAATCAGCAATTTTAAAGATGGGTGCTTCCGGATCCTTATTGATCGCTACAATATATTTTGAAGAAGACATTCCGGCCAGATGCTGAATCGCACCGGAGATACCTACGGCAATGTAGAGAGAGGGAGAAACAGTTTTGCCGGTCTGGCCAACCTGTTCTTCGTACAGTCGCCAACCGGCATCAACCGCCGCCCGGGAAGCCCCCTGAGCCGCACCCAGTTTATCAGCCAGGTTTGCGATCAGATGAAAATTGTCGGGATCCTTGAGCCCGCGGCCGCCGGAAACGATAATGTCTGCTTCCGTCACATCCAGTTTATCTTTTGAGCCGGCCATCACTTCTGTAACTTTGGTTTTAATCTCGCAGGGATCGGCAGCAACTTCTATCACCTCAGTAGATTCTGGATTTTCCTCGGCAGGATATACATTCGGTCTGACCGTCAATAGTTTTTTATCTGATTTTAAGCGGATGGTAGCACGAACTTTTCCGGCATAAATCGGGCGGACAATTTTTAAATCACCTTCTGAAACCTCAACGGAGATACAGTCAGTTGCCAGGGCAGCATCCAACCGGGCCGCTACCCGGGGAGCAAGATCTTTGCCCATCAGTGTCGCACCCATAATGACGATCGACGCATCTTCAGCAGTGACTGTGTCGGCAAGAATCTTAGCATATCCTTCCGGTTGGTAGAGATCGAGCGCGTCATTCTGACAGGCGATCACTTTCAATGCACCATATTTTCCCAACTGTTCTCCAAGCCCGGAAATATTATTTCCGATCAATACAGCAACCAACTCTGCACCAAGATCAGTGCTTAATTTTTTTCCAAGAGACAGATTTTCAAAAGCGACTTTTTTTAATTTACCGTCTCTTTGTTCGGCAAATACCAGTATTTTACTCATCTATGAATCTCCTTAACATCTTTTGTTTAAAATGTCATTCCCGCCCCGCATCAAGTGCAGGGTAAACTTCAGCGGGAATCTAAGACATGTAGCCATCCCTGTAAATTGTCATTACCACTGGAGCATAATTCTTGGATTCCCCCGAGTACTCGGGGGAATGACAAGTGGCTGGAATGACTAATGGTATGGATTACATGCATCATTGTTTATACGAATTTATATTTATGAGATGACTTTAGCTTCTTCTTTTAAAAGACGAATAAGTTCAGGCACCGCATCCGCCCCTTCGCCGACAATTTTACCCGGTGGTTTTTCCGGTGGATAATTGATTTCAAGGATTTCTATTTTATCATCAGGAACCGTTACGATTTTCTCCTCGATTTGAATCTTTTTCGCTGCCATAATCCCTTTCAGGGAGGCGTATCGTGGTTCATTAAGACCGCGTTGGGTGGTGACAATAGCCGGCAAAGCACATTCTATTTTTTCAAATCCCCCTTCAATCTGTCGTTCTGCTGTTATTTTATCCGCACTGACCTCCAATTTTGTAACCACATTTGCAGCAGGAATTCCCAGTTTTTCGGAGAGAATTGGGCCGATTTGTTGATGATCATCATCAATAGCCTGTTTACCTAATAAAATTAAATCATAATTACCTTCCCGCAGAACCTGAGCAAGTGCTTCAGCCGTGGCCATCGGATCCAGTGGGTTCTTGTCTGTTTTGATATGAATGGCCTTATTTGCACCCATAGCAAGGGCGCTTCGAATCGCTGAGGTAATACGGTCCGGACCTAAAGACAATACAGTTACCTCACCGCTATGGGCTTCCGCTATTTTCAATCCTTCTTCCACGGCCAATTCATCATAGGGATTAAGGATAAAATTGATTTCTCCTTCTTCGATCCATTTCTTATCCCCGGATACCCTCACCTTTGTTTCCGTATCGGGAACCTGTTTAATACAAACAGCAATATTCACTATTAACCTCCTTATATATTTATATTTAGAGTTCTGCAAAATACCGTAATTCGTCATTCCGAGCGGAGCGAAGGAATCTCGTAACCCTATAAATTACAAGAGATTGCTTCGTTCGCATGCTCACTCGCAATGACGACAAAAAACTTCATTTTGCAGAAGTCTAATTTATATTATAATCAGAGATGTAGTCCATCGTTTAGATGTAGAGACGTAGCATGCTACGTCTCTACCATAAAAACTTTTATCTACCTCTCCGAGTTGTAGTCCATCTTGAAGATGGACTACAACTGTTACACCCGATATTCCTCATCTTCTGTTATAAATTCGGTAATTTTGAGGAGTTGATCATCATCATTTTTATCAATCATTAATAAGTTACGGCGGACACGACGCCAGGCCTGGCCACAGAAAGTATTACAAAGAGTAATCATTTTATGACAATTTTCTTCTCCTTTTATTCGAATACAATCATCGACTCTGGAAATCGAAGCAATCATTCCAAACAAATCAATCGCCGCATCGGCAATGCGGTACTGTATGATTTGTTTTTTTATAATATGTTTTCCATATCTTACCAGGATCCGTTCGGCGGTAATATGAAGATTTTTTGCCCATTCTTCAAAATCTGCCTTGGCCTTGGCCAGAGTGGGATGGACATCGGGAATCCGTTCCTTGGTAAGCCGGTTTTTCATGTAGTGCATGGCATAATCAGTCAATAATCCGAATCCTTTGATAGGATCACTAAGAGCCTTACCGATCTTTTTTAAGTACTCACCCCGCTCCTGGATTCCGGATAGGGCGGTAAAGATACGCATTATTTCATTAGTACCTTCAAATATTGGATTGATTCGGGCATCCCTGACCCATTGTTCATAGGGATATTCACGACTGTAACCAATACCACCGGCCATTTGTAAACAATCGTTGGTATTTATCAACAAGGTGTCAGTGGAATAGACCTTACACATGGCTGTTTCAAGTGAAAAATCGATATTTTCCCTATCGATGAGTGAGGTAGTCAGATAAACCATTGACTCGGCAACAAATATTCTCAGGGCGATCTGAGCCACTTTCTCCCGGATTATTTCAAATGAAATCAGCGGCCGGCCGAATTGGTGCCGTTCTTTCACATGATTTAAAATATATTTTAGAGCGGTTTTTGATCCGCCTATATTCCCACCGGCCAGGCCAACACGACCGGTATTGAGGATTTCCATGGCCACCTTAAAACCTTTTCCCCGTTCTCCCAATAGATTTTCAATCGGGACTTCAACGTTCTCCAGAATCAGTTCTGCGGTGGATGTAGCGCGGATACCCATTTTTTCTTCTTTTTTTCCGGACTGAACACCCATCTCCCGGGTAACTATAAAAGCACTTATTTTATCCTTTTTTCCCTCACCGGGGATATCAATTTCTTCCTTGGCAAAAATGGTGAAAAAATCGGCAATCCCACCATTAGTTATCCACATTTTATTTCCATTCAGAACGTATACACCTTTTTTTTCATCCCGTACAGCCCTGGTTTTTATACCGGCAGCGTCAGAACCGGCTCCCGGTTCGGTCAGACCATAAGCAGCAAGCATCTCACCGGTAGCCAGTTTTGGCAGATATTTTTGTTTTTGTTCCTCAGTCCCGTAGAGAAGAAGTCCCTTTAAACCGATAGACTGATGGGCGCCAATTATCAGAGCCATGCTGCCGTCAAAACCGGCCACCTCTTCAAGAATTTTTACATAAGCGGTGGTACTTAAACCAAAGCCACCATATTCCTCCGGGATCACAATACCAAAAAGCCCCAGTTCTTTCATTCCATTGATAACATCTTCAGGGAATTTTTCCTCACGGTCGAATTTTGGAGAATCGACATAGCTCTCGCAAAATTTGCGAATGGTATCGCGAATAAGATTCAGATTTTCTTCTTCCTCTTTATCCATATGTGGATAAGGGAAAACAAGTTCTTCCAGGAAAAAACCACTAAAAAGTGATTTAAAAAAACTAGGGTGACCATTTTTATCTGTCATTTTTTTTCTCCCCTTTCTATAATCTTTTATCAGAGAGCGATTTAAAATATACTATAGCTGTTGTTCTCGTCCCTTTAGTCATCCCCACACCTTTGTCATTCCTGCCTCTTGTCATTCTGGTCCCTTTTGTCATTCCCGTCCCGCAACTGCGGGAAGAATCTCAAAGGGATAAACTCCAACAGGAATCCAAGGGGTAAACTCCGGCACAGATCTATTTAGGCAACAGGCCATACCTTTCTTCTTAGATTCCCACTTTCGTGGGAATGACAATATACCGGGACTAAGCCATTGTTTTTGGATTCCCACTGGAGTTTACCCCGCACCTGATGCGGGGTGGGAATGACAATGTATAGGGACACGGCATGCTGTGTCCCTATAATGTCAAATATTTTATAAATAATAATCATAAAATCCTTTACCGGATTTGTATATTTTTTCAAGGGCAGAAGAAGATTTAAAACGATTATGATCAGATTCTGCCAGGGCTTGAAGCGTCTCGTAAACCTTTGAAATCCCCTCATCGTCAGCATAGGTCAGCAGGCCGCCTCTGAAGGGGGCAAATCCGGTCCCGAAAATCATCCCTAGGTCAACATCCTGTGGCCGGGCAGCGATCTTTTCTTCCAGACATCTGGCTGCTTCATTTATCATCGGATAAACCATGCGATTTATAAGATCTTCATCGTTAAATTTCTTTTTTTCGTTGATCGTGATATAGGGTTTTATCAACGGATCGGATACCCGTTTTTTCCCCTCGTATTTATAAAATCCAACACCGCTTTTTTTACCGGTGCGGTTGTCCTTGACGAGGTTATCCAGCATATCCGATTCAGCCATACGGTCGCCCATACTAGCGGCCAGGATCTTTGCCACCTTATTGGCCACATCAATTCCCACCTCATCAAACAGTTCAATCGGTCCCATTGGCATACCAAATGCTTCCATAGTTTTGTCGATATTCTCAGGCGTTTGGCCTTCTTCAAGAAGCGAAATTGCTTCGACCATGTAGGGCAGAAGTAAACGATTGACCAAAAAGCCCGGACCATCACCGACCACAACCGGTGTTTTCCCGAGTTTTTTTGCCAGTTGAAAAGTAGTGGCCACAGTTTCATCGCTGGTATTTTTACCGCGAATAACCTCTACCAGAGGCATCATATGCACAGGATTGAAAAAATGCATCCCTGCAAATCGCTGTGGATATTTAAAGGCAGAGGCCATATCGTCAATACGCAGGGAAGAGGTGTTTGATACGACAATCGTATCTTCATCGATATGATTTTCCAATTCACTAAAAACCGATTTTTTTATATCGAGATTTTCGACGATAGCTTCGACGATAAAATCGACTGTTTTGAATCCGGAATAGTCAACAGTTCCCGTGATCTTTTCCAGGATATGCTGAAATTCCAGTTTGGTTATCCGGCGGCGTTTTAATTTTCCCTTCAACACGTAAGCGGCTTGTTGATAAGCCTTTGAGACTGCCTCATAGTTGATGTCTTTTACACGGACCGGAATATCCCGGCCAGCAAATAACTGGGCGATACCACCGCCCATCACCCCGGCACCCAAACTGGCCGCTTTTTTCACCGGTTTTGTGGCAATATCCGGATTCCCCGTACCGTTTTCTTTTTTAACCGCTTCGGTCCAGAAAAAGATCTTGATCAGATTCTTGGAAATGGGCGATCCGATCAGATTACCAAAAAGCCGTGCTTCAATTTTGAGACCGTTTGCTAATGATTTTCGGAAACCGCGTTTCACTGCTTTTATCGCTTCCAGGGGAGCAGGATAATGTCCCTTGGTTTTTTTCAACACATTTTTTTTTGCAATACGGTAAACAAGTGCCCGTCCAAGTGGATTTTTTTCCAGTACGAAGGGAAGAAGTCCCTTCTGTTTACGACGCGAGCGGGAATGCGCTAATACATCTACCCCACTGACAACATCCTGGGCAAATTTGAGGGCAGTTTCTTTAACCTGTTCTTTTGGAATTATCTTATCGACCACACCCTGACGATAAGCACGCATGCCATCGAGATTGCGTCCGGTTAAAATCATATCCAGACTGCGCTGCAGACCGATCAAACGAGGTAAACGCTGGGTACCGCCCCAGCCGGGGAAAATTCCCAAATTGACTTCCGGTAAGGCAATTTTTGTTTTGGGATTATCGGTGGCTAAGCGGAAGGTGCAGGCCAGGGACATTTCAGTTCCTCCCCCCATACAGGCGCCATCGATGACGGCAATGGTCGGATAGGGTAGGGAAGCGATTTTACCAAAAACCTCGTGTCCTTTTTGAGAGACCATAAAGCCGGCTTCAGGATCGGTGATATCGACAATTTCTTTAATATCAGCACCGGCAATAAATATTCCTTTTTTAGCGGACATAATCATCAGACATTTCAAATCTGAATTTTGGGCAAGATCATCCAGCAATATATCCAGTTCCTGCATCACAGGCGCACTGAATTTATTGACTTTTTCACCGGGCAGATCAAAGGTGAGCAGACCGATATTGTTATCAAGAATTTCAAGGTGAAATGCGTTTTTCATTTAGTAAAGACCTCCTAAGTTTTCGAATGTTTTTACAAGCTCCTTATACAATTTTTAATATTGTATGAACACGAACTCGTGTCTGTCATTCCCGCGAAAGCGGGAATCCAAAGAAATAGATGCCAGTATGAAACTAAAATGCAATACGTTTCAATAGATTCCGCATCAAGTGCGGAATGACACCCATGGTTTTATTTTACACTTGCATATATAAACAAACCCATTAATTTCGTTCAAGAACAAATGCTGCGCCCTGTCCGCCTCCGACGCATAATGTGGCCAGACCAAGATTTAAGTCCCTACGTTTCATCTCCTTTAGCAGAGTTATAATTAGTCTGGTAGCAGAAGAGCCAACCGGATGACCGAGGGCAATGGCTCCACCATTTACATTCAGAATATCGTGGTTGATTTCTCCACAAGCTTTATCCCGGTCTAAATACTTTTTAGAAAGCGCGTCGGATTCGAAAATCTGTATATTGGCCAATACCTGAACGGCAAAGGCCTCATTGATTTCAAATAATTGAATATCTTTTAAACTGACGCCCGCGCGGTCAAGAGCGATCGGGGTGGAAAAGGCCGGTCCAAGACCCATTCGTGAAGGGTCCAGTGCGGCAAAAGAAAAGGAACGAATCCGTCCAAGCGGTTCCAATCCCAATTCGGAGGCTTTTTCTTCGGTCATAACCAGAACCACGGCTGCCCCGTCGGTGATCTGACTGGCATTACCGGCGGTGACCGTTCCGTTTCGCCGGTCAAAAACGGTTTTTAACTTGGCCAGGGCTTCCATATTCTGACCGGGCCGGATACCGTTATCTTCATCTATCATGCGATCATATTTAGGGGGAACCGGAACCGGGACAATTTCTTCTTTTAAGATGCCGTCTTTGGTTGCCTTTTCCGCCCGGTTATGACTGATCATGGCGAATTGATCCTGCTCTTCCCGGCTGATATTAAATTCCTTGGCCAGAATTTCAGCGGTCTCGCCCATATTCAGGCCACAAAAGCCATCGGTGAGACCCAGTTGCAAACCAATAATCGGATTTAAAAATCCGAATTTAAATTTGAGGATAACACCCAGCCGTTGCCCGAGGGATCTCGCTTTATTTAAATGGCCAAACCACTTTGTTGCCGCTTCATTGAACAGGAGAGGAATACGACTCATCGATTCAGTGCCGCCGGCCAGGTAGAAATCTCCCTCTCCGGCCTGGATACGGTAATAGGCATTGGCAATCGCTTCCATCCCGCTGGCACAATTACGCTGCACGGAAAAAGCGGGAATATTCTCAGGAATACCAGCCTCTAAGGCTATAATCCTGGCCACGTTGGCCGCTTCCGGTGGTTGGGCAATGTTTCCGATAATCACTTCATTTATAATATTGGCTGGAAGATTTTTTCTCTCCAGTAATTCACGGATAACGATGGCGCCAAGATTCTGGGCCGGGATTCCGGCAAAATCTGTCCAGGCTTTCATAAAGGGGGTTCGTAAACCATCAACGATGACAACATTCTTCATAGGATTCCTCCTGGGGGCAAGTAAAAAGTGATAAATGACAAATGACAAATGAAATATGAAAAAAGAAAATTGAAGATTGATGATTGAAGATTGAAAATTTTAACATTGTAATTGACTGTTCAATATATGCTACTATTTTATGACAATTCATACGAGTAAACTTCTGATTAAGATGTTTGATGTTTGGTCAGCGGTTTGTTTTAGGTTCTCTTGTGGATCTTCGGTTAGGATCCACTGCCGGGCCAGTTCGTCCAGGGCGCCAAAGATGATCAGTTTCATGGTGTGAATACTGATATCGGTTTTAAACTGCCCATCGCTTTGTCCCTGATGCAGAATATCACCAATCAGATTGAGGAAATCGATAAATTTCTGATTATGATAGTCTTTGAGAAATTTACTGGACTGGCGGAGTTCGACCTGAAATACTTCGGCCAGATTTTGATCTTCTTCGATCATCTGAAAATAGAGATGGATAAACTGGCGCAGTTTTTCTTCCGCGCTCTGGTTACTGTCGAGAAGAGAGGAAAAACGTAATAAAATCTCTTCCATTTTGGTTTCAAACAGGGAAATCAGCAGGTCGTCTTTATTTTTGAAGTAGAGATAGATGGTACCGTCAGCCACCCCGGCTTCTTTGGCGACATCGGCAACATTGGCGTTATAGAAACCTTTATCGGCAAACACCTTAATCGCCGCGTTGATGATAAGTTCTTTTTTATTAATCTTCGCCATAAAACCCAGAATATGAATGAATACTCATTCAATATACGAGAAAAAAATGAAATTTCAACTATTTTTGTGTGATTATGGTTACATTTAGACAAAAATGCAGGACAATTTAAGGTAATGGGACATGTCCCCCCGCTGAAGCGGGGGGCAAGGATGACACCGATTTCCGCGGATTATCGTTCCCAAGTTGTACTTGGGAACGCAATTAGTTATTAAGTTTTACTTACTAAAAATTAACCACAAAGCACACAAAGAAGACACAAAGTGCTCAAAGAAAAATAATATAATTAATAATTTCATTGCGTCTTTGCGGTTAAACAGCGCTGCGAGAACAAAATCTTAATTTGAGTAAAACAAAGTTTGGGAATAATATGGAAAAAAGTGATAAAAAAGAATTGATAATTTACGGCAAACAACCGGTTTTTGAAGCGCTGAGATCGGATCATCCGGTCACTAAAGTCGTTATCGCCAGGGAAAGTGACAAAAAAGATATTCAAAAAATTTTAAACCTGGCTAAGAAAAAAAATATTGAAGTCACCTATGAACGAAAAGCCAACCTGCAGAAAATATGTGGGCCGGTCTTGCATCAGGGCATCGTCGCCATACTGGATGAATTCGGATACCTAAGCGAAAAGCACCTGCTTGATACAATTAAATCCTCTGAAAATCCATTTGTTCTTATCCTCGATCAAATTCAGGATCCGCACAATCTGGGAGCGATCGTCCGTACCGCTGAAATCGCCGGGATAACCGCAATTATTCTCCCGGAAAAGGGCAGCGCTTCGGTAACTCCTACCGTGGTAAAAACTTCCGCCGGGACGGTTTTTCATTGTCTCCTACACCGCACCACAGATCTTCCCGGGATCATGGAAAAACTTCGTCAAAAAAATCTTATATTAATTGCTATGGTGCCCCACCGGCAGGAGATGATCTATGAGACGGATTTAAAAGGACCACTGGCAATTGTGGTTGGCAGCGAAGGGCAGGGAGTACGAAAAAATATACAACGTCTCTGTGATAAATCAATTTCGATTCCGGCCCGGGGAAAAGTTGATTCTTTAAATGCGTCGGTCTCTACTGCTGTGGTAATTTTTGAAGCGGTACGCCAGCGTCAACATGGCGGTGTTGAAGTTGTTAAGATTTCTTCTTCATCCCGCCCAGGCGGGATGAAGAAGAAATCTTAACGGACGATAAACCAGTCGTTGAGTAAATCTTCTTTATTATACAAAAGCGGTTCTCCACTCTTAAAATCATAGACCGATTTGCCACTTTCCAGTACAACCGCATGACCGGCGGCCGTATCCCATTCATAGGTGGGACCGGTACGGGGATAGATATCGGCCTTACCTTCGGCCACCAGACAAAACTTCAAAGAACTGCCCGATGAAATGAGTTCAACCTCGCTGTATTCTTCTTTCTTTTTTTCAATATATTCGTTCAGAGCTTCACCGCCATGGGACCGGCTTCCTACCACAACAAGCTTTTCCTTAGTGGTTTCAATAGTAGCACTGATTGGCTGTGCACTTGTCCCATTTTCTATTTTAAAACTTCCTTTTCCTTTTTGGGCATAATAAAAAATATCTTTAACCGGCACATAGATCACACCCAGAATCGGTGTTTGACCTTCGATAAGGGCGATATTGATGGTAAATTCACCGTTTTTTTTGATAAATTCCTTGGTGCCATCAAGGGGATCGATCAACCAGAAATAGTTCCAGTTTTTACGTTCTGTATAAGGAGTTTGTTTGGATTCTTCAGAAATAAAAGGGATATCCGGGTATAATTCGGTAAGTGTATTGATGATAACTTCATTGGATTTTTTGTCAGCCTCCGTTACAGGAGATCGATCCTCTTTCTCTTCAATACTAAATTCCCGGCCATATATTTCAAGCGTTGCCTTGCCCGCTTCTTCTGCGATGGCCAGAATCTGGTCAATATCTATTTTCTCAAGCATAGTCCTAATCCATAGTTATAATTCGATCAGTAATTTCCCCCAATTTACGAATATAAAATTATTTTATAAAATAATGAATTAGTTTAAATTAGAAAAAAAGAAAACCACAAAGGACACAAAGTAGGCACAAAGCACACAAAGAAAAAAATAATAAAAACTTTGTGAACTTGGTGCTTTCTTTGTGCTCTTTGTGGTTAAAAAAAATAAGGAATGAGCTATGAAATATTTGATTATTGGATCCGGGCGGATGGCGATCGGGGTGGTACACGATCTTCTGAATCTGGAATATATCAAGGAAGTCCATGTGACCGACCGGGAAGAAGCGGCCCTGGAACAGATGAATTCTAAATTCAAAGATGACCGGCTCCATACCTATAAAATCGATGCAGATGACAAAGACCGGATAATTCCCCTGATGGGAAAGGTCAATGGCGTGCTCAGCGCGGTTCCCTATGATTATAACCTTGGCCTCACCGAGTGGTCAATTGAAAGCGGTTCTCATTTTGTTGATCTGGGTGGCAATTTCCGTGTGGTCAAAGAACAGTTTAAACTTGATCAAAAAGCCAGGAATGCCGGTGTCGGTATCATTCCCGATTGTGGTTTGGCGCCGGGTATGGCTTCTGTTGTGGCAGCCCATGCGATCGGAAGGTTGGATAGCGTCGACACCCTGGAAATTAGGGTCGGCGGGCTTCCGGTTGAACGCAAAACCCCCTTAAATTACCAGTTGATTTTTTCCGTCCATGGTCTAACCAATGAGTACATCGAACCCTCGATCATTCTAGATGAAGGTAAAATCAAAACCGTCCCATCAATGACCGAAATTGAATCGCTGGACTTTCCGGAACCGTTTGGCAAACTGGAAGCATTCTATACATCGGGTGGTACATCTACCTTACCAATGACCTATCAGGGCGAGATTAATAAAATAAATTATAAGACGATTCGTTATCCGGGACATTGTGAACGGTTTAAAATGATGATCGATCTCGGTTTTATCGATGAAAAACCGATGGATATTCAGGGGAAATCGATCTCACGACGGGTAGTCTTTGAACGTCTTTTAGAAGAAACACTCACCTTTGAGGGGGAGGATGTTACCCTGATGCGGGTCTCCGCGCAGGGTATGAAGGATGGGGTGGAAAAGAGATGGGACTATCAGGCTATCGAATACGAAGATAAGGAAAATAATCTGACCGCGATGATGCGGACAACTGCTTTCCCGGCGATCATCACTCTTGAGATGCTGGTGGATGGGCGGATAAAGGATAAGGGGGTTCTCTGCCAGGAGCTCTCCATTCCACCCGATCTATTTCTTCAGGAACTGGAAAAACGAAATATTCATTTCGAGGTTAGTGATTAGATAATTTTTAACCGCAAAGATCACGCCAGTGGGCGGATTCGCCTATCGGCGAACGCGAAGATTTTCCTCTCGCAAAGGCGCCAAGACGCAAAGAAATATTTATTTTATGTCATCCCGTCCCGGAACGAGATCCCGTTTCGGGACAGGATGACCCTAAAAAGGAATTAAGGTTTACTTCTTATATTTCAGCGGTATAAACCTGTTTAACTCCTTTTACCGTTTTCAGTTCATTAATAACACCTTCACCAATCGGAGAGTCAAGATTAAAGACATTTAAGGCATCCTTTTTATCTTTTAGCCGGCCCAGTGAAAGATGACCGATATTGACGTTATAATTGGCCAAAACCAGACCTAACTGACCAACCACACCGGGAATATCTTCATTTTCCACAAACAGCATATTTCCTTCAAGATTTGCGTCACAGGTAAACTCACCACACTCGGTCAGATGAAACTGATCTTTGGCAAAGACGGTCCCGGCAAAATGATAAAATCCTTCGTCTGTTTTAAAATCGCAAGCAATCAGGTTTGTATGACTGGTAAGGGCCAGATCTTTTTTGGCGATCTCAATACTGATCTCTCTATCCCGGCATATGGCAAGGGCGTTAACCGGATTGATCAGTTCTGTCTCGGCACTTTTAAGCGCTCCGACCATCAGATGGGCAGAAATCGGCTCGACCGGTACATTAATTGTATCGCCATAAAAACTAATAGCCACTTCTTTTAAATGACCCTGTTTCCCCTGGTTGAAGAGTTTCCCAAGTCGTTGAGCCAGCTCAAAATAAGGGGCGATAATTGGCTGGATCTCTTCATCAATCGAGACAAAGTTGACTGCATTACGAGCGACATTTTTTTCAAAATACTCAATCATCTGGTCAAGAATCATATCAGCCACTTTAACCTGTGCTTCTTCGGTGGAAGCGCCAAGATGAGGGGTGGCCACAACTTTTGGATGTTTAGCCAGGGTAAAATCTGCCGGTGGTTCCGAGGAATAGACATCGAGGGCGGCAGCAGAAACTTTCCCACTATCGAGAGAGGCGAGAAGATCGGCTTCGTTGACAATTCCACCACGGGCACAATTAACGATAACCACGCCATCCTTGCATTTTTCAAGTCTTTCTTTATTAAACAGATCAATGGTTTCCGGCATTTTTGGGGCATGAATGGTGATGATATCCGATTTTTCAATTAATTCATCCAGTTCAACCAATTTTACTCCGATCCGGTCGGCAAGTTCTTTGCTTACAATCGGATCGTAAGCAAGAATATTTGCATCGAAACCTTTCAATCGTTTTGCAACGCCGTAACCAATTTTACCGAGGCCTACGACACCAATGGTTTTTTCAAATAATTCATTTCCTATATAGGTTTTGCGATCCCATTTATCGTCGAGCAGGGACATATTGGCCCGTGGAATATTACGCATCACGGCAAGCATCATGGCCAGGGTGTGCTCGGTGGCGGCAATCGTATTACCACCGGGTGTATTCATGACGATGATACCACGATTTGTCGATTCATCCGTATCAATATTGTCCACACCAGCCCCGGCCCGGCCGATCACTTTAAGTTTATCACCTTTGGCCAGAACATCGGCAGTCACTTTGGTACGGCTGCGCACCACCAGGCCGTCATATTCGGGTAATATTTCCATCAGTTCTTCTTTGGAGATACCTGATTTGTTATCGACGGTAATATTTTTTGATTTATCATATTTCTCTAAAATATGTTTTGGTAATGAATCAGCCACCAGTATTTTATACATTGAACTATCTCCCTGCTAATGTTTTAATGTGAAATAAATTACATAACCGTGTAAATTTTGTCAAGGTTATTTAGAGGGGGTATTGAGGTTCGTGTTAATAATAGACCACGGATGACACGGATCGGACGGATCGACACGGATTTTATTTCTATTTTATGAAATTGTCATTTCGAGGGAATCCCGCTTGGGTTGGTGAGTAAGAAATCTTTGATTGATCATGATAAGAATATATCTATGGTTTTGTTCGTTATAAAATTTACCACGGAAAGACACGGAAAGACACGGAGGAACACGGATTTGGAAAAACTATATCTATCAACACCAAATAAATTTTCTTTTAAAAGCACCCTATACAGTCTATTAATATTACTTTCCAAAGCCCACTCCAACCCACCGGTTCCCCTCGGCTACTTTCGCGAGGGGATTTCTTTTGTCTGTAAATGATTGACACACCTGGAAATTTTCTATGGTTAAGTGAATTTTTCGATAATAATTGTTATCATTGGTGTCCAATTAATAATATTATTCATCTGTAAAAGTCATTCCTGCGAAAGCAGGAATCCAATGGGGTAAATCCCAGCAGTTATCCGAGTCAAAAGATTACGTAAGTCTTTGTTTTTTTCATGGATTCCTACTTTCGTGGGAATGACATAGAAAGAAAATGCTAGAATTGAAGTTAATAAATATGCTAAATTTTATAATAGAGCCCTTAAGAGAAGGTAAAATGAATGGATTTATCAGTGACTGAAATTTATAATCAGGAGGATTAATGTTCAAAGAGCACCCCAAAGGATTAATGGTTTTGTTTTTCACGGAAATGTGGGAACGGTTTAGTTATTATGGCATGCGCGGTATTCTCATTCTCTATATGGTCGCCAGTCTGAATGAGGGTGGCTTTGGCATGGATGATACAACGGCAGCAGCCATTTATGGCCTGTACACTGCTCTGGTGTATCTCCTCGCGCTACCCGGCGGCTGGATTGCGGACCGGATAATCGGACAACGCCAGGCGGTTTTTTATGGAGGTGTTCTGATTGCTGCCGGTAATTTGTCTCTGGCTATACCCATGTTCAGGTGGATTCTTTTTCCACTTGGATTAATCCTAATTGTTACCGGTACCGGATTACTTAAACCGAATGTCAGTGCGATTGTCGGTGACCTCTACCAGGACAAGGGGGCAAAAAGAGATGCCGGTTTTTCGATTTTCTATATGGGTATTAACATAGGCGCCTTTTTCGGTCCCCTGGTATGCGGTTTCTTCGGCGAACAGGTAAACTGGCACCTGGGATTTCTCGCTGCCGGTATTTTTATGATTCTCGGTCTGATCCAGTATAAATATAATATGCGCTATTTTGGTGATGCCGGGTTGATGAAAGAGACTTCTTCCGATGAGCGTTCCCGGGCGAAGCGAAGTTTTAGCTATGGTATACTTGCGCTGGTCATCCTCACCCTGATTTTAATCCTTTTGCATAATATTAATCTGATCAATCTGACCTTGCAGGGCATGGCCGCAGGGACAGGAGTCATTATTGTTTCGTTGGCTATATTCTATTTTTTATATGTTCTGCTCTTTGGTCATTTGGATAAAACGGAAAAAAAGCGCGTCATTCTCATATTCTTTCTATTTATCGGCGCTGCGCTTTTCTGGTCCGGTTTTGAACAGGCCGGGTCGTCAATGAATCTATTCGCCGCTCGCTATACTGACCGCGTATTTTTTAATTATGAGATACCGGCCAGCTGGTTTCAAAGCGTTGGCGCTCTTTTGATTATTATTTTTGCCCCGCTATTTGGTGTTTTGTGGGTAAAACTGGGCAAACGAAACCCTTCCATTCCGGCAAAATTCGGCTTGGGGTTATTGTTACTGGGCGCTGGATTTATGATGCTGATGTGGGGATCCGGATTTGTCCGGAGCGAAGGACCCGGAGTCAGTCCGGGATGGCTGATAAGCACCTATTTTTTACATACATTTGGTGAATTGTGCCTGAGTCCTGTTGGTTTAAGCAGTGTAACCAAACTTTCTCCGCGACCGCTGGTAGGCCAGATGATGGGAACCTGGTTTATGGGCGCCGCGCTGGGTAACCTGATTGCCGGTCTGGTCGCAGGGCAGTTTGAGACACTGCCCTTGCCGGAACTATTTGGCACTGTCGCCTATTTCGCTTTAGGAGCCGGTGTGCTTTTCCTGTTGATGACACCGTTGTTGAGGAAATTGTCAGGAGGGATTAGATAAATTTTTCACGGTTTTGAAGTTTATAGATACCGGCCAGGACGGACAAGATCGTTCCTATGAACAGGTAGAGTCGATTGTAGAATAACATTTCCTGCCACATCGCCTCGTTAAGAAAATCAGGAAAGTCGTACGGATTCAAAAAAATATTCCATTCATTTTCTTCTAAAATACCACCTAAAATCCAGAAAGCCAGTCCGATAATTATCATTATTGCTGCCGTACCATTACCGTTACGCACCACCGTCGAGAGCATAAATCCAACTGAACCAAGAAAAAAAATAGGAAACATCAACTGAAAGGAAAATTCAAATACCGGTATTGGTATTAATGCCAGCGTACTAAAATATCCAAGAAAAACCATAAAAATATAGACGACGATAAATATCATCACCAATCGTACCAGCCAAATTTTATATCGATAATCAGGAATACCAAAAAGTACCTCGATCATACGGGTATCAACATCATTTTGTATCCCAAAAGCACTGGGGTAAAATATGATTAACAATCCGGGAAATAACAGAAGATTATACACATTACCTTCATTAAAATACGATTCTGGATTAAGAAGATCTATAATTGTAATTATCCCAAAAAATACAACCGCGCCAAGAAGAAAATAAATAAACTTATTGGCAAAGATTATTTTCAGATTATACTGAAACATTAACAGCGCCAGGCGCAATTGTTTAATTATTCTGTTCAATCGCTCTTGCATCGTGTGATTACCTGCTAATTTCACCGGCAAAATCCCCTAACAGCCATAGATAGGCATCTTCCAGTGTCGGTGCTACCGGCTTTGCGTCCGTGAGTGGTTGTTTCTCGGATAATATCCTGATCCTTATATCCGTATCTATTTTTATATGGTGTACAATATTATAACGATTTTGCATTTCCGGAAATTCATTTTCATTTATCACGCATTGCCATACATGTCCTTGTGCATAGTTGGTCATTTTTACCGGTGCGCCGAGATATTTTATTTTACCGTTATTCAGTACGGCGACCCGATCACAGGAACTGGCAATATCTTCTATAATATGGGTTGAAAAGATGACAATTCGGTCACGGCCTAACTCAACAAGCAAATTGCGAAAACGGATACGTTCACGCGGATCCAGACCGGCAGTCGGTTCATCAACCACAAGGATTCTGGGTAAATGCAGCAACATCTGGGCAATGCCGATGCGCTGTTTCATCCCCCCCGAATAGGAACCAATTTTCTGATCAAAATGTTGTTCCATATGAACCGCTTTAATTACATAACTAATACGTTCTTCCCGTTCTCTGAAATCGGTAATATTTCTTAGAATGGCCTGATAATTCAGAAATTCGCGGGCTGTCATATTCTCATAGGTCCCGAAATCCTGAGGCAGATATCCGATTAATCCCTGTAGTTCTTCTCTTTTCTCCACAACATTGGTATCATTGAAGTAAATCGTACCATAACTCTGCTCAAGTATACCGCAAATCAGTCGCATCAATGTTGTTTTACCGGCGCCATTGGGTCCCAGTAATCCAAACATCCCTTTTTTGATCGTCAAAGAGACACCGTTCAGGGCATGAAACGGTACTGTTTTTTTACCGATTATCGGTATTATCTGAATCAGCTGATAGAATTTTTTTCGCAATCCTTTTATACGAGGGATATCAACTTTTTTCTCACTGATTTTCAGGGAACCTTTATTTACTAACAGAGCCATGTACCAAATAACTCCGATTAGCAATACAGTGGCAATCGCCATATCCTTGAAATAAAAATAGAGTAGATTTAATGCCGGAAATGCCCAGAGAAACAAGGCATAAAATTTAGCCTGTAATCGATATATTCTTCCCTGGTTTGGTCCCTTTTCAATAGTGCTGTTTTTCGGAAAGAAAATATTGATCAGATAAAGAGAATAAAAATAAAATGGGTGAGCCAATACAAATATCCAGAATCCACTCTTTAAATAGAGATAAATAAAATAAAATAAAAAAAGCGATAACAAAAAATGCCAGCTATATTTAAGGAGACGAAATTTTCCCTTTATCTCTGATGTACTCAAATCCCGCCCTTTCCGCCACTCACGGACAAATCGCGAAGGAGCGTCATATATTTTATATAAGTTTCGGATGGTGATAGTTAGCGGCTGTTCACTATCAAATTCTTGTTTAGCCCGGCGCAGACTTTCCTTGATAAAGTAGGTAAGTCCGGGAATAATAAACAATAAGACCAGAAGATTGGCAAATTGCCATAACAGACTTTCCACCTTGAGATAAACGATAACCACGCCGGTTACAAATAAAAAGCCCTGAAGGATTTGAATGGACGGTTTTAAAGATTTTATCCATTCAACCATATTTTCTAATCCGGAATAGACCGTCGGAATTAACACCAGGGTAAATAAGGTGCTGAGAGATAAACCTCCTATAACCGTAATAGCGAATGGGGCAGCAATTGTGGTGACATAATCCACTTTGCCCATTGCCAGAGGAAACATGGCAGCAATAGTTGTCATCGCCGTGATGATGATCGGACGTAATCTTGCTTTGCCGGACACCATCAA
>JAGLYF010000180.1 GCA_023132435.1 Calditrichia bacterium | reverse complement strand
GTACTCTGTGGTTAATTTTTACACTACAACAATAAGTAATAGGATAAAAACATGAAAATATCGGTTTTTGGTAGTGGATATGTAGGGCTGGTGGCTGGCGCTTGTTTTGCCGAAGTCGGGAATGATGTAATTTGTGCGGACATCGACAAAACAAAAATTGACATGCTGAAAAAAGGTGAAATTCCTATCTATGAAACTGGTTTAAGTGATATCATACAACGCAATGAGCGGGAAGAGCGATTATCATTTACCACCGATCTGCAAAAGGCAATTCAGGAATCAAAGATTTTAATAATTGCGGTCGGAACTCCACCTGATCAGGATGGTTCTGCCGATCTGCAAAATGTTCTGGCTGTGGCGAAAACAATCGGGAAAGCAATGAATGAATCTAAAATCATTGTCAATAAAAGTACGGTTCCTGTAGGTACAGCCGATCTGGTACGGAAAGAAATTAGTAAACATACGGATTTACCTGTTGCCGTTGTTTCCAATCCGGAGTTTTTAAAAGAGGGGGCGGCAATTGATGATTTTATGAAGCCGGACCGGGTTATCATCGGTAGTTCCAACCAGGAGGCAATGCTCACAATCCGGGATTTGTACCTGCCCTTTGTCCGAACCGGTAAACCCATTATCCTAATGGATGAACGGACCGCTGAGTTGACCAAGTATACTGCCAACGCCATGTTGGCAACAAAAATTTCTTTTATGAATGAAATAGCAAATTTATGCGAGAGGGTAGGGGCCGATATCCATATGATAAGAAAGGGTATAGGAGCGGATACCCGTATCGGACCATCTTTTATATTCCCGGGCGTTGGTTACGGCGGCTCCTGTTTTCCAAAGGATGTAAAAGCACTTATCAGCACAGCAAAAAAACATGATTATGAATTGGATGTATTACAAGCGGTAGAGTCGGTTAATATCAAACAAAAGACAATTCTTGTAGACAAAGTTGAGAAGTATTTTAAAAATGATCTGAATGATAAGGTTTTTGCCATGTGGGGTCTTTCCTTCAAACCACGAACCGATGATATGCGTGAGGCACCGGCAATTGATATGATTAAAGCGCTGGTCAACAGAGGGGCAAAAGTTCAGGCCCATGATCCGGAGGCTCTGCGGGAAACAGAGAGAATATTTAAAGATTGGATCGGAGAGCAGGTAACCCTGTATAAAAAGCGTTATGAGTGTATGGAAGGCGCTGACGCACTGGTAATTATGACCGAGTGGAACGAATTCAGAGAACCGGATTTTCTGCTGATTAAAGAAACTTTAAACAGTCCGGTAATTTTTGATGGAAGAAATATTTATGAACCGGAGCGGTTAAAAAATGCCGGTATCGATTATTTTTGTGTGGGCAGACCGAATTCCGGGGTACGTAGTACGTAGGGCGTAGAGCGTGGGGCGGCATGTATATAGCCCGGTGCGAAGCGCCGGGTAAGAATGGATCCCACAGAATAAGCGGCCCCATAGGGGTCGCACATAAGATTTAAAATACGAAATTAGAATTCAGAATTGAGATCGGGATCACAATCCGGCAATTTTACCTGACCTATATTCAGTGAAATTTAATCTAACTAATTTATGAACCCAAAAAGACACGGAGATCCATATTTAATTTCAAATATAGTTGTAATAAATAGAAATCCAATAGTACAAACTTTTTATGATCTGTAACATTAAAGTATGTTTTAATGGATTCCTCCCGCAAGGCGGGACGGGAATGACATATTAACTAGAATATATAACTTCGTGATTTTCGTGCTCTTTGTGTTAAAAAGCTGTTTACAGGATAAGTAGAAAGGTATAAATACAGGAACAGATATGGAACTACTGCAGAAAATTGAATCAAAAAAAGCAAAAATCGGAATCGTTGGTCTGGGATATGTGGGCCTGCCATTACTGATGGAGTTTGTTGAACAGGGATTTACCACGGTCGGGTTTGATGTCGATGATAAAAAAGTGGATCTACTTAATAAAGGACAATCCTACATTAAACATATTGCCGATGCAAGGATCGCCACCGTTGTAGAAAGTAAATTGTTCTGCGCAACATCAAAATTTTCCCGGATTAAAGAAGTCGACTGTATTCTTATTTGTGTACCGACTCCTCTGACCCGCTACCGCGAACCTGATCTGAGTTATATTAAAAATACATCAGAGACCCTGGCTAAACACCTGCGCAAAGGTCAGTTGATTGTTTTGGAGAGTTCGACTTTTCCCGGTACCACCGAAGAAGTGATGAAACCGATTCTGGAAAAATCGGGCTTAAAGGGCGATGTGGATTTTTGGGTAGCCTTTTCACCGGAACGGGAAGATCCCAATAATCCAAAATTTAATACCCGGACCATCCCGAAGGTAGTTGGGGCAAATACGGAAGAAGCAAGAAAACTGGTTTCTACTTTGTATAATCAGGTGATTGTAAAAACCGTTCCTGTTTCCAGCAGCCAGGCAGCGGAAGCGACAAAGTTATTAGAAAATATTTTCCGCAGTGTGAATATCGCTTTGGTGAACGAAATGAAAATTATCCTGGACCGGATGGGAATCGATGTCTGGGAGGTTATCGAAGCAGCAAAAACAAAACCGTTTGGATATATGCCTTTTTATCCCGGTCCCGGGCTGGGTGGTCATTGTATCCCCATCGATCCCTTTTATCTTACCTGGAAAGCGCGGGAATACGAAATGAATACTCGTTTTATCGAACTGGCCGGTGAGATCAACACCAGTATGCCTTTCTGGGTGATACGCAAACTGATGGATGCCTTGAATGACCGGGGGAAGAGCCTGAAGGGTTCAAAAATTCTGGTTTTGGGAGCGGCCTATAAAAAGGATATCGATGATCCACGTGAATCACCTTCCTTTAAATTGATGGAGATTCTGATCGACAAAGGGGCAGAAGTAGATTATAATGATCCTTTTATTCCTGAATTGCCCAGTATGCGCATGTATGACGTGAAGGGTAAAAGTGTTGAATTGACGGAAGAAAATCTTGCTAAATATGATTGTGTACTGGTTTCAACTGATCATTCGGTTTATGAGTTCGATTTTATTGTCAAACATGCAAAATTAGTCATCGATACACGAAATGCGACGGTGAATGTCAAGGATACAGATAACAAGATTGTAAAAGCCTGATTTAACTGGGGATAACACCCGGTGTCTGTCGATCTTCATACACATACCACACATTCCGATGGTACCTTCACGCCTACTGAATTGATCAGACTGGCCTATGAGAAGAATCTGACCGCCATCGCTATCACCGATCATGATATTACTTCCGGTA
>JAGLYF010000018.1 GCA_023132435.1 Calditrichia bacterium | reverse complement strand
GGGGACAGGAAAGTGCCGGTATTGCCAGCAGTGATGGTGAACAGGTATATAAGCACCTTGGTATGGGGTTGGTATCCGATGTCTTTAATGAACATGTCCTTGATAATTTACCCGGATATATTGCCGTAGGTCATAATCGATATTCAACAACAGGATCATCCAATGAACAAAATATCGGGCCTATTGTTGTCAATCATCGATTGGGAACTATTGGGATTGCACATAATGGCAATCTGGTAAATTCACATACCTTACGTGAAAAACTGGAAGAACGAGGATCGATTTTTCAGACAACCACTGACAGTGAAGTGATTCTCCACCTTGTAGCCAAGTCAAAAGAAGAAACGATCGAAGAAAAAATACTGGATGCTGTCGCACAGATTGAGGGTGCTTTTTCCCTGGTATTTATAACCCGTAAAAAATTGATCGCAGTTCGTGATCCCCATGGATTTCGTCCGCTAGCCCTGGGAAAAAGAGGAGATAGTGTTGTTTTTGCCAGTGAAACTTGTGCTTTTGACCTGATCGGTGCTGATTATATTCGTGATGTTAAATGTGGTGAGATGCTTGTCGTTGATGATAAAGGATTAAGGTCACTCAAAATTGAAAAGCAGCCTAAACCTAAACATTGTGTATTTGAGTTTATTTATTTTTCCAGACCGGATAGCCAGATATTTAATGAATATGTTGATAAAACAAGAAGAAAATTAGGAAAAAATCTTGCCATAGAAAATCCCTGTGATGCGGATATTGTGATCAGTGTACCGGATAGCAGTAATACCGCTGCTTTGGGATATGCTGCCCGGAGTGAGGCAAAGTTTGAGATAGGCCTGATACGTAATCACTATGTGGGACGTACATTTATTCATCCAAAACAAAAAATGCGGGATATGAATGTACGTATAAAGTTTAATACAGTTGGTGGTGTGATCAAAGATCGAAGGATCGTTATTGTTGACGATTCCATCGTCCGGGGAACCACTCTGCGTGCCCTTGTTAAGAGATTGCGTGCCGCCGGTTCTAAGGAAGTCCATATTCGTGTAAGTTCTCCCCCTATTAAATATCCATGCTTCTATGGAATGGATTTTCCAACAAAAGAAGAATTGATAGCAAGTCAGAAAGAAATTGATGAAATTAAAATATATTTAGGGGTAGATTCGCTTAAATACTTATCTCTTGACGCCATGTTAAATGCTATGCCGATGGATAACGGACAGGGGTATTGCACCGCTTGTTTCAGTGGAGAATATCCGATTAAGATTGAAGAAATGCAATTCAAAGAGCGTAATGAACGCCAATAAAGATCATTTCTGGCTGTCTCGCCTCGATTACTTTTTTGTATTAAGACCGATGCTATTTTTCCCGGGCTGGTCGACGATGATGGCCGGATATTTTATACAATCAAGGACTATCTGGTTTCCCTCCTTTCAACTTCAAATCAACCATATCCACCTTTTATCACTGCTTGTTGGATTTGCAATGGTTATGGGTAGTTCGTTTGTGCTAAATCAATTAAAAGATATAGAAAGTGATAAGAAAAACAAGAAACTTTTTATCATTTCCGATGGTATCCTTTCGACAAAAGCAGTTTGGTTGGAAGTGATAATTCTTACTTTTCTTTCCTTTCTCATTGCCTTTACTATAAAATTAGAAGTGGGAATTTTGTTTGTTCTATTTTTCATCGTGACCGGACTTTTTTATAATTTTCCACCTGCAAAAATGAAGGACAGGCCATGGGGAAGTCTGCTGGCTAATGGATTGATGGGTTGGCTTGCTTTTAGCATCGGCTGGGCGGCAAACAATCAGATTAGTACTCAGTTAATAATCGACTCTTTGCCATATTTGTGTTTTAATACTGCTCTCTATCTATTTACAACTTTGCCTGATCGGGAGGGTGACAAAATATCAGGTAAAAAAACGTTGGCGGTTTTATTCGATATTAAGAATATTAGATATCTGGCTTTTGTATTTTACTTGATGGGTTTCCTTGTCAGTATCTGGTCATTTGATCGTCAGGCACTGGTCTTTTATATATTATCATTACCGCTGTTTGTCAAAACTCTTATTGGTAAGGAGATTGAGGATACCATTCGCGCCACCAAATATGGGATATTATTCTTCGCTGTTAGTATTTGTCTTCGTTGGCCGGCATACTTCGTAATGATGGTCACCGGTTTTTTGGGAACAAAATGGTATTTTATAAGAAGATTTAATTTTGATTATCCTAATTTTTCAGGAAAATAGATGATCTTACTTCATGATAATAAATGTGATTTTTGTGGAACATGTGTTGGCGTATGTCCGGAAAATTGTATTGATCTGGGGGAGGCTGAACTTAATATCGATCATCAAATCTGTACAATGTGTTATAAATGTGTCTGGATTTGTCCGGTTGAAGCGCTATTCGCAGAGAAGGTAAAATGAGTTTTAAAGATTCTTATGATATAATCGTGGTTGGAGGAGGGCCTGCCGGGTGCATGGCCGCCTATGCTGCCGCTAAAGAAAACGTCTCGGTCTTATTACTTGAAAAAGACAGGGATATCGGATCACCGGTTCGTTGTGCGGAAGCAGTAGGGAAAGATGGTCTGGAAAAAATTTTAGAAGATAATATTAATCCCCGATGGATTGCTGCGACAATTAAAAAATTCCAATTTGTAGCACCTGACGGTACGGTTATTTTCCCACAAGTTCCTATGACCGGATACGTCCTGCATCGGAAACTGTTTGATTTTGATCTTGGTTTACTGGCTGCAAACTCAGGGGCAAAAATTGTCACCAAGGCCTATGTTAATTATTTAATATTTGAAAATGACCGCATTTCAGGTGTCCATGTCCGGATAAATGGCGTCCAACACATCATAAAATCCAATATCATTATTGGAGCCGACGGCGTAGAATCGAGGGTGGGTCGATGGGCGGGTATCGATACTACGGTTCACATGAAGGATATGGAAACCTGTGCTCAGATGACACTTGCAAACCTCCCTCTTGACGACGATACCTGTGTATTTTATTTTTCGCAGAAAAGATTTCCCGGCGGTTATGGATGGGTATTTCCAAAAGGAAATAAAACAGCAAACGTGGGATTGGGTATTTCAGGTGATAGAGCCCGTTCTGATTCTGCTTCAGCCAGATTGGAATCTTTTGTACATGATCATTTTCCTGATGCATCCATATTGAACAAAACAGTGGGAGGTGTACCTTGTGCAAACCGCTTGCCCAAGATATCATCAGAGGGCATTCTCCTTGTCGGTGACGCCGCTCTTCAGGCAAACCCGATCTCGGGAGGGGGCATTGCTACTGGTATGACAGCAGGTAAAATTGCCGGTAATATTGCAGCAAGTGCAATTAAGTCTGATAATATTTCTGCAGATTTTCTTAAACGATATGAAAAAGAATGGGACACCGCCTGCGGGAACGCACAAAAAAGATATTATCGTTTAAAGGAAGGTATCAGAAAACTTTCAGATGAGCAGTTAAATAAAACAGCACATGTTTTAAAAGATATTCCTCAGAAAAAGCAGACATTGGTGAAAATATTTCAAACCGCACTTATTAAGCAGCCGGGATTGTTGGTTGACATCATGAAAACGTTAAATCCATTCTCCTGATAAAACGATTTTGTTTATTTTGTATACGTCAGATAAAGATTAGTGGAGATTTTTATAAAAAACCAGTATTATTCCTCTAATCTTTATTAATTTAGGGGTTATTGATGTTCGATGCTTGTCGGAGCGAAGCAGAGATCCCGATGAGTCGACTGGAAGAAGACATCATTTATCGGTGATCAGCACGATCTGTTTCCCCCTTAATACAGGGTGTTGCAGAATATATAAAATGATACAAAATGTCATACCTGCGAAAGCAGGTATCCAAAATCTTATTTTATGTAACCTACTGTTTTTTTTAGATTCCCGCTTGCGCGGGAATGACAGCAACCAATGTTAGATATGATAATATTGTGGAAAATTGTTGAATCTGCAACAGCCTCAATAAAGGGGGACTAAGGGGGTTGTTAACTATCAAATATCGAACATCCAATATCTAATTTGAAAGAATTATTCAAAGGAAAAAAATGAAAAGACTCAATGTTACATTAACTGTATTTATTTTACTTGTTATCGGACATTCCCTGCTGGTTTCGGGGCAGAATGTTTCAACTGTTAGTCAAATTCAGTCTGATCAAAAACAACAAGCGATCAAAAAAGGATTAAGATTATTCAAAGCCGGGGAACTTGATGAATCAGAAGAGGTATTTAAAAAGATTCTCAGAAGAGATAAGAACACACTCATCGCTAAAGAAATGTTGGCAGTTATTTCATATAGAAAACAAGATTACGTTTCAGCAGAAAAACTTGCCAGGATTTGTTTAAATCAGAACAGAAAATCTGCCAAAGCACATTTGGTTCTCGCAGGTATATACCGAGAAAAAGGAAATATGCTCGCTTCGCGGGATCATCTTCGAAAATCAAAAAAATATGCGACAGCCAGAGAAAAAGAAACTGTATTACAGTATATACAGAAAGATAATAAAACGCTTATGGAGCAAATCGAAAAATCTTCGGCTAAGGAGAGTAATCTAAACTATAAAGTTCCAACTGCTGGTGAATTGCCCTATATTGCTGTTTTTACTTTTGAGGATACGAATGAAGAGGAAGATCGGGAAGGATTGGGGAAAACAATCTCAGAGATGCTAGCCACTGCTTTGATTCAATCAAACCGTTTCCAGGTTCTGGAAAGGTCACAATTAGATAAAATTCTTGAAGAACAGGCACTTGAACTTACCGGTGCGATAGATGAGGAAACTGCGGTTGATGTGGGTAAACTTCTTGGTATCGATGCTGTCGTGGTTGGCAGTACCCGATTTTTAAAAAATCAGATTGAAATTGATGCTCGCATTGTGGACGCTGAAAATGGGAAAGCCCATGTCGCGGCCGGTGTTTCTGCTACTGATGAATCGAAGTTGAGAAAGGCCGTCAATGAACTAGCTAGAAAATTAACCGCTGATGCTGATAAAATACCTGTACAGAGGGCGGATTCCACACTTAGCAATTGAAAATTGAAGATTGAAAAAAGTATCAATTTTGTCATTCTTACTAAGTGTCATTCCTGCGAAGGCAGGAATCCAAGGGAAAATCTCAGCAAGGATTTTAAAAATAGAATCTAAAAGCATCATTTTGTAATAGATTCCCGCTTCCGCGGGAATGACAAATTAGGCAGGAATGACGAGTTTGGAGGTTGATTGGTAAAACTGTTTAATCGTTTACAGGCGAGTCTAAAGAAGACAAGAGAAGGTACTTTTAAGAAACTAAACAGGATCTTTACGGCGAAACGTAAGATTGATGACGATTTACTTGATGAAATTGAAGAGATTCTTATTGCAGGAGATGTTGGAGTAGAGACGACACTGGATATTATTGACAAACTCAAGCAGCGTGTAAGGGATGAAAAATACGAAACAAGTGATGAACTTGAATGTTTAATCCGCGATGAGATAAAAAATATTCTCATAGTTCCCGCATCTCAAGATAAACAGGGTTTACAGATTGTCCTGGTCGTCGGTGTAAACGGAACCGGTAAAACAACCTCTATCGCCAAATTAGCACATAAATATAAAAGCGAGGGGAAATCCGTACTTCTGGCAGCAGCGGATACTTTCCGGGCAGCGGCTATTGAACAACTATCTGTCTGGGCCGAACGGGTAAACTGTGAAATCATTAAACATCAGGATGGTGCCGATCCCTCTGCTGTTGTTTTTGATGCTATATCTGCCGCGCAGGCCAGATCGGTAGATTATTTAATTATCGACACGGCCGGGCGTTTACATACAAAATCAAATTTGATGGCAGAACTGACTAAAATATTCAGAGTTATCAATAAACGAATTCCTGATGCACCTGATCAGGTGATTCTTGTTTTAGATGCCAGTACCGGACAAAATGCAGTAAATCAGGCAAAAGAATTCCAACAGGTGGCCCGGGTCGATTCCATATTTTTGGCAAAGTTGGATGGAACAGCAAAAGGTGGGGTCGTTTTAGCTATTAATAAAGAATTGCAGATTCCTGTAAAATATATCGGGACAGGGGAAAAAGTGGATGATATGGAAGAATTTGATCCCGGTTCCTTTGTCGAAGGATTATTTGTAAAAGAATGAAAAAAATACATATTATGTCTCTGGGCTGCGCAAAAAATTTAGTTGACTCAGAAGTGCTTGGTGGTCAGCTAAAAAGAAGGGACTATACGCTGACTACCAATCCGTCAGATGCTGAGTTGATTATTGTCAACACCTGTGGATTCATTGAAGAGGCGAAAAAAGAGTCCATTCAGGCCATCTTTGAAGCAATTGAGTATAAAAATGAAGATAAGGGAAAACAGGTTTTTGTCACTGGTTGCCTCTCCCAAAGGTATAAAGAGGAGCTAACTGCTGAAATTCCCGCGATCGATGCCATCTTTGGAACCGAAGATTATGAGCAGATCCTGAACAGGCTGGGAGAAAATAACTTCCATGCTGAAGAGATGTACAAGATGAGAGATTTAACAACACCCCGACATTTTGCTTATCTTAAAATCAGCGAAGGTTGTAATCATACATGTGCCTTTTGTGCTATACCAAATATACGTGGAGAGCATCACAGCAGAAAAATTGAGGATATTCTGGCCGAGACGAAAATACTGGCCGATCAGGGAGTAAAAGAGTTGATATTGGTATCTCAGGATACATCTTATTATGGTAAAGATAGGTATAGTAAGTCAATGATCGTCGATCTACTATCAAAAATAGCTGCCGAAGATATGTTTACCTGGATAAGACCGCTCTATTGGTATCCCTCCAATTTTCCCAGAGAATTTATACACTTGATGAATACATATGATACGATAATCCCATATTTGGATATGCCAGTCCAGCATGCCAGTGATCGCGTACTTGGATTGATGCGTCGTGCGGAGAAAAAAGAAATATTAGTACAGTTATATAAACAGATAAAAGAGATCAGACCTGATATAGCATTGCGGACGACGTTTATCGTGGGACATCCGGGTGAAACAAAAGATGACTTTGAACAGCTAAAAGAATTTATCGAAATGGTTCGTTTTGACAGGTTGGGTGCTTTTGTATATTCAGATGAAGAGGGTACCGGAGCATATGATCTCAATGATAAAGTTGATAAGGAAACAGCTCAAAAAAGATATGCGGAATTAATGATGATACAAACGCAAATTTCAAATGAAAAAAATAATACTTTGCTTGACACAGTTCAAAAAGTTCTGATCGACGGATACGATCAGAACCAGAAATATTATCATGGCAGAACATACAGGGACGCCCCAGAAATTGATAATGAAGTAATAATTTCAGATCCTGATTTTAAAGAAAAAGTAATCGGATCATTTATACAGGTACATATTACAGACGTATCAGAATATGAACTTTACGGTTATTTTAACGTTAATTCATAAAGAGTAAACAGAGATATTAATGATGAAAAAAATTACATTATTTTTAACCGTTTTACTTTTTATTTTAGAAAATACTGCTTTTGCACAATTCTATGATCAAACCCGATTGAGTGGTTCAGGCAATCCCTTTTTTAATGTTCAGATTTTTCGCACCATCGCTGATGATTTAAAGTCAGGAAGGATCTATATCTATAGTAATATTGTAAATGATGATTTGACTTTTATAATAAATGACAGTACAGGTGGCTTTGAAGCTGCGATTGAATGGGAGGTGGCAATCGTTGATGAGGATGAAGAGAAACAGGTCGGTTCTCGTAGTATAAAAAAGGAAGTGTATGAAACAGACTATAAACAGACAAATAATCGTGAAAAGAATATTCTGTTGAGCGCATCTTTTGATATCCCTGCCGGAGAATACATGATTACCATTCAGATGCGTGATCTGATGTCAAGAAAAAGTGTCTCGAGAAAGATTGAGATGGAAATGTTCGATTTTGAGAATTTCGGAATTGATATGAGTGATATTCTATTCCTCAATGAGGCAGAATTGGATAGTGTCGGAAATCTGGCTCATTTTGTACCCCGGGTAAAAAATAATTTTTCAAGGGAATATCCTTACCTCTATATATATACGGAAATCTATAGTGATAAATATCCGGCAACTGTCAAGCTTAAATATCAGTTTGAGAACTTAGACGAAGAAATAGAAGGGGATACGGTTGTATTCATAGAGGTACAAGGTCCTCTGACTTCACAAATCCTAAAAATAAAGCAAAGTCGGATTACCGAAAACAATTATAAGTGTATTATACAACTGGAGAGAGGTCGTGATCGGGTTGAAAGATACCGTAGTATTTCTTTCTATTGGGTAAATGTACCCGAAACGGATGAAGATCTGAGTTTGGCCTTCCGGCAAATGCGATATATTATTACCAGTGATTCCGTGGATAAATATGAAGATGCACCTCTCGAGGAAAAGAAAAAATATTTCGAGCGCTTCTGGGCCAGAAGAGATCCAAATCCAAATACAGAAGCCAATGAACTGATGGAAGAGTATTTTAGCCGCGTCAATTATGCTAATCGGGAGTTTTCCAGTTTTAGTGATGATGGATGGTTATCAGACAGAGGACGGATATTGATTAAATTCGGGATACCTGATGATATAGAAAGACATCCATTTGAGATAGATAGATATCCTTATGTGATTTGGCGTTATTACAGTTTGCGAAAAGTATTTTTATTTTCTGATCGAACCGGATTTGGTGACTATAGATTAGATCCAAGATACCAACATGAAGAATTCTAAAATACCTGATTTCTTCTTCCTAAATAATCGTCTGTACATTCATTTTTTATGGACATGGATTGGGATATTTTGGCTCGGTTGATCGAATTGGGCAACTCGTAATCGTATTAATTATTTTTCTGGTCATATTTACTCCTGATTATTAAAAGTTTGTATTTAAAATAACCCCCCTAACCCTCCTTCGGCTTCGCTCAGGACAGGCTCTTTTCTAAGGGGGAACAGATCCCTACCATCCAGCATCCAGTATCCAGCATCAAGAATCCAATTCCTAATTCCGAGTTCCGAATACTCAGTCACACCATGACATTTTTTTGACATATTTATTAAAATTGGATGACAAAATCCTCTTCAGATAATGATAATTTGCTGTCAACCAATCACTAAAAAGTAGGAGGTAAGTATGATGTACAAATCTATTTTTTCCATTTTTATCGCTATCCTGCTCATTTCGATCGGTTGTGATAAAACCGATCCGGTCTCTATTCAGGCAACGGAAGAAAGCCCGGACCAGGTAGAAAGCAAATTATTTAAGAAACCTCACTCCCTAGTGCTAACTGTCATGACACGGAATGTCTATGTCGGCACTTCCATGGAAGGTATTATGATGGCTGACGACCCGACTGAGATCCCCGTTCTGGCAATGGAAGCTTTCCAGATGCTCCAGGCAACCAATTTTCCGGAGCGTGCCTATTCACTTGCCAGGGAAATCAAAATGACCAGGCCGCATTTGATCGGTCTTCAGGAAATTTCATTGGTGCGGACACAAGTTCCGGGTGATGCCCATATAGATCCGACACCGAACGCTTCCGATGAACTGTATGATTATCTGGAAATTCTGATGCAGGCTTTGAATGATTATGGTTTAAAGTATCAGGTCGCTGGTATGGTAGAAAACTTCGATGTCGAAATACCGATGGTTGTCGGTGTCGAAAATGATGCGCCATTATTTGGAGATATCCGTCTGACCGACTTTGATGTGGTACTGGCCAGAGTGGATGTGAAATTTGCTAATGTGGTGGAAGAAAATTATCAGACTAATCTGTTTCTGAAAGATCTCGGACTGGAAGTTTTAAGAGGTTATGTCGCTCTTGATGCAAAAGTAGGCCACAAAAAATTCCGTTTCGTCAGTACCCATCTTGAGGCATTCACCGGTGTTCCGGAGCTCGATGCATTTATTGCAAAGATTCAGATGGCCCAGGCGATGGAACTGGTTACTTTTCTCGCCAAGGAAAAAAAGCCAGTTGTGATGGTAGGTGATTTTAACTCTCCGGCACCTTTTGGAGATACCTACAAGTATGTTGTGTCAGAGGGATATGATGATGCCTGGGATTACAACCTCATCGGGTGTAATCCGGATGGTTTTACTTTTGGACATGATGCCGACTTGCGTAATAAGTTTGTCGATTTTTATGAGCGAATCGATTACGTTTTTACCAGAAATCCAGGTAATGAATCTGTCATACCGGTTTGGGCGATTGTTGTCGGTGATGAATATCGAAACCGTACGCCTTCCGGTCTCTGGCCCTCTGACCATGGCGGGGTTGTAGCTAAAATGAAATTACCCTTTTTTGATGGACATTTTGCGCATAATTTTGACTAAAGTTAAAATGAAACTCTAATCTATTTATAACAACCTGAAACTTAATTCAGGCGAAAGTGAGCAGGATACTAACCTCCTCCCTCTCTTTATTGGGAGGGGGATTTTAATAGCAGATTTTCTTTACTGAAGTTGCGATAGTGTGATGTTGCCAAGCAGAGCGTCGGAATAAGTTGTCTCAGTGTTAGTCCGTGTCCCTCAGTGGTTTAATATTAGATCGGATTTAAAACGAATACATAATCTCGTAAACTGTATCGATACCGGAGAAATCAGGTTTGAGCATTTTTATCTGTACTATCATCTTTTCGTTGTTAAGGTGACAGTTTAGATAATGAAAATTTCTTTTTTCAATACCACCTGCATGTAAATCCTTATATAACGATTTTTGGCCACGATACAAGGGGTGTTGTAAACCACCGCCACCACCAATCACTAAAAAGTCTTTACCAGAATGCACAAAATG
>JAGLYF010000179.1 GCA_023132435.1 Calditrichia bacterium | reverse complement strand
CCAAAAAGTGATATCATCAAAACCAAAATTACTAAAACCATAATTACATTTAAGATCTTCACATTGCCTCCTTAAATTGATTTGAGTTAGACTTTATTCAAGATATGATTTTAACCGAAGAGTTTATTGAAAATTCCGGTTATTTGCAAATAAAATCAATATCATCCTAAATTGACTCATATAATTCACTTTGATTAAACATGTATTCAATAATCAGCTTACTGCCTCAGTATTTAATTTCTCGCAGCGACGCAGCGCCGCGACGATATTATTCTTTTTATCGCAAAGGTGCAAAAACGCAAATACGCAAATACGCAAATACGCAAAGAATTTTTTATAATTTTTTGTTCGTGTAATTCGTGTTCAAATTCGTGTAATTCGTGGATCAATTCGTGGACCCGTTTTCTCTGCGTCTTTGCCTGCCCGCCTGGCGCGGCGGTTTAATACACTTTATATTGACAGCTTAAAAAGCTTCTTCGATACTAAAATAGATCCCGCTTGTATCTTTGCCCAGACCTAAATCGACCCGCAGGTTGATTTTTTGTTCCTTGTTAAAAAGAAATCGTATACCCGCCCCATAACTAGGCTTGAGATTTGGTAAACTCAACCGCGTGATATCACTGGCCACATCGCCAAAACCGGCAAAAATAACGTATCCAAACCGCCACCAGAAATACTGCCGGTATTCAACCTGCATGGCAAAATAATCCCTGTCCCGGTAACGACCCTCGAAATAACCCCGCATGACGCGTGATCCACCCAGGGCAGGAAGTTTGAAAAAGGGAGGAATACCGCCCACTGACTGCAAAAAAATCTGTACGGCGATTACCTGATCCAGTGAGAATGACCAGTAGCGTCTGATATTTAACTCTGTCCAGGTAAAAGTAAAATCGCTGCCCAGATCGCGCGTATAAAAAAGTAATTTCATTTGTGTAAATCCACCGCTATTTGGAAAAAATACATGATCTCTGGTATCCCATACCCAGACGATACCCATCCCGGAAACCACACCACCCTCCGTGCCAATTAGCGTATCTGACCGTAAGTAGGGATTTTCCTTTTCATCTACCATAGTATATTTCCGGTATTCAAAAACCAATCCCGATCGGGCACTGATAACAAGCAGGGGCGGCATTTGCAGATCTATCATTCCGCCATAGTTATCCATCACATATTCTTCATTACCACGGTCTGGTGTATTGTTACCTATACCATAAAAACGATCAACTTTATGACTGAAAGCGATATCGATCGTTGAGGCAAATTTATTACGGATGAAAAACAGATTAGACTTGGCAAAAAGCTCATAGGTCTTAACAGTTGAATAAAATCCTGACAAGGTTATATTGGAGGGCTTTAAGACCGTATCTTTTGCCGTGTAAAAAGCCATGACCCCCCCTGCCCCAAAGGCCAATTGCGTCTCTGGTGAATAAAATATATAAGGGTAAGCATTTATGGATGTTTTAAAAACTGAATCACTGGCCGCTTCTTCCTGGGCGAATAAAGAAGAACACATACCCAAAATTAATAGCAGGATGATTATGCAGTTAGATCTAAAATTGTTTTTCATCACGAGAATAAAATAAATTTATATGCGCCTGGTAACTATTTTACTCAATCTATATATGAAATTCAAAAAACAAACTTAAAAGAACAAATAATTAGGATTCTACTAAATTAACACCTTGCTTCAGCAAGGTGATTTAAGATTTCTACTATTTTTTAAAGCCGTTTAAACGGCTTCTGATATTTTTGGATTTTTCTCCTTTTTAATCAGGGCGTTGCCTTGATCTGTCATATTTCACACCTTCGGTGTGATGAATTTTTTCTATCTAAATTTTTCCGGCAACTGCATAGATCCCGCAGGTGGGATGACATTGATTATCGAGCTGCGAGCAACGAGAGACGAGTAACGAGAAACGAGAAACAAGCACCTCTGAAATAATAGAAAAATACAATTGAATTCAATAATTTGATTTTGTAGATTTATGAATTAATAATCATTATTAAATCAGAATAATTCTTAAATGAAGTCAGACAACATTGATACCTTTATACAGGAATGCAAAAGTCGCGGGCTGAATATCACCTATCCCCGGATGGCTATCTATAAGATCCTGCTCCAATACAAGGGCCACCCCAGTGCCGAAGATATTTATAAACAGGTGCAAAAAGATCACCCCAATATCTCACTGGCAACTGTCTATAAAACCCTGGAAATGCTTGTCGATAACGATCTTGTTGCCAAAGTGACACCGCTGCATGATATCGTCCGCTACGATTGTAATAAGGATTTTCATCACCATCTTGTCTGTATCAAATGTAAAAAAATTACGGATATTGAAAATGATGCGCTGAATCATCTTCCCATTCCGGAAAATATTGATAAAAATTTTAAGATCATAAATTATCGGGTCCAATTTGATGGCATTTGTAAGGAATGCCAGCGTGCTTAACATGAACTATTAATAAATATCTCGCGCAAAGGCGTAAAGGATTTTTCAGTTTTTGTCATCCCTGCGAAAGCAGGGATCTATATTGATATGTAATTCATAATTTATTTGATCTGGATTCCCGCTTCCGCGGGAATGACATTGGGCGGCAATAACCTAGTATTAATTCTTTGCGCCTTGGCGAGAGATAAATATTAGTATTGTTGCGTCGCTACGCCGCTTCGCGAAACAAAAATTATCCATACTAATTAGTTAAAATCTAGTAACACTAAATGGAGGACAAATCATGGCTGATTTAAAAGGAACTAAAACCCATCAGAATCTCAAGGAAGCATTTGCCGGTGAGTCACAGGCAAACCGCCGTTATTTATATTTTGCCAAACAGGCTGATATAGAAGGTTATCCGGATATTTCCGGATTATTTCGTGATACGGCGGAAGGCGAAACCGGTCATGCGCATGGACACCTGGATTATCTGAAACCTGTCGGTGATCCGGCCACTGATCTGCCGATAAATGATACGGTCGAGAATCTCAAAGCGGGAATTGCCGGCGAAACCCACGAATATACCGATATGTATCCCGGGATGGCCAAAACCGCCCGTGAAGAAGGTTTTAGTGAAATTGCCGATTGGTTCGAAACATTGGCAAAAGCTGAAAAATCACATGCCGGACGTTTTGAAGAAGGTTT
>JAGLYF010000178.1 GCA_023132435.1 Calditrichia bacterium | reverse complement strand
ATATGACACAAATATAGGCGCGGCGGTTAGAATAATAAAGGGGAGATTTAGTGCGTAGAAAAACGGTCGCTGTTAAAATTGGAAATGTATACTTCGGAAGTGATCATCCTGTTGTCGTCCAATCGATGACGAACACGGATACTTCTGATGTCAAGAATACGGTGTCACAGATTAAATCCCTTGTTGAGGCCGGTTCCGAATTAGTCCGGGTAACCGTTAATAATGATAGCGCCGCTAAAGCAGTTCCCCGGATCAAAGAAAAACTGGAAAAACAGAAAATGGATGTTCCAATCGTTGGGGATTTTCATTACAATGGTCATCTTTTACTCACCCGTTATCCTGCGTGTGCAGATGCATTAGCAAAATACAGAATTAATCCGGGCAATGTGGGTACAAAGACAAGGGACAAGAATTTCACCACAATCATCGAACAGGCAATTTCCTATCAAAAACCGATACGAATAGGAGTGAACTGGGGATCTTTGGATAAGCAAATCTTAACCGAAATGATGAATGAGAATTCCAAACTGACCAATCCTTTACCCACAAGGGATGTTACCATCAATGCGATGGTTGAAAGTGCCCTGCGTTCAGCCATTTTAGCGGAAGATGTGGGAATAGCGCATAACCAGATTATTCTAAGCGCGAAGGTCTCAGGTGTCCAGGATCTGATAAAGGTTTACCGACTCCTTGCGGAAAAATGTGAATATCCCCTCCATCTCGGTCTGACCGAAGCCGGCATGGGGACTAAAGGAATAATTTCCAGTACGGCCGGGCTTTCCACCCTCCTTCAGGAAGGAATCGGGGACACGATCCGGGTATCTCTCACCCCTCAACCGGACGGTGATCGATGCGAAGAGGTATATGTCGCACAACAAATCCTGCAAAGTCTGGAATTAAGAAGTTTTACGCCACAGGTAACCGCCTGCCCGGGATGTGGTCGTACGACGAGCACATTTTTTCAAAAACTGGCGGATGATATTAATACTTATATAAAAGAGCAAATGCCTCTCTGGCGCGTTCAGTATCCCGGTGTTGAGGCATTGAATGTCGCAGTGATGGGATGCGTGGTCAATGGACCCGGTGAATCAAAACATGCCAATATCGGGATTTCATTACCGGGTACGGGAGAAGATCCAAAAGCACCGGTTTATATTGATGGTAAGCATGCTGTTACTCTGAAAGGAGAACACATCGCTGAGGAATTTCAGCAGCTACTCGACGACTATGTTAAGAATAAGTATGGACAAGGGTAGATGAAGAAGTAGGAAGTAGATACTGGATGCTGGATGTCGAATGGCAGAGATCTGTTCCCCCTTAAAAAAGAGCCAGTCCCGCAACTGCGGGAGGGGTAGGGGGTTGTAATGAATCGGATATTGGATATTTGGAACTTGGAACTCGGAATTGGATTATACAAATATATTCCCCCTTAGAAAAGGGGGACTAAGGGGGATGTAATAGACCTCGGGATCTCCGCTTCGCTCCGACCAGCACCGAGAAACGAGAAACGAGCAACGAGAAACGAGTACCGAGAAACGAGAGATGAGAGATTAAAGTTGTTTTTTAATTTCAGCAAGAACTTTCTCAATGACCTCCCGTTTCGTTCCATCAAGCCGGCAACCGGCAGCCCGGGTGTGTCCCCCACCGTTGAATTTCCTTGCTACTTTATTTACATCAATATCCGCTTTGGCCCGCAGGCTGACTTTATAATACCGCGGTCTTATTTCTCTTAGAAATATCCCCACTTTTCCACCACGAATTGCCACACTGTAATTCGCCAGTTCCTCAATTTCACCATGATAATTGCGACTCATCGTTGTATGATCCAGAGATATAACATAAACGTCACCATCGAGGTAGTTTTCAATCTCTGCCAGTCCTTTGCCGATGGTCCGGATTGCTTCAAATGAAATTTCGAAAAAAATACGATCATTTATTTTTGCTGGTTCTACTCCGGCATCGATCATTTTGCCGCAGATATACATATCGCGCGAAGTTGTATTGGAAAAAGAGAATCGGCCAGTATCGTAAACGATTCCCGTATATATCGCTTCGGCAAGTTCCAAATCGATCGCGACTTTTGCCTGATCGAGAATTTCATAAACCAGTTGTGTCGATGAAGATGCCTTTTCATCAACCATCGTGACCACCGCAAAATCATCTTCCTCAGGATGATGATCAATCTTAACAATTTGCGAACGATCCGGTAACAGTTTTGCCACTTTTCCCAATCGTTTTATGCCAGGTACATCCAAAATAATTGCCGCTTTAAGTTGCAGATCCAGGGCAGAATTACAGGTAATGATTCGATTAAAATTCTTTAGATACGCAAACCGGCCATCAATCTGCGCATCATGAAGAACCATATAATACTTTTTCTTGAGGTGCTCAAGTAATATTCCCATGGCAATTACTGATGCAACGGCATCGCCATCTGCATTTATATGGGCAGAAACAAGAAAGTTATTGTTATGGTGGATAAATTTAAGTACTTCGTTTGCAGCTTTTATATGTGAGGATTTCGCCTCCAAAATTTCCCTTTCGAAAAAAGTTAAATTTATGAAATATATACTGAAATGTAAAAATTTTTATCCACGAATTAAGAACTACAGATCTTTTACCACAGATTACACAGATTTTCACAGAATTTTTATTAAGACTATTTTAACAAATACATAATATAAATTAATGGTATGAGACGATATTAAATTAAGCGCAAATACATTTTTTAATCTGTGAAATTTGTGGTTATAGTCTATGTTTTAAAATTCGTGAAATTCGTGGACTAAGTTTTCCTTTTTTTATCGATAATTTTCATGACAGCACGCCAGGTATAAATGACAAACAGGGCACATGCCGCACCCAGAATTCCACCGGCAATAATATCCAGAGGATAATGCACACCGATCGATATCCTGGAAAGAGCGACAAGTAAAGCTGCGCTGAAATATACCCAACGATATTTGGGATAGAAATAATTAAAGTAGGTTGCTACGGCAAAAAAATTGGCTGCATGGGCAGAGGGAAAAGATAATGATGTTTTCATACCCACCAGAAGGTGGACGTCGGGTAAAGTGACACACGGTCTGGGTCTGGCAATCAAAGGTTTCAGGACATGGGCTGAAAGCTGATCACTTAAAAATATTACCGGTATGATTAAAAAAACCGCTGTTCTTCCCTTTTTACCACCTTTCCATAAAAGACCGACAATTAAGATCCCCCAAACAGGAAACCAGTGTTTTTTTTCCGTTATGAAGGGCATAAACCAATCAAAAACTGGATTCGACAACGTAACATTTATAAAATAAAAAACCACCGTATCAATTTCTAGTATAAAATCTATCAAGGACACTACCTCCTGAAAATATATTATAAACTACTGATTAAAAAGGAAAAAGGAAAATCACAACACCCCCCTTAATCCCCCCTTGATAGGGGGGACATAGATCTTCTGTTATCCGATATCCAGCATCCAGTATCCAGCATCCAATTCCAAGTTCCGAGTTCCAAATTCCGAATTATTACTTTTATCTTTTACTTTTTACTTTTTACTTTTTACTTTCCATCATATACATTAATATACATCAACTAGATTCGAGGTATCAATGAAGGCAATACGCATCCATAAACACGGCGAACCCGATGTGCTTCAAATTGATGAGATTACAGTTCCTAAGGTTAGAAAAAATGAGGTTTTGATAAAAATTAAAGCAGCTGCCCTGAACCATTTGGATTTATGGGTTCGTAAGGGTATACCCGGGTTGTCCTTACCTCTCATCCTGGGCAGTGATGGGGCCGGAATTATAGAAGCCGTTGGATCCGATGTTGCTAAAAATGGAAACATTCAGATCGGAGATGAGGTTTTTCTTGTGCCCTTCAGGAGTAATGCGCCTCATGGATCAGCTGAGGAATTGAGTGATAAGTATGAAATATTGGGTGAACATTTGGATGGCGCCCAGGCCGAATATGTAACTGCACCTGTTGATTTTGTAATGCCTAAACCGCAGAGTCTGACGCTGGAAGAAGCTGCCGCGTTTCCCCTGGCATATATGACGGCCTATCATATGCTGACAAAAAAAGTACAATTAAAAGAAGGACAAAATGTATTGATATGGGGCGCAAGTAGTGGAATTGGCAGTGCGGCGATCCAGATCGCTAAGATTTATGGCGCCATTGTGATATCTACCAGCAGCTCAACACAAAAATCTGAATTCGCTTATCGCCTGGGAGCAGACCATGTCATTAACTACAACCGGGAAAATGTCAGCCAAAGAGTGTGGGAGATTACACAAAGTCAGGGTGCGGATGTGATCTTTGATCATGTCGGTGAACAGAGTTGGACCCATTCACTACGTTCTCTTAAAAAAGGAGGGAAAATCATAGTTTGTGGATCCACCACCGGACCCATAGTACGTCTGGACCTGCGTCATCTGTATATCAAACATCAACAGATCATTGGATCAACGATGGGGAATCGCCAGGATCTGTCCGAATTATCCAATCTGATGGATCAGGGTAAAATCAAACCTGTTGTTGGAGAGTGCCTTCCTTTTACCGATATTCAAAAGGCGCATCAGATACTGGAACAAAATCAGCAGATGGGAAAAGTAGTGATCAATTTTTAGTGATCTTAATTACATCCTGATAGTTGTAGTCCATCTTAGAGATACAAATTGATAACTTTTGTAGTTCACCTTAGAGATGGACTACAACTTAATAACTTTTGTAGTTCATCTTAGAGATGGACTACAACTCAAAGAATTTTGATAAAGGATTAATTCTTTTGTAGATTGGCCGTATGGAATTTTTATTAGCGATCGTATTATTCGGAGGAGCATTTTTTCTTCTTTCTGTTGGTGTTCTTTTCACCAAAAAGAGCCTTCGTGCAGGTTCCTGTGGGAGTGGCCTTCATGTGAAAGGGGAAGAATTGAGTTGTGGTGCTTGCCCTTCAAAAGATGTTGAAATTTGTTCGAGCGGTGACCAGGAAGGGTATGCGACGATTGCCCAAATCGGTAATCCCTCCCGTAAACGTCGTTTTGTAGATTCTCACTCTTCTCGAAATTGATTCAGCCTCCATACATATTTTGAATCCCTCTTAATATTTTATTCCCGTTTATAAGTAGTATTTTCTGCCTCTAATATTTTTTTTGACAGGATAACAGGATTAACGGGATTAATTTATTTAGAAAATAGTTCCCCTCTCCTACCAGGAGAGGGGCCAGGGGTGAGGTCGTCAGGTGTTTCCTAACTCTCTAGCGAATAGTGATAATAGCAGCACTTTCTTAATAAGATGCAACTGGAACGATATTTGCATCTCACTATATTAAATTTTAAAGAATAGTCATTATTATGAAATCTTAGGTCTTGAATTTCTGATATTTTTAGTTTACCGTAGAATTTGTTTAAAACTTATAATTTGATATTAGATCATGCTGCCGGGGAATTATGCAGAAAATTGAGAAAATCGCAAACAGAGGCAGAACTATTATTTTGGACGCATGTTAGAGGCAGGAAATTCAAGAGGCTAAAATTTTATCGGCAGTGTCCGATTTTTTACGAAATAAACGATCAAGAATCATTTTTTATAGCCGATTTTTTCTGCTTCGACATAAAAACTGTGATTGAAATTGACGGTAAAATACATGATTTTAGATATAAAGAGGATTTAGAAAAATCAGGTATACGAAAAACTTTGGGATTAAAGATCATTAGAATAAAAAATGAGGATATTGAATTCAATATAACTCAAGTACTTAAAAATCTGTCGTCAGACTTAAAGCTCCAAAACCAGGATTGTAGATAATACTTTTAGTTAATTTCGTTTGTCCAATCTTACGACCTCACCCCCTAGCCCCCTCTCCTGGTAGGAGCGGGGGAACGGTTTTGGCAATATTTTAGGCATTATACATCTCAAATCTTCTCTAACCAAGATAGGTCGAAGTTGTGTCTCCGGTATAGGGGATGAATAAATCTCACTTTTGCAAGAATTTCCCAAAACCTGAGGATTGAAAAGTATCGTAGGAATCCCTGTTTTTCCGAACGATAAAAAATGCTTCTGCATTTTTTATCGATTCGATATATCGCATACCCTTTTCCATTCCCATCACCATAAGGGCCGTTGCCAGCGCATCGGCCTCCATACAATTCCCCGCTACGACTGTGGCACTGGCTAGATTATGTGTGACCGGATAACCGGATTTTGGATTAATGGTATGGGAAAATATTTTTCCATCATACTCAAAATAATTTCTGTAGTCTCCTGAAGTAGCCACGGCGACATCTTTCAGCGAAAGAATTACCTGAATATTTTGACCGGGCAAACTGGCTAAAGTCGGAGTATCAATTCCAATCTTCCATAAATCTCCGCCGGCCTTTTCTCCCTGAGCATATACTTCCCCGCCAATTTCAACCATAAAATTTTCAAACCGCTCAATGTTTAGTACCTGGGCAACTATATCAACGCCATACCCTTTTGCTATGGCACTTAAATCTAACTGCAGTTCAGGAAGGCTCTTTTTGAGTCCGTTGTCACCCTCTGGTATAAGGTGACTGGAACCAATATTTTTGAGAACGGATGAAATTTCTTTCTTAGCAGGTGGTGTTATCCGGTGCCCTTTTACTCCAAATCCCCAAAGATTTACAAGCGGTGCTACGGTAATATCAAACGCCTTTTCAGAACTTTCATAAACCATCAATGCTTTTCTTACAACTTTAATAAACTCAGTTGAAATTTCAAATTTAGTTGTATCTTCAAATTTGTTAAACCGGGAGATCTCGCTTCCGGGATCATAGGTGGACATCTGACGATTTACCCTGGCGAGTGCAGAATCAACTTTTGCTCTGAGAGTTTGTAATTCGCTTTGCGAAATTGAGGCCTGTGCGATTTTAACCTGATAGGTTGTACCCATGGTCATTCCGGACCAACCCGAAAGTTGTTCAGGAATATCACAACCGAAAAAATAAAAAAGGAGCAGTATCAGACTACTCCTTTTTAGAAGATATATTCGTGACCAGATTTTAGAAAACGTCAAAAGCAATCATTTCATTATCAACACCCATGTTATAGAGCATCTTATTGACGGCATCTATCATCATAGGTGGGCCGCAAAGGTAGTATTCGATTTCGTCAGGATCTTCATGTTTAAATAAATAATCATCCTGAACAACCTGGTGAATAAAACCGACCGGTCCATTCCAGTTATCCTCAGGAAGAGGTTCCGAGAGGGCGACCGTATAATTAAAATTTGGAAACTTTTCTGCAATCTTTTTAAACTGATCATCATAGAACATCTCTCTCAGCGAGCGTGCACCATAGAAAAAACTGACTTTCCGACCGGTTTTCAAAGTTTCAAACAAATGGAATAGATGACTGCGCATTGGGGCCATGCCGGCGCCACCGCCAATATAAATCATCTCGCGATCGGTATCTTTTATGAAAAACTCACCATAGGGACCACTGACCGTAACTTTATCTCCTGGTTTCAGATTAAAGATATAAGAAGATGCGATACCGGGAGGAACATTTTTTCCAGGAGGTGGCGTGGCAATTCGAACATTCAACAAGACGATATCACCCTCAGCCGGATAATTAGCCATTGAATAAGCACGGAAGATTTCTTCATCATTTGAAGATTTTAAATCCCAGATTTTATAGGTATCCCAATCGGGACGATATATGTCTTCCACATCAAATTCGGTATACTTCAGATCATAGTCAGGTATATAGATCTGTATATAACCTCCTGCCTGAAAATCCATATGCTGACCCGCAGGAATTTTTATTTTAAGTTCTTTTATGAAGGTTGCCACATTATCATTGGAAATAACCTCGCACTCAAATTTCTGAATACTAAAGATTTCATCCGAAACATGAATGTTCATATCCTGTTTAACTTTTACCTGACAGGCAATGCGCCAATTATCTTTAATTTGTTTACGAGTCAACAATGATTTTTCAGTTGGCAGAACATCGCCACCACCATCGATTATCTGGCATTTGCACATACCACAGGTTCCACCACCGCCGCAAGCCGAAGGTAAAAAAATCTTATTGTCAGCTAAAACCGATAACAGGTTACCCCCTGCATTAATTTCCAGACTTTTACTTTCATCTTCATTAATAAGGATTTTAATCTTACCCTGTGCAACCAATTTTTTTTCTGCCAGAATCAGTATATAAACCAAAATCAGAATAAATGAAGAAAAAACACCTGCACTTAACGCTATGACTGCAAAAATATTCAAGGTAAAACTCCCT
>JAGLYF010000177.1 GCA_023132435.1 Calditrichia bacterium | reverse complement strand
TATAAACTTATACCAGAAAAACTCATAAAGGCCATTGCCATCAAACCGGTAATAAGCATCGTTAAACCCAATCCTTTCAAACCTTCCGGCACGTTTGAATATCTCAACTTCGTCCGGATAGCCGCCATCGCTATGATGGCCAGAAAAAATCCAAAACCGGAACTGAATCCAAAAACTGTCGATTCAAGAAAATTATATTCTCTTTCCACCAGAAAGAGAGAGGCGCCAAGTATGGCACAATTTACTGCAATCAGGGGTAGGAATATACCCAAAGCCGTATAGAGTGTTTGACTAAATTTATCAATAAACATTTCAACCAATTGAACCATTGCCGCTATAACTGCAATAAAAGAGATGAATTGGAGAAAACTTAAATCGACACTTTCAAATCCGTCCCATAGCCAGGATAATGCTCCTTCTTTAAGAAGATAGGTATTTATTGCCCAGTTAGTCGGTGCGGTAATTGTCAGGACAAAAATGACCGCCAGTCCAAGACCAAGTGCAGTTTCAACCCGTCTTGAAACTGCCAGGAAAGAACACATCCCAAGAAAATAAGCAAGAACAATATTTTCGACAAAGATTGATTTGATTGCTAAGCTTAAATAATGTTCCAAAATGAACCTCTCTTATTTTTAATTTTCTTCAAACTTCTGTGAAATCATCCGCTGCCCCCATATAATAAGCCCTAAGAGGATAAAAGCACCCGGGGACAAAACCATCAATCCCATGTTTTCATATCCTGCTGCATAAAGGGAATCCGGGATTAACTGAAAACCAAAAAAACTGCCACTTCCCAATATCTCTCTACCGGTGGCGACGACAAGAAGAATAATCGCATAACCAAGTGCATTTCCCAGACCATCAAGAAATGATGGCCAGGGTTTATTTTGCAGGGCGAATGCTTCCGCCCTACCCAGAATAATACAGTTTGTGATTATCAGACCAACAAACACACTTAATTTTTTACTGATGTCGAATAAAAAGGCCTTAAGGACCTGATCGACCAGGATTACCAGGGTTGCCACGACTGCCAGCTCGACAATGATCCTGATTTTTGAGGGTATTTTATTTCGCATCAGAGAAATTGCCACATTTGAAATAGTTAGAACAAAGACAACCGCCCCTGACATTACCAGCGCCGTTGGGACTTGAACGGTTACTGCCAGAGCAGAGCAAATACCCAGCACCTGTAATGTAATCGGATTGTTATCGGAAAGAGGATCGCTTAATGTGCGTTTATTTTTCTTGGAGAAAAGTTTTTCCTTCGGTTTTGTCTGTACCTTTGTTTCTGCAGCTGTATTGCCTTCTGCCATATTTATTGCTCCATTCCTGCGTTTCTAATTTTATCAATAAAGGGTTTATAGATTTCGAGATCATTTTTAATAAATATATTCAATCCCTTACAGGTTAATGTAGACCCGCTGATACCATCAACATAATGATAAGCCTCATCTTCAGGAATCAATTCTTTTACTTTACCTTTAATTACAGTGATTGAAACCAGATCCCCTTCCGGAGAAAGAATTTTTTTCCCTTTAAAATTGCTGGTAAACCATTCTTTATCAATCTCTGCACCAAGACCCGGAGTTTCACCATGTTGATAAAAAGTGATTCCCATGACGGTATTTAAATCTTTTTCCAATGCAATGTACCCATAGATGGTTGACCAAAGTCCCTTGCCTGATATGGGAAGAATATAGGCCATGATTTCACCATCCTCTTCGGCGTAGTATAGTGGTAAAAGATTAAGATCCTTTCTGGGATCCAATTGTTCAACAGTTTTATCAGAAACTTCCTCTCCTTCCAGATTGATAACTTTTGACCGGATATATTTATCATACAAGCCTAATACTTCCTGACGTGTCATCTCTTCAGATCCGAGTTCGGCTGAGGCGAGTATGTTTTTACGAATGTCAAGGGCAATGTTTTCCTGTTGCCGATCTCTAAGTAAGTTTGCTGCAGCAGCAAGCAGGATACTGCAACTTATTGTGACAACTGCCGCAAAAAAGAATACATATGAATTTTTATGCACGACGTAACCTCCTGCGCATATTTGCTTTAATGACATAATAATCTATTAAAGGGGCAAAAACGTTCATAAACAGAATAGCCAACATCATGCCTTCCGGATAAGCCGGATTAACTGTTCGTATCAGTATCGCCAGAACACCAATGGAAATACCGTAAATCCATTTGCCTGTATTTGTGCCGGAAGCAGTAACTGGATCGGTCGCCATAAAAACGGCACCAAAGGCGAATCCGCCCATCACCAGATGCCAGTGGGGTTGTAATGTGAAAATACTGGGTGAAGTTGGACCGGCAGCCAGGTTCATTAAGAATGCCGTCCCAATACCACCGAGGGTAACCGCGGTCATTATTCGCCAACTCCCGACGCCGGAGATCAATAGAATAAACGCACCTAACAGAATGGCCAAAAAGGAAGTTTCTCCCATACTGCCCGGGATAAAACCAAAAAACATTTTCTCCAGTGTAAATCCGGCCGCTTCTACTGCTGTGCTTGCTGTGGCGCCCTGACCGGCACTTGAAGCAACCAGCAATGGTGTCGCTCCGGAATAACCATCGATCAATTTGTCTTTGGCCAAATCCACCGCTGCCCATACTTTGTCACCGGATATCTTGCCTGGATAAGCAAAGAATAAAAACGCCCGGGCAGTCAGAGCAGGATTAAATATATTCATCCCGGTGCCACCGAATACTTCTTTACCAATAATCACTCCGAAAGTGACAGCAACTGCTACCTGCCATAGAGGAATAGTTGGAGGTAACACCAGAACAAACAAAATTCCCGTGACAAAAAAGCCTTCATTTACTTCATGTTTACGTATGAGTGCAAACAGGATTTCCCAACCTAATCCGACGACATAAGTTACAATTATCACCGGTAACATAACCAGAAAACCCGTCCACAGGCATTCGCCAAATGTTGTGGTAATTCCTTTAGCCAGATCAGCCTGGTAGCCGATATTGTACATGCCAACCAAAATTGCCGGAAATAGAGCAATAACCACGGTAATCATAAATCGCTTGGAATCAATCTTATCGCGGATATGTGGTCCTTTGGAAGTTCTTAAGGCAGTGGTAAGAAAAAATGAATCCATGACCTCGAACAGAGCATAGAATTTTTCGTATTTACCGCCTTTCTCGAATTTCGGCGTCAGATTCTCACTTAATTTTCTTATAAACTTCAAATTGAATCCCCAATGTTTGTTATTAACATTTAAATCACATTATATAATCTTATTAGTTTCTCGGTACTCGGTGCTCGGTGCTCGGTGCTCGTTGCTCTAATGACTATCTCTTCTCACTTCTCTCTTCAATTAATTCCGAGTTCCGATATCCAATAACCAATATCCAAGATCAATATCAAAACACCCCCCTTAATCCCCCCTTGATAGGGGGGACATAGATCTCTGTTATCCGATATCTTGCATCCAGCATCAAGTAGTTTTACCCCTCCTTCTCCAGAATATCTAATCCCTGTCTGATATATGTGCCAAAATGAATTTTTGAGGAGCAGATATAACTACAGAGAGCAAAATCTTCTTCATCAACTTCCAGAAGACCGAGGGCCAGCATATCTTCTATTTCCTCGGCCATAATACTTTTCACCAGATGCATTGGCAAAATATCCATTGGCAGGACTTTTTCATATTCCCCGGTCTGAATAAAAGCTCTTTTACCACCAAGAATACGTGTATCTTTGATATATTCTTTTCTGGGAAATATTTTAGATAAGAATAGCCGGGAAAAACTTTCGTCCTTGAGACCGGGTGTCAACCACCCAAAGAGTACTCTTTTACGATTATCAGGAATAACCGTTAAGGTCCGGTCATAAAATCCAAGATAACCATTTTCAGTTAATTTTCGGCCATTCATCACATTTCCCGAAATATAACGGACATGATCATCCACCATATTTCCCTCATTTGCCAGAGTTTGTACCTTTGTCCCAACCCAGGTTTTATAGTATTTTCTGGCTTCCGCTTTTGCTGATGAGCCGGCCAGCGCGACAATTCTTTCAACCGGATAAACACCGGTGAGAAAAAGTCTGCCGATCAAGGCAACATCAGCTGCATATAGGTACCAGACAATATCTCCCACATTAATAGGAGAGATATGGTGAATATGTACACTGACATTTCCGGCAGGGTGTTTTCCTTTAAAGCTATGGATTTCAACATTCTGAGCCTTTTCTATGGCTGATACATGAGTATCCCGCGAACCATCGACGGTTAAATATAGTTTACCTTCCGTTAACTTCTTAAGGATATTTATTCCGGCCTGGAAGTTTTCATCCTCATTTTGTAATAAAAATTCCGGATCGGCAGCCAGAGGGGCGGTATCCATTGCACAGATAAATATATCTCTTGGTGTAGCACCCGGATCAGCAATTTTAGAAAATGGACGTTGTCTGATTACCGGCCATAATCCGCCTTCGAGCAATTGTTTTCTAATATCATCCGCATTTAGTAATTCCAACTCAGCAACGGAATGTTTTCCGAAATCGATAGCTGTATTTTGATCATCAGATTCGATAACAACTTCCATAATGGCTCGTCGTTCCCCGCGGTTTATCTGAGTTACTTTTCCACTGGCTGGAGAGACAAATTTAATTTCCGGTCTTTGTTTATCATAGTACAAAGAGGTTCCAATTTTAACTTCAGATCCCTCTTCAACTTCAAGCCTTGGTTTAAATCCTATAAAATCAGGGGGTTGCGAGGCAAATAATTTTGGTTTTTCTGCTTCTACAAGAATTTTTTCTGTTTTTCCGGCCAATCTTATTCCATAGCCTTTTTTCAGATTGTGTTTTATCATAATAAATAAACTTCCCCTCAAAGGTTGGTATTTTCTATTAAAAGAAGTTAAGGAAATATAACAAATTGCTAAATTTTTTGACAACTTTTTTTAGAGATTTTTTTCACACAATGCTTTCCAAAATATAATTTTAGATATACTATGGGGGATAAAAATAACCTTAAAGAAATAATTGATATTGGAACTTATTTTAACAAAAAACCAACCGATATATAATAATAGTCTAATAATATTCATGTGGTTTTCAATAAGTATATGAATAGAGGATTAGAGAGATGCTTAAGCTTTTAATTATATGGTTCATTTTTTCAATTATACTAACCCTGTTTTTTTCAAGATTAATTAAGAGATCGTCTAAAACTAATCTTGGTAAACACGAGTCATTTGAAAATATCTATTGGTTTGCAGAAGATACAGATGTCCGGAAAACATATCGGTATATAAACGAATGTCCTCCCTGTGGCAAGTTACATTTAGATTATCAGTTAGGAAATGAGGTTATGATGAAAATAGTTCTAAATTGATATGTAAAATTACTCCAACTATCCATAATTAACCTCACACATATCATAAAATCCAATATCTCTTTCTTATTATTTATTTGTTATTACTAAAACATTTTGATATGAATGGTAATAAAATTTATATTTAGACGGTCAGATAAATCTAACGAGAATTAATCTGCTTATTTTAACCGGTTCTATTCAAAAACCATTGATGTCATTGAAATGATTATAAATAAAAAGGTCACAAAATAATCTCCCTCAGCATTCCGCTAATGAAATTAACTGTTCCAAACCAACTAACAATTTTACGAATTATTTTAACGCCGTTATTTTTGTACTTTTTTATACAGGATTCAATCGGCGATAAACTAACCGGTGCAATTATTTTCTCACTTGCCGCGGCAACCGACTGGTATGACGGATATATTGCCCGAAAGCTAAATATCGTCTCCAGATGGGGCCAGTTCATGGACCCTCTTGCCGATAAGATCCTGATTTCATCTGCATTAATAGCTTATGCTCATCTGGGATATGTATATTGGTGGATGGTTATCATCATTGTAGTTCGTGATTTTTTAATTACTTTTTTACGTATGTATGCCCTGCAACGTGGAAAGTCGATTGTAACCACCAATCTGGCAAAATGGAAAACCTTCATTCAAATGGCCGCTGTATTTATTCTGTTAATTTATTTAAATTTTCCCAATGCTGATATTTACAATCTCGAAAAATATCCACCGGGATATTCTCATTGGATTTCTATTGTCTACCTGTTGATAACCGCTATAACCGTTATTTCCGGTATTCAATATTTGATTGAGAATAGATTACATGTTGTTGAAATTTTAAAAAGATCAATGAAGTTTTTTTATCGATAGATTAGTCCACGAATTTCACGAATTTTAAACCAAAGAGTGTAACCACAGATTACACAGATTATCACAGATTAATTTATTATGTATCTTAATGAGGCAGTATATTAACTATAATTAGTATTAATTTATTGGAATGATTTTATTAAAAAATGAATTTTTATTCTGT
>JAGLYF010000176.1 GCA_023132435.1 Calditrichia bacterium | reverse complement strand
GTAGCGCTTTTACTCTTTATTTTTATTCCGCTTCAGGATTATATCTGGTTGGCTATCAGTATCATCATGTTTTTTATAGGGATCTGGGTTTCCGGGACTGTTGAAAAGGACAAGGGAAAAGATCCAGGCATCGTCGTCATTGATGAGTTTGTCGGACAATGGATCGCCCTGCTTTTTCTACCCCGGATTTTATGGATATTTATTGCCAGTTTTTTTGTCTTTAGAATCCTCGATATTATAAAACCGTTTCCGGCAGCTGATCTGGAGGAATTAGATGGTGGGATCGGTATTATGCTCGATGATATAATTGTTGCCATTTATACCAACATGGCTCTACAACTCACATTAATTTTCATTTCCTAAACTGTATATTTTATCTCTCGCAATTATTTTCCACGAATTTCACGAATTAGTACGAATTACACGAACTCAACATAGAATTTTTAAGAGAAATTCGTGATAATTCGTGTTAAATTCGTGTCAGCCGGTAGGCTGATCCGCCCACTGGCGTGATAATTCGTGGACAAAGTTTTTTTGAGCGTTTGCAAAAAAGGTATACGGTAAATTAAATACGGCTAGTAAGTGAGGGTAAAGAATTGAATAGTATCAAAGCAGAAATAATCACTATTGGTAATGAAATTTTATCAGGCTGGACACTAAACACAAATGCGCACTGGATTGCCCAAAAATGTAACGATATCGGTTTGCCCATCCAGTGGATGACGACTATTGCCGATGCCGAAGAGGAGATAAAAACAGCCCTGTTAAATGCATCGGCCAGAGCTGAGGTTATTCTTTGTACCGGAGGATTGGGTCCAACACCGGATGATATAACGAAGAAAACCATTGCATCTTTTTTTAATACCGAATTAGTATTAGATGAAAAAACACTGACTCATGTTCTCAAACTCTTTGAAAGCAGAGATGTTATTATGCCGGAGATAAACCGGAATCAGGCGCTTGTACCAGAAACCGCAAAGATTATCCCTAATTCGTTGGGAACAGCTCCTGGTTTAGTGTTTGAAAAAACAAATCAACTCTTTTTTTTCATGCCCGGCGTTCCCAAAGAAATGAAGCAAATGATTGAATTAAACATATTGACCATGATCAAATCTTTTTTTAATCTTGCCGGGTTTAAAACATATCTGCTTAGAACAACCGGAATTGCTGAATCCCGCCTATTTGAAAAATTAGAAACGGCCCTGGAAGTATATGAGGATATTCCTGTCTCGTTTCTACCAAAAATCATCGGTGTTGATATAAAATTAAAAATCAACGAAAAATCTGATGATCATCGTAAACGAGCAGAACAATTTTTTAGTGAGATTAAGAAAATTATAAAAAAATATATTTATACGGAAGAGGAAAAGGAACTCGAGGAAATAATCGGTGAAATTCTTCGGTCTCGAAAATTGTCCCTGGCAATTGCAGAAAGCTTTACAGGAGGATTGATTTCTGACTGGATAACTAATATTCCCGGAAGTTCTGATTATTTTCTCGGCTCGCTTACCAGTTATAGTAATGAGAGTAAAGTCAGAGAGCTAGGAGTTTCTGAAAATACGCTTAAAAACTTAGGCGCGGTCAGTGAACAAACTGCTCTGGAAATGGCTATCGGCGTTCAAAAATTGTTCGGAGCAGATTGTACAATTGCCAGTACCGGTATTGCCGGACCCGGCGGGGCAACAGAAACTAAATCTGTAGGGCTCTGTTTTTTAAGTGCTGTCTATAAAAACAAAACATCTGTTAAAAAATTTAATTTTGGCGCCAATCGACGGATTAATAAAGAAAGAGGATCGATGGCAGCCCTGGAATCTCTAAGAAGACTGTTACTCGATATTGAGTCCTAATCAGTTTACCAAATTGTAAAGACGCGATGCTGGCCAAATCGTGGATGATTTGGCCCCGATAAGTCGACTGGAAGGAGACATTTTTTATCGGGGATGCTGGATGCTCAATCCTCGATGTCATTCCGTCCCGGAACGGGATCCCGTTTCGGGATAAGGATCTTTGCAGTTGCAGGTAGACTATAGATGTTGGACGTGGAATACGTGGTACGTAGATCGTTATGCGAGATATGGGGTGATAAAGATCTATTCCCCCTTCGCCGGCAGGTTGGAAATGCGCCTACCGGCGTGCGAATCCGCCTACTGGCGTGATTAGAAAAGAGCCTGTCCTGAGCGAAGCCGAAGGAGGGGGAAGGGGGTTGTTCGATGCAAGAAGTAAGACATAAATCGTGAAATGTAGGGGCATGGCGTGCCATGCCCATATGATGAAATTCCAAAATAATATCAAATATCCCACATCTTGCACCACGCTCTACGCTCAACGCATCACGAACCCACATCTCGCATCCCCCAATTTTCTTTCTTTTATGCCTGTACGAGAAAAATCATTCACAATTTTAAATCTTTTTCAACAGACCGGATAAAGTTTAATCTTATTTGGACGAATAATATTATTATATCCATTAATAACCGAAAAGACGAAAAGATATCTAGGATATGAATTTTCCTTAGCGTTCGCCGGTAGGTTGGAAATGCGCCTACCGGCGTGCGAATCCCCCGAGTACTCGGGGTGATCTTTGCGGTTACGATATATAAATAATTAGATTAACATGAACAAAATCCTCGTAATTGACAACGAGTTTGAGATAGTCGAAATGATATCGGATATACTTTCGATTCATGACTATGAAGTAAAAACTGCATTGGACGGAAAAGACGCTATAAAATCGGCTATACAATTCCATCCTGATTTAATTCTATGTGATATATCGATGCCTGAAACTAATGGATATGCTGTATTAAAAGCTTTGCGAAATGATAAAAGAACCCATGCCATTCCATTTATTTTTCTAACGGCATTGGGTGGTATGCACAACCTGAGAAAAGGTATGCGCCTCGGCGCCGATGACTATCTCGCCAAACCGGTTTCTGCAGAGGAATTGATCGCGGCGGTAAGAACCCGATTGGAAAAACATCATCAGATCACCAATCATTATAAAAATGAAATTGAGCAGACTAAATATGATCTGGAAATTTCCCGCAACTATGATGAGACAACCGGTTTGCCAAAAAGAATCGTATTAGAAAGAAAACTAAAACAACATGCCACGAACACTACACCAAGTTCAACACTTGCGTTACTGATCATAAAATTCAATCGTTTTAAAAATATTACGGACATATTCGGTAAAAACGATTATCTCAGGTTAATTCATGAATTAGTAGAAAGAATTGAAAATGAAACTTCTATAGAAAAAAATACTTATTCGATTAGTGATGATGAATTCGGCATCCCCTTGAATAACATATCCACAAGAAAGAGTCTCACACAACTGGCAAAAAAGATCCTGTCTGCAATACGTATTCCGGTTGCTCTTGAAAACCGTGAATTAAATTGTAATGCCAGCATTGGATTGTCAGTATCCCCCAATAGTAGTATAAAGCCTGAAAAACTAATTTCGAATGCAGAAATCGCCCTTAATGCTGCACTCGAAGACGGATTTAACACCTTTAAATTTTACGAGGAAAAACTTAAAAAACATGCTATTGATCAGATTAATCTGGAAAGTGCCCTACATAAAGCGTTGGAACGTGATGAATTTACGCTCTATTATCAACCGAAGATAAATACAAGTAATCAAAATATTATAGGATCCGAAGCACTCATCAGGTGGGAAAATCCCAACTATGGATTAATCTCCCCTACTCAGTTTATCCCTATCGCCGAAGAGAATGGACTAATCATACCGATTGGCGAATGGGTACTAGAATCTATCTGTAATCAACTGAATGACTGGAAACGTGCGGGTATAGATCCGGCGCCGGTGGCGATCAATATATCTGCCAGACAATTAGAGCAAAAAAAATTCGTCGACTCAATATCATCTATTCTTGAAAAAACCAAGGTAGAAAATGAACTTCTGGAAATTGAACTTACTGAGAGTATTCTGATTAAAAACTCTCAAAAAATCTCAAAGAAACTTGTAAAATTGAGAAAAAGCGGTATGAAAGTCGCCATCGATGATTTTGGAACGGGTTATTCCTCACTGGCGTATCTGACCAACTTTCCTTTTGACAAATTAAAAATAGACCAATCATTTATTCGCGACATCGCCACCGATAAAGCAGCTGCCTCTCTTGCCACCTCAATTATTTCAATGGCCCATCGCTTAGGAGTACGAGTGATTGCCGAAGGTGTTGAGACAGAAGATCAGATAAAGCTTTTAAAGGATCATAAATGCGACGAAATGCAGGGCTACTATTTTAGTAAGCCAGTTCCAGTTGACAGATTTACAGATTTATTAAAGAATAATTCTTTATCACTTTAGTATTCCAACATTTTTTCCCTCATATTTTATCAAGTTCATACTTTATTTATTAACCTGATCTATTCATCCCAAGTACTCAGGGATTTTCTATGTATAGAAAATTAGACTTTACATGATAAAATTAAACGCAGAGAGCGCAAAGAACGCATATGCAGTTATATAATTAAAACACATTATAAATCATTTGATTTACTCCTAAAAAATTTTTACCATTGAACTTCTGTTATAAACGGTTGTTAAAACGTAATTTATAATCTAAAGGAGTTTGTATGTTTAAAAATCACCCAAGAGGACTGGTTATTCTCTTTTTCACGGAAATGTGGGAGCGATTTGGATACTATCTGATGCTGGGTATCTTTTTTCTTTATATGACCGATACAGACAGTGGTGGAATGGCATTTGGTAATGCGAAAGCCTCTGATATCCTCGGTACTTATCTTGCACTGGTTTATCTTACCCCTTTTCTTGGCGGGTTACTCGCCGATCGTGTGTTAGGTTATCGCCGGGCAATTGTACTGGGTGGCTCATTGATGGCTGCCGGATATCTTGGTTTGGCAATTCCCGGTGAAAATTCTTTTTGGATATCTTTGCTTCTGATCATCATGGGCAATGGTTTTTTCAAACCGAATATATCAACGCTGGTAGGAAACCTTTATAGCCAGGAAAAATATCAGCAATTCAAGGATGCCGGATATAATATTTTTTATATGGGCATAAATATTGGCGCCTTTGTATGCAATTTTGTAGCCGCCTACCTCAGAAACTACTATGGTTGGGGTTATGCCTTTGCCGCAGCCGGTGTTGGAATGATTATAGGTATTATTTGGTTTCTAAATGGGCAAAAATCTGTAAAAGAAGTAGATGTACTCAAACCAACTAATCCGGAAGACATGTCGCTGACAAAAATATTTGCAACCGTTTTCGGACCTATGTTTATTTTTGGGTTGATTGGATGGTTCATTCCCGGCAATATCTTTGGCTCTGATTCCACCGATGCATTTATTTTTGCCAGTCTTCCGGTCACCGTTTTTTATCTTTCTCTCTGGTTTCGCGGTTCCAAGGAAGATAAAGCCCCGATTGCCGCTTTATTGTCAATCTTTGGCGTGGTCATAATATTTTGGGCTATTTTTCATCAAAATGCCACTGCTCTTACAATTTGGGCAGAAAATTACACTGACCGCACCATGCCAGCCGTGGTAGAGCCGATTGCCGAAACCTTCGGAATGGTTCAGGAAGTTGACATGTCTCCCCGTGAAGTTCCAAAACTGGATTCTCATGGTGTACCGATGGTGGATGAAAACGGTATGGCCATTATCGAAATAGGTCCGGATCCCTATTTTAACAATCTCGATAAATCTTTATTGGCCGATTCCGAGGAACCGATTACTTTAAAACTAATTTCGACGGAGATCTTCCAATCGGTTAATCCGGGTTTTGTCGTCTTGTTTACACCACTTGTTGTCGGCTTTTTCGCTTTCCTTCGTCGAAGAAAAAAGGAACCCTCAACACCGGCAAAGATTGGGTGGGGAATGTTTATTACAGCTATTTCGACCCTTGTAATGATCGGTGCTATCTTCGCATCACAAAATGGATTGGAGAAAAGTTCACCGGCCTGGCTCATTGGCACATACGCTGTGATTACTATCGGCGAATTGTTTCTTAGCCCCATGGGTCTTTCACTGGTGTCAAAACTCAGTCCGACCCGAATTACATCCCTGATGATGGGTGGCTGGTTTCTGTCCACATCGATTGGTAATAAACTTTCCGGAGTTATTGCCGGGTTATGGGATACGATTGCTTTAAAACAATACTTTTTCCTGATCAACTTTACCGGAGCCATTATTGGTGCTATCGCCATTTTACTGATGGTCAAATGGCTGCGTAAGGTTGTTCTTGAACATACAGGGAGTCACTAATTTATTAGCCATAGGGGCGGGTTCCTGTCGAAGACCCCGTTTTTCGGGGTGCCCGCCCTATATAAATTTCCAAATTACAAAATCCAAATATCATCCCGCATGTGCGGGACCAAACAACAAATTCCAAAGATTTAGAAAAATTACCCACCCCGTCTCTCCCGCAGGTGCGGGATCGACACCCCTCCCTGCAAGTCACGCCGGTAGGCGGATGCGCCCACTGGCGCACTTGCAGGTGTATAGACCGAACACCTGTCACCCATGTCTCCGGTCTATACACCAGGGAGGGGCCGGGGGAGGGTCAGTAATTGGATTTTGATAATTATTTGATATTTGTAATTTGTTATTTGTGTTTTTCAGATTAAATTTAATCGAATTTCAACAGGAAAAATAATGCCCCTTTCATCTGATCTCTTGCAGAGAATAAAATATGATAATTTTGTAGTAGTAGATCTGGAAACCACAGGTCTCGATCCTACGGAAGACAGGATTATTGAAATTGGCGTTGTTCGTTATGTAGATGGTCAGGAAAAAGAGACATTTGAAACACTTGTAAATCCGGATGTTCCCATACCGGATTTTATTACAAAACTTACCGGTATTACAGATAAAGATGTATTAAAATCACCTCAGATTAATGAAGTATTTGACTCACTCTCTTTATTTATAGGTAACTCCCCCATTATCGGTCATCAAATAAATTTTGATGCGGCCTTTTTGGAATATCATTTACGAAATAAATACAATGACTTTGGCGATTGGGATAATGAATCACAGAGATTCAAATACCTTACCAACATTCGTATGGATACATTGTTCCTCTCCCGGATTTTTTTACCCTTTTTACAAAGATTTAAACTGGGTACAGTCGCTGCTTATTTTGGAATAGATCTTGAAAGAGCACACCGGGCCATCGACGACGCTCGTGCATCGGGTAAAATATTTCTGGAATTAACAGAACGGGTATTCGCCTGTGACCCACAAAGCCTTCGTTTAATTATACGCCTTCTTTACCGAAACAGCGCTCGTGTGAAAAATTATTTTCAACCAATCCTTGACACAAAATTAAATCAGAATATTGAGATCAGCCCTGCTTCTATTTCTGAAGATATTACCTATGCACAAAAGTTTTTTAATATAATCGGTGAAGCAGATTATAAAGCCCAATTCGTGGAGATGGAAATTGAGAACAAACCAATCGATGAGACAAAAATAATAAATTACTTTACCAATGAAGGAAATCTGGCCAAAGTGATAAATAGTTTTGAAGAACGTGAACAACAGATAAAAATGGCCAAACTGGTAACAGATTCACTAAATAACCTTGAATTTCTTACTGTTGAGGCAGGTACAGGAACCGGTAAATCGATGGCTTACCTCTTGCCGGCAGTTGAATGGGCCACCAACAATAGAGAAAATCGCGAACGGATAATCGTCAGTACGAACACTAAAAATCTTCAGGAACAGTTGTTTTTTAAAGATATCCCCACTGTATATGCAGTTTCGAATAATAAATTCAAAGCCGTACTACTAAAGGGTAAATCAAATTATCTTTGTCTTGACAAATGGAAATCGACAATTATTGATATGGATCAGAGGTTGGCTCCATACGAACGTTCCAGGATTCTGCCTCTCCTCCTGTGGGCTGATCAGACCCAAACGGGTGACATATCAGAAAATACCGGCTTCCAATTGAATCAAAATCTGGGTCTCTGGGCTAAACTTATTGCTGAGAATAATTACTGTCCGGGACGAACCTGTAAATATTATAATGATTGTTTTTTAATGAAGGCCCGAAATGGTGCCCGAAAAGCCGATATCGTGGTTGTAAACCACTCCCTGCTCTTTTCCGATCTGGTCACTGATAATTCAATTTTAGGAGAATACCGGAACTTAATTTTAGATGAAGCACATAATATCGAAAAAACGGCGGGAGATTATCTGGGTATACGATTTAACTGGTGGTCATTTCGAAACGCCTATTATAAATTGTATGAAGAACAACCCCGAAAGACAGGTACGCTTATTCAATTGGAATTCCGTATGTCAAAAGCACACTTCCCAGAGTATTTATCAGATAAATTGTATAAAAGAATTTCCCGGTTGAAGACTGAGTGTATCGGTCTCAAACGTTGTACAAAAAGTTTTTTTAGTGAACTTAGTCAAAACCTACGCAATAAATATCAAAAGACCAATGAAAACGGTTTTGAGGAAACTAAAATCAGATACCATCAAAAATTTAAATTCTTTTCCGAGATATCGGATCAAATAGATGAATTAAAATCAGCCTTACGTAATACAAAGAAACGGCTCTCTGACCTTCTCGAAATTTTTTCTGAGATACACCATGAATCATTTCAATTTCAGGATCAAATCCATCGGGAATTGATTTCAATTGAAACGGATCTTGAAACTCTCCATCATGCTTTTGAATTTTGTCTGGAAGCAGACAGCGATCAACATGTTTATTGGCTCGAATTAGCCAGCCGGCGGGATAGCACGGACATTGCATTTAATGCTGTTCCTCTGAATATTGCTGAATTACTCAAAAAAAGTCTCTACGATGGTCTGCACACTGCTGTTTTCACCTCTGCTACCATGACAGTGGCCGATTCCTTTACCTACTTCAAAAACCGGGTAGGATTAAACCTTGTAGATTCACAAAAAGTCCAATCGGCAATTCTTGGTTCCCCTTTTGACTACGAAAATCAGATTCTGCTCGGTGTTTCGGACTATCTGGATGATCCCCGCAGTGACAGATTTCCCGATCAATTGGCTGATCTGATATCAGAAACACATAAGAATCACCCTACCGGAATGCTCGCTCTTTTTACAAATTACTCGACATTGAATTATCTATTCAACAAATTAAAACTACATTTTGAAGGTGAAAAAATTTTATTATTAGCACAGGGTAAAAGCGGTAATCGTACAAATATTATTAATCAATTCCGCGAATTTAAAAATTCTGTTCTGTTCGGGACAGATAGTTTCTGGGAAGGCATTGATGTTCCCGGAGAGGCACTTGAGCTATTGCTTATTACGAAGCTACCTTTTGATGTACCTACCGAACCCCTGATCGCTGCCCGTATGGAAAAGATAAAACAATCCGGGGGTAATCCATTTATGGATTATGCGGTTCCTGAGGCGATAATTAAATTTCGACAGGGTTTTGGCAGATTAATACGTCACAAAGAAGATTTTGGCGCGGTTTTGGTTTGTGATAACCGATTGAGCCGGATGAAATATGGACTTCAGTTCTTAGAATCATTACCTGTTGAGGCTAAAATTTTTCGGGATAAATCAGATCTTCTGTCCGGTTTGAACGAGTGGTTTTCAAGAAAACAGGTCTCAATTAACCGCTAAAACGCTAAGCAAAAATTATATTGTTTCTCGCAAAGGCGCAAAGAAAAAAAGCCACGGAGCCCACTTCTGGCTACGACGCTCCGCGTCGTAGCCTAACACTACGTATTATATTCCAACGCAAAGCGTTGGAACAAGTTTGAAAACTCTGTGGCAACAAAAATATATTGTCGATAGAAGAAATAGACTAATCGGAGGCAACAGTGGCAGGTAAAACTTTATTAATTACAAAAAATGACCTGACATTTAAAGAAATTAATACTTTTATTTCATCCGATCAAAAAGTAATACTCGCTGATGAAGTAAAGGAAAAAATACAAATATCACGTGCTATTGTGGAAAATATTCTGCAGTCAGATCAAGCCGTATACGGTGTGAACACAGGTTTTGGTAAATTTTCTGAAGTCCGGATTAGTAAGGAAAAAGTGGAAGAACTACAAAAACGCCTCGTTTATAGCCATGCGGCCGGGACTGGTCAGCCAATTAATCAGGATATTGTCCGTCTGATCATGTTATTAAAGATCAAAGCATTATCCTTGGGTCACTCAGGTAGCCGTATACAAATTATAAATCTGTTAATAAAAATGCTTAATAAAAACATCATTCCTGTCATTCCGGAGAAAGGCTCAGTTGGCGCCAGCGGTGATCTGGCCCCACTGGCACATATGGCCCTGGTTATGATGGGCAAAGGATCCGCGTTTGTCCGGGGAAAAAGATCAAAAGGATCAATCGAGTGGATAGAAGTAAGTGGTAAAGAGGCGTTGGATAAATATAAAATGAAGCCGATCAGTTTCAAAGCAAAAGAGGGGCTGGCCATTTTAAATGGGACGCAAGTTAGTACAGCCTACGGTATATGGGCATATTTGAAAGCAATGAACCTGATAAAAGTTGCTGACATTGTTGGTGCGATCACCCTTGAGGCATTGTTAGGTACATTAACACCTTTTGATGCCCGTATTCATAGACTAAGGAGTCATCCTGGACAAAAATCGGTTGCCGCGAATATCCGGAAGATATTAGCGGGTAGCCCGGTTGTCGCCTCCCATAAATACGATGATGATCGGGTACAGGATGCATACAGCCTCAGATGTATCCCCCAGGTGCATGGTGCTGTACGTGATGCTCTTAGATATGTTGAAGAAGTTTTATTAATAGAAATGAATAGTGTTACAGACAATCCATTAATTTTTCCTGAGAAAAAAGAAGTGTTATCAGGGGGCAATTTTCATGCCGCCCCTGTAGGTTACACCTGCGATTTAATGGGGATTGTCCTTGCAGATCTGACAAATATCTCCGAGCGTCGGATTGAACATATGCAAGATCCAAATGTCAGTCTTTTGCCCGGGTTTCTAACCCAGTCCGGGGGACTAAATTCAGGATTTATGATAGCACATGTTACAGCTGCAGCTCTTTCATCAGAAAATAAGGTTTTAGCCCACCCCGCTTCTGTCGACAGTATTCCGACTTCTGCAAATAAAGAAGATCACGTTAGTATGGCCACACATGCCGCAAGAAAAGCATTAGAAATATCAGAAAATTTAGAACATGTCCTTGCCATCGAACTAATTTCTGCCTGTCAGGCTCTCGACCTTCGCAAACCCCTGACACCATCTGAGGGCACGGGTGCCGCCATGGAAATTGTAAGATCACATATCCCATTCTGGAAAAATGATCGGCAAATATATAAAGACATGAATCTTGCCAGACAAATAATTACCTCGGGAGCATTGGTATCCAGCGTAGAAAAAGTCTGTGGTCCACTTCACTAAATTAATACAATATCCTAAAAGCAATTCATTTCCCCTCTTTTTTATATACTATTTATTTTCTAAATTAAAGGTTAATAATTTTATTTCGTTACTCGGTACTCGTTACTCGATGCTCAATTTTGGTTAAGCACGATTTAGTTCCCCCTTAATAAAGGTGTTAGTCCCGAGTCCTCGGGATTAGTCCCCCCTTGATAGGGGGGAACAGATTTATGCCATCCAGTATCCAGATTATTCTCAGTGTTCTCAGTGGTTAATGTATAATAGATCATGTTAGTTAAATATTTTCAGATAGTCTAAAAAGAGAGAAGAGAGGGATCGTTTATGAAGGATAGGATCGTCTCCGAAGCTCTGACTTTTGACGACGTTCTGCTGCTTCCTGCCAAGTCCGGTATTCTGCCTCGCGAATCAGATGTCAGAACAAAGTTATCAGCTAATATAGAATTAAATATTCCGCTTTTAAGCGCCGCTATGGATACGGTTACCGAATCGGAACTGGCCATTGCCATCGCCAGGGAAGGGGGAATTGGTATCATCCATAAAAATATGTCAATAAAGGAACAAGCCCGCCAGATTGACCGGGTCAAGAGATCTGAAAGCGGGATGATCCTCAATCCGCAAACTCTTGGTCCAAAAAATAAATTATCCGAAGCTTTAGACATGATGAGTCGCTACAGAATATCTGGTATTCCGATTGTGTCAGGTGAAAAGCTGGTTGGGATTCTTACAAACAGGGACCTTCGGTTTACCACAGATCTGGATCAACCTATTGAAAGTTTAATGACGAAAAAAAATCTGGTAACCGCACCGGTTGGTACCTCACTGAAGGAAGCGGAAAGTATTCTACAAAAACACCGGATTGAAAAATTACTGGTCGTAGATAAAAACGGTCGCCTAAAAGGTCTGATTACCGTAAAAGATATTCAGAAGAAAAGAATGTTCCCCTCTGCCTGTAAGGACGAACACGGCAGGTTACGGGTCGGAGCCGCTATAGGTGTGGGAGAAGAAGGTCTGATCCGGACAGAAGCAATGATAGAAGCCGGTGTTGATGTAGTTATTATTGATACCGCCCATGGCCACTCAGCTGCGGTCATGAAATCAGTGGTGGAATTTAAAAACCGCTTTTCCAGGGTGGATTTGATCGCGGGTAATATTGGAACGGCAGATGCAGCCAGAGATTTAATCGACAAGGGTGTGGATGGTTTAAAGGTCGGAATCGGACCGGGTTCTATTTGTACAACGCGTGTCGTTACCGGTGTCGGCATTCCTCAGATATATGCGATTTCTGAAGTCAGCAAAGTAGCCGTCAAACATAAGATTCCTGTTATTGCCGATGGTGGGATAAAATATTCAGGAGATATTCCAAAAGCAATTGCTTCCGGAGCGGATACTGTAATGATCGGTAGTCTTTTTGCCGGTACTGCTGAAAGTCCGGGAGAAGTTATCCTGCTCGACGGGCGAAGTTATAAATCGGTACGCGGGATGGGCTCATTGGGTGCGATGGCCAAGGGTAGTAGTGACCGATATTTTCAGGAAGGGCTGTCAGAAGATAAATTAGTACCTGAAGGAATTGAAGGGCGCGTCCCATATCGCGGACCACTTAAATCAAGTATTTTTCAGTTGGTCGGGGGGTTGCGATCAGCCATGGGTTACACCGGATGCCGGACAATCGATGAATTAAAAATAAAAGCTAAATTTATACGGATAAGTCCGGCCGGTCTGAAAGAAAGTCATCCGCATGATGTAATCATTACCAAAGAATCACCCAATTATCAGACACGGTAAATCATGGTTAAAGAAGTTGATCATATTGGTATCGCCGTAAAGAGTCTCGAAAGTGTTCTTGAAACCCTTAAAGACGGACTTGGATTACAACCCAGTTTTGAAGAGGAGGTGTCTGATCAGAAAGTGCGTGTTGCATGTTTTAAGATCGGGAATTCTGTTATAGAATACCTTGAACCAACTTCCCCGGATTCACCGATCTCCCGATTTCTTGAAAAAAGGGGTAACGGTGTTCATCACATTGCGCTTCGTGTCAACAATTTGAATGAGACCCTCGAATCCTTGAAAAACAAGGGATATCGTTTAATCGATGAAAAAGCAAGAATTGGAGCTGAGGGGAAAAAAATCGCCTTTCTTCACCCAGCAAGTTTTGATGGAATATTGATTGAACTGTGTGAATATTAAATGAAGATTGACGATAAATTAAATACACTGCCGACAAAACCCGGCATATATCAGTTTTTGGATCCAAAGGGACAAATACTGTATGTTGGGAAAGCAAATAATCTCCGCAGCAGAGTAAAATCCTATTTTCAAAAATCCCGATATCTCGATCCACGATTGATGATAATGGTAAAAAAGGTGTCAGATCTGGAGTTTATCATCACCGATTCGGATGTGGAAGCACTTATTCTTGAGGCTAATTTAATCAGAGAACACAAACCCCGTTATAATATTAACTTAAAAGATGATAAAAGCTTTCCTTATATCCGTATCACCGCAGAGGACTTTCCACAGGTATTCCCAACCAGAAGAAGGATAAGAGACGGTTCTCATTATTTTGGACCCTATACAAATGTTAAGGACATGCGTAATGCTCTTGCTACGCTGAAACGCATTTTTGCTATCAGATCATGTAAATACAATCTTACTCCGGATATTGTAGAAAAAAAAAAGGTCGCTCTGTGTCTGGATTATTATATTAACAAATGTAAGGGCCCCTGTCAGGGTTTGCAGAATAAAGAAGATTATCTGCACATGATAGAACGTGTCAAAGAATTTCTCCGTGGTAAAACCTCCCGCCTTCAGATTGAATTAGAAAAGGAAATGCAGGAACTTGCTGCTGAGCAAAAATATGAAGATGCTGCCAGGATAAGAGATAAAATTGATGTCCTGGAAAAATACCGGAATAGTCAAAAAATTGTCATGTCCGATTCAAAAGACAGAGATATTTTTGCTATGGCCAGTGAGGATGACGATGCCTGTGCCGTTATTTTTAAAATCCGGGAAGGAAAAGTTATCAACCGTGTTCATTACTATCTTAGTTCGGTCTTACATAAAAAACCAGATGAAATTTTAGAACAATTTATTAATCAATATTATACACGTACCGAAGAACTTCCGCGTGAGATACTATTAATGGAACAGATCGAGCGTCATGATATTATCGAAAAGTGGTTGAGTTCCCGAATCGATCGACCGGTAAAGATAATTATTCCAAAAGCGGGTGAGAAAAAAAAATTAATCAGGATGTGTGAGAAAAATGCCCATTATTTACTCGAAGAATTAAAACTACAGAAGATGAAAGCCCGGAATTTTGTCCCTCATGTAATAAATTCATTACAACGGGATCTCCGTCTTTCAAAACCTCCGCGTCGCATTGAGTGTTTTGACATATCAAACATTCAGGGAAGTGATCCTGTGGCTTCTATGGTCTGTTTTATCAATGGGCGTCCAAAAAAGAGTGAATACCGGAAATTTGCAATCAAAAGTAAGTCGACGCCCGATGATTTTGCTATGATGCGTGAAGTGATTCACCGCCGCTATTCACGCCTTATAAAGGAAAAAAAGGGGTTTCCTGATCTTATTGTCATTGATGGCGGTAAAGGACAATTATCCAGCGCATGGTCTGTTCTTGATGAATTAAAAATTGCAGATCAACCGATTATCGGATTGGCCAAGCGTTTGGAGGAAATATTCTTTCCTGGTATTTCCGACGCGCAAATGTTACCGAGGACATCATCCAGTCTTAAGTTACTGCAACAAATTCGCGATGAAGCCCACCGGTTTGCCATCACCTTTCACAGACAAAAGCGAAAAAAAAGAACGATCACGTCTGATCTTGACCAAATTTCCGGGATCGGACCAAAGCGGAGGAATGATCTGCTAAAGAAATTTGGATCCTTAAAAAAAATAAAAGAGCTAAAAATAGAAGAATTAAAACAAAAAGGTGATTTACCAGATAAAATTGCCATCAATATCTACAACTATTTCCATATTAATAATAATAGTAGTGAGAATACCAGGTGAGACAATTTTTCCTCATTCTGCTTTTTCTGATATCTTCAGAAGATGATCTCTATAATCCGACAACATTTGTATTCCCTGCATTTAAACATACTTATGGAATTCGAAAAGCAGGATCTTTCGAGCTGTTCCTGTTTATGGGCTTCAAAGTAAAATTTAGAGATCCACAGGGATTGGCCTGTGTCCGGCTGGATTCCTGGGAAGATCCGGAGGATCCTCATGATGATGATGAATTGACAGTATATGGGGTAAATTCAGGTCAAAATAATATCATTTATAACAAATCCATGTGGGGGTTGGAGGTATATGGGTTGGATGAAGATGATGATCACATGTTAAACCGACCACATGGGATTTGTGCAAACAAAAAAGGTGATGTCTATGTGGCTGACACCGGGAACCATCGGATTGTTCGTTTATTTAATCCGGCCCATGAACTGCAATTTGTAACAACAATTGGGAGTAAGGGAGGAGAAGAAGGACAGTTTCTCTCCCCCCGTCAGGTGGCCCTGGATAATATGGGCAATTTATTTGTCAGCGACAGTGGAAATCACCGAATTCAGGTATTTGATAGTACTAATAGTTTTAAGTTCGCTTTTACCGGTGACGATTTTCTTGTTAGCCCGACGGGTATCGCAGTCACTGATTCCCTTGAGAAACATGCCAGGACCAAAAAAAACTTTTTGATTATAGCCGATTCTTCGGCCAGTAGAATAAACAAGTTTGACCTTAAAGGAAATCTGATAAAATCATTATCCATGTATAAACTCGGATTTTCAGAGATACAACTGGAGTATATCTGTATTGATTATCATAATCAAATCCTGGTCACGGATTCTGAAAACCATTGTATCCATAAGTTTACTCATAACCTGGATTATATTACCTCTTTTGGCAGAAAGGGTGACGACGATTTTGAATTTATTGAACCAAAAGGGATTACAATCTATCGTCGCTTTGGACAGCTTTTTGTGGCAGAAGAATCCGGGGCTCAATATTATTGGGTAGGAACGGATATTTACGATTTTGTCATAAAAAAGTATAATAAAAACTTTCTCTTTTCATTCAAAATTACAGAACCCTCTTTTCTTACTGCAGATTTATTGGATCATGAAGGCAAATTTGTGATGCGCTTAACACAAAAAAAATTATTACCACATAATGGTGAACAATTTCTCCGCTGGAATCGAACGGTTGGTATGACAAATAAAAAAATTATAGCAAACGAAGATTTGGAAGTTTCAGATCTTGTGAGACCAGGTGAAAAAGCACCACCCGGTAAATACCGTATTAAACTTTCATTAGAGGCCACTTACTCCTCCCGAACTCACTTTGTCCGCGTGGAAGAGCAAGAATTTGAGATTACTGATTAATAACCCACCCCGTCTCTCCCGCAGGTGCGGGATCGACACCCCTCCCTGCAAGCTTGCAGGGAGGGGCCGGAGAAGAGTCATGCATCTAACACATTTAATAAAATGCCCTTTGCGGATTCTTTATTCTCAGGTTCGAAGGAATACAATTTTCGCTGACCACTATGTTCCAATTCTTCGTTAATAAAAGATACGGGCATTTCATCGCTTACAGGTAGTGAGCAAATATGGAGCGGTGTGGCAAATCTTCTCTCTAAATACTCAATAGTCTTCAGATTATCATTAACCGATTGGTGGTCGCGCCATTCACAAATAAGTACACATCCCACAGCATGAGGAATGATAATATCCCAAAGATAGTGGTAAGTTTCATTTTCAATATTCATGAAATAGAAATACAGGAAATTTTCCTCGTCCAATTTAAGTAATCCCAGATCAAATCCTTCAAAATTACGTAGCGCATCTCCCGAAAACAGTGTATAAAATTTTTCTTTCCCGCTATAACGAGAACCAATTACCGGAATTTCTATAATATTCATTTAAATCTTCTTAATTTTATTCATAATTTTTTTCAAATCTACCATATCATCCTGATAAAGTTTTATAAAATTTGTGTCATCCATATCCGTCAAATCTTTATCAAGTATAAACTCTTCTATATCGTCTGCAGACGCTGTCTTCTTTCTCTTTTTTTCGTCCTCTTCTTTTCGCTTAAAAAACTTTTTAAATACATTTTTGATGCCGGCTCCCTCGATTTCCAGCTCTTGTTGAGTGACGAAACTATCGAATTCTTCCCGCGTCATCAGAAACTTTTCATCAACGAAAATACGTATCATTTCGAGAAGAGTAATGTCATCCTGGTCAAATGTATCCAAATATGCAGAGATAGTCTGACCACCATGGAAAAATCTTAAATAAGTAACATCTTCTTCAGCCATCTGTTCCATATCCGCCTCAGGTGAGATCAGTAGAACTTCATTAGCATCAGGTAAGGAGTGAATAATTTTATTTCTCTGATCTATATATTGTATGGCATCCAGAAGAATTTGCTGGTTATCTTCTTCGATTAACTTTTCATATTTTTCATCAACAAATGATATTGAAAAATCACCATCCAACCAGGAAACCATTTTCTGAATAGCAGGTATAGGCTTAAAATACCTATATTTCGCATCCTGAATATTCCCTTCATAAAACCAGATTTTTCCTTCATCTCTGGCTCGATACATAACAAGAACACCGGTCTTTTTATTATTTTCGAGAGTTTGTATCAGATCAAGAAGATTATAATCTTCCAGTTTACCATACATGCCGGCTTCTTCCTGATCAAAGGTAATATTGGAAATATCATCGACAAATTTTTCTAACTGTAATTTCAATTCATTCCTTGAAATAGGTAACTGAATAATATCTTTTACGCCCAACTGCCAAAGCTTCTTACGTTGTGACCACTCATCCGTTGAAAGAAAACAAATGAGAGGAATATTTTTTATCGTTTCATTTTCATAGAGATTATTCAGGATCTCATGCGCTGTCTGAACATTTTTTTCAATGATTATGATATAATCAGGGATTATAAGATCAATGGCACTCCTGGCAGATTCAATTGAATCTGCATATTCAAAGCTTGTCAGCGTACCGGAGAAATTTATATTAAATTCCTCGAATAAAGATTTATCCTTTGATATTACTAATCCATCAACCATAATAATTATCCATAAATAACTATCCTAATCTTTTCATAAACCACTGAGTAATACTCGTTACTCGCATCTCGCTACTCGTATCTCGGTATTTATATAGTGTTGCGTGAAACGAGTAACGAGAAACGAGAGACAAGTTCATCTCAGTGGTGAATATTTCAGACTATTTATTTTTTATAGATTTAATAGACATAACGACTTTACGTACATCATCTTTATTGGTCACATCGCAGGTAAGCAAAGTTTTTCCTTTAGGCAAATCAAAGCCAGACCTAATTTTTGGTGGTACTTTCTTTTCAGAATTATCTATATTTGTTACAGCAATGGTCCAGGGGACATCATGAACAGAAATAAGATTGTTGATAACATAATTTGTATATTCTAATTCAGCTTCGCGTCTGGCATCGATGAGAAATATATATCCCACCAGGCCTTCAGAAAGTTTTTCAATTATCTGGGATAACCTTTCTTCCAGTGCAATCCCAAAAACTTGTAAAGAGAAATTTTCAGCGAGCTCCATGGCAGTAAAATCTAGTTCCTGATTACTACGTACACCACTAACACTACCTTGATTAAATTGACGGATAAAATCTGTTTTTCCGCAGGTATTGCTCCCCAGGATCAACAGTTTACCACTTGTCAGTTCCTCAGCTTTTAAATTTTTTCGAAGGAGATTGACATCATCCCCGGATAGGAGGTGTTCGATGAGGCCGCTATTTTCCTGAGTTTGTTCGGACTGTAATTCACTAAAAGAATCATTCGCTTCACGAATTTTTAAGTTTTCACTCTTTTTTAAAGCAACCAGCTGATTCAGAGTTTCCAACATCGGATAGGGACTGTTTTCTATAATATCGTTGATCTGCCGATAATCGGATAGTTTCTCAATAAAATTTCTAAAATTCGGATCTTTATCTCTCTGGAGTAAATCTCCCTGATTTATCACTAGCATTTCTTTGGAAAATCCACCAAGCTCTTTTACTAATTTGGAACAGTCTTCCCTGAACGATTCTCCTTGAAGCAGCAGTGCTACATTGCTCACCCTTACCCGGTTATTGACTTTTTTCCTGGGCAGCGGGCTCATAATAAATCGTCCCTGATTCCAGGTCAACATATATAGTACAGCATCGTCATCTTTTAAATATCCCGCCGAAGCGTGGTAGATATGGCCAATGTTAAAATAGATTTTTCCCGAACTAACCGGGGTTTGAATGCGAAGCACGCCACTTCGTTTATCTTTACCAAAGCTATTTATCAATCCGGATAAGTTGAAATCCTGTAATCTCCCGCTGAACCGTGACTCTTTTTCTTTAAAAGCCGGTTTTTTACTGGAGAGTAAATTCTGGTTAAAAAAATAGATATCTTCAACATCATAGTTTACACCCAATATTCTGTAGGCACCTAGTTTATAAAATGCCAATCGCCTTGCTGCATCATGAGGAACATCAAATATAACAAACTTGGTTCTACGCGCATCCCTGAATAAATCGATAAGTTTTTCCCGCTCTGCATTAACAATAGCATTATATTCTATGAGTATCAGATCAAGATCTGCGGAAGATATAATCTCATCTGCTTCGGGAATAGTTTCAGCATCCAGAACTTCAATATTTATTTCTTTAAAGAGTGAGACTAATAAGTTAGTGCGCTTTTTATCCGATCCCAGTATTAATATTTTGTTGGAAATCATATTCTAACTAGAATTAATGGTTGTTTTAGTGTAAAAAATAGAATATAGCAGTAAGCAAAAATTATGTCAAGATTATTCTTGGCTACTCGGTTCTCGGTTCTCGTTACGAGTAGCGTGTACCGAGAAACTGTGCAAGTGCGTGATACATAACAACTCCAAATGCGACCGATACATTGAGGGATTGTTTTAATCCAAACATTGGGATTTCTATTGAAGCATCTGCTTCCTGTATAAGCTCATCCGTTAAGCCTTCAACTTCATTCCCCAATAAAAGACAAAAAGGAAATTTAAACTCATATTTATCGTAGGGTATACTCTCAGATGTATGTTCAAGAGCGATTATGGAAATATTATTTTTTTTTATTTGACGAGCTGCCTCTATAGGATTTTCAAATTGTTCCCATTCTACGCTGTCCACAGCCCCAAGCGCCGTTTTATCTATCTCTTTTCTTGGCGGGTAACCGGTGTAGCCTGTAAGATATAATTTTTCTAATCTGATCGCATCCGATGTCCGAAAAATACTCCCGACATTATAAAGACTCCGGATATTCTCACAAAGAACGTAAAAGGGAAATCGGTCTTTTGTTGTCAATTCCGCTAAAGTTGGGCGGCTGGAAAATATTTCCTTATAAGAAAGTTTTCTCATGATTTTTTTTCCAGAAGGGCAATTGATTCAATATGATAGGTATGCGGAAACATATCGACCGGTTGAATTTTAAGTACTTTGTAATTTTCGGATATTATCTCTAAATCTCTGGCCATAGTGGTCGGATTACAAGATACATATATTATTCTTTCTGCAGTGCTTTCAGAGAGAAATTTACACACTTTGGGATGCATGCCTGAGCGTGGAGGATCAACTACGATAACCTGTGCCTCCTGATCAATAGTGTTTAGATTATGCAAAAGATCCCCGGATATAAACTTCAGGTTTTTTATTCCATACTTTCTTGCATTCTTTATTGCATCTTTGACAGCGCTATCTACCAATTCAAAAGCATAGACGAATTCTGCTTTCCTGGCCAGAAACATTGAAATGGTTCCTGTACCGGCATATAAATCCCAGACAATTTCATTACCGTTCAATTGCGCATAATCGATCACGACATCATATAGTTTTTTCGCCTGTGCCGTATTGGTTTGGAAAAAAGAATTGGCTGAAATCTCAAACGAATAATCACCAATTTTATCACTGATATTTTTATGACCACTCAATACAATTTCTTCTTCACCAAATGCCACTTGTGCTTTTCTGGTATTTATATTATTGACGACACTGCTCACCTCTGGTACTTCTGACATAATCAATTTCGCCAACGGATATAGTAATTCCGGTTCTTTTGTATGTGTTACAATATTAACCATAATATCATTTAAATATAAACTTTGACGAATTACAAGGAAACGAAGATAGCCTTCCTGGCTGCGAATACCATAAGGTTTTAATTGATTTTCCAGGCTGTATTTTCTGACAATATTTAATACTTTATTTGCTGCATCACTCTGTAACAGGCAATTGTCAATATTCAGTATTTTATCAAAAGAACCCGGTACATGAAGACCAAGGGCGAAATCCTTTTTAAGTGACTCATTTCCCAGTTCCTCAGGCAAAAGCCAACACTGGTCAGAGAAGGAGAATTCCATCTTATTTCGATAAGCCCAAATCTGCTTTGAAGGGAGTGTATCCACTACAGTAATATTTTCTAATCCAGCAATATGTTCGACACTTTCTTTAACCAGTGATTTTTTTATTTTTAATTGTTCAGGATAGGATAAATTTTGCCAGGTACACCCACCACACCAGCCAAAATAAGGGCAAGGTGCATCCTGACGTAAAGATGATACCTTTATAATTTCAAGGAGACGGGCTTCGGCATAATTAGTTTTCCTTTTGACAATTTTTGCCCGGACGACATCCCCGGGAAGCGATTTTGGAACAAAAACCACATAATCATCGATATAACTGATTCCTTTGCCTCCAAAAGCAAGCTTTTCAATTTTAAGTTCTAGCTCTTCCCTCTTTTTTACCGGATATACATTGTTCGTCAAATTGAATCTCTCAATATTCTTCGAAGACTTTTACCAATCGTATTCTCAGCAAATGGGGCCATATTTTTTTTCGCCGCCTCATTTAACATATGGCTAAAAATACGAACTTTACGAAAAGTTTCATAATCCAGATCAGGACTTTTCAATGGAAAAATTGTTTTATTTGTCAGAAGTGGATCAATATTTTCAGGAATAACCCCTGATCTAACAGCACGTTCAAATTCTCTGGTTTTCGGAATAGGGGAAAAAGAGGCCAATCTTACCTGCACACCGAGATTATTTACAAAGATAATACTTTCCAGAATCTCATCTAAATTTTGTTCAGGGAGACCCATAATCACGTAGGCTTCTAAGTCACTGGCCGAATATCCAGCCTTTACAAGATTATTAACCGCAATTTTCATTCCTTCATTCGAGATTTTATTGTTCATGTCTTTGCGTCTGTCTTCATTTGAGGTTTCGTAACTTAAACGAATTGTTTTAAAATTTGTATTAAACATGAGTGTAGCAAGTTCTTCATCAATATCCCGGGTAAATAATCCATTGGGTGTGTGCAATCTTATAGATAGTTTGGCCTCAATAAGTTTGCGAAGTATAACTTTTATATGCTGTTCTTTATTTATAAATAACGCATCATCATAAAAAGCAAAATCCCTTAGTTTATATTTTTTAATATGATAAACTATTTCTTCTACAACCTTTTCCGGATTTCTTTGACTAAATTTTGCCGCTATATGTTTTTGTGCGCAGAATGAGCAGTTAAAAGGACAGCCCCGTGAAGTCATGATACATATGTATCTCAGATTTGGCACAAGGTCAAACGCCGGGTAAGGATAATCATCCAGGCGTTTAAATTCTGTATCTGTATCTACAGGATGATTTAATATTTCTTCCAATAAACGTAGTACCTGCCATTCTCCTGGCCCCTCAATGATATAATCCGGTTTCACAACATTTTTTGCATGTTCAGGCAGAAGGGAAGCATAAATTCCACCCAAAACAATGGGAATATCAGGATATATTTCACGCACAATTTTTACAATTTGAGAAGGACCAGGATACCAGTAGGTCATTACAGAAGTAATCAGGATAGCATCAGGAGCAGGAATTTTTTTGAGTTTACCGACAAACTCAGATTCGGATATACCATATCGGGCAAATTTTCTGGGTATGTCATTAACTATCTGAGGGGTCTCAACGATTTCCCGACGATAGTTCCCAATACCGTATTTTTTTGATTTAACTTCAGCAGAAGTGTTTTCTGATCTTAAACAGTCAATATATGATACAACAAATCCATGAGCTCTTAAAAAGGAGGCAATATATAGAAGACCCAGAGGTTGGCTCCAAAGATCAAAGGCCGTAAAATCATAAATCCAGGGATTGATTAACAGGAGATTTTTACCTGAGGAGTGCATAAAGAGATGGTGAAAACAATAGAAATCAATTTCAGGCTACTGCGCCCTCACCATTACGAACCTCATTTGGTTTCTTTTTTTTAGGATTGGTTTTACCGGTTTTTAATTCGTCTTTACTGAGACGATCTTTATAAACCCGGTAAGTACTTCCATCCACCTTATAGCGGTTCTGTATTTCAACCCAGTGATCCAGTTCTGTTTTTACAAAACGGATTATTCCCTTTTCTGAATTAAAATAACATGGGAGTTCATCATTAAATGCTCGTTTGGTCAAATCAAAAGGTCTGTCATATCCTAAATATCGTGAAGCTGTGGCGGCATTCCACATTTTTGATTCATCATCATTATATCCGGGGAGGTTAAAGTCCCAGGAATTCTTAAGATACTCACGAAGCCAGTCCTCATCCATTTCCTTGATTTTGTCGAGTTGGTCCGTATAGGATTTACCCTGCAGATAGGCAATCTGTGCTTCAAGCATCTTTACTAACAGGTCATCCGGATTTTGCTTTTTCATCCGTTCCACGACATTTTCGGCTTCCTTAAACTTCTCGATCTTGATATAAGCATGCACCAGATTATTAAATCCCTTCAAGGAATTTTCTTTATCCGCATATTTTTCAAAATAGGGAAGTGCTTCCTCCACCTTCTGATTTTTCAGAAGGGCCTCAGCCATATACTTATTCACCAATGGATCATCGTCATTAAAGGAGACAGCAATTTTTAAGTCTTCGATCGCCGCTGACCACAAATCACCATTCATTTTATTTACACCGCGATTTAGATGTACATAAAATTTTGCCTGATCACTTAAAGGTTCATATTCGAAATCATTATAATAAAAATCCATACTTCTACTCGATATCATACGAACCCTACCGCGTGAGCGCTTGTTCGTATTGAACTCTTTTAATATTTTTGTCAGGAACAGGTTTAACTTACGTTGTGCTTCAGTTTCGTTTACCAACTTAATAGTAAAATCACCTTTAACTTGATCAGACTTTTGATAGGATTCTTTAACTTTATATATGGCTCGGTTTAAAAGCTCGTTTACCATATTCTGAGGCGAATTGATTCGCATATCTATGGCCTGTCTTCCATAACCAAGCTCAGTAAAATAGGAATAGGAAACGCTGATTCTATTTTCCTGATAGGACCATTTTTTCAGATATGTTGATAAAAGATGAAAATTCCCGGTATTCATTTTATTTCCTGTTTACGATACTGAAACCGTTTTATAATATATAAGCTGGAGGGACTGAATAATAATGTAGCGGATTATTCCTACCTATATATCGGCAATAAAATATAATTCTTAAATCAAAATTTTATGATTAAGCTTACGATCCTGTTATTTTTTTTGTGAGCTTAATATTAAGTTTTTAGGTAATGAAGTTAAAATTCAAGTG
>JAGLYF010000175.1 GCA_023132435.1 Calditrichia bacterium | reverse complement strand
AAGTGACCATAATAAGTGGATCGTTTCAATATATATATTTAAATCTATCATGTCAAGATATTTCACACAATTGAAATAAACTTCATATTCTTATCCTTTTATGGCGGAATTTATAAAAAGTTTCAATAAATCTTGATTAAAATATACTCCAGTTCAACCGTAAAGATCGTACTTTGATTATTTTGTTGGTCAAAATCAATATCTTCATCATTATCATACATTGCGAACCCATTGAGGTTGAGTTGAGAGGTAATAGGTATATAGGCAAGAAGCATAGCGGAAAAAATATTTCTGTTTGAGTATATACTGATCAGATCATTGGTTATCGAGTCAGGATACCTACGCCATTGATAACTAACAGATGTTGTTAAATACATCCCGCCAAAGGAAAAATAATTTAACGAAATAAATATTCCATTCGAGTTATAATTTTGCTCATTAACATTATAACTATCCAATGGATGGGCCAGATGCTCCTTAAACTCCCATTCATATCCGGCACCGACTTCAAGATGATCGAAGAAGGACAATCTGAATCCCGGTCGGAGAAAATTCCAGTAATAATCCGGTTCGAGTGAACTTTTTTGCTCATAAACCTTATATAAAAAATTATCTTCTACAAATAATCTCAAATTTTCAACAACCGCAACCTCGTACAGTGCTTCAACACCAAGCGACTGGTATTTATTATATATTAAACTATCATCAAATTGGATGACATAATCCCTGGTACTACCATCAACCAAAAAATTATAATAAAACTTTTCAAAACTATCATTCCTGATTCCCAGCCGAATATTATGCTGAAGATAATCATTATCTTCGAGCCCGAGTGATTCATTAACCTCGTTTCCATATTCGAGGCTTGTAATTCCCAATAATGATGTTCGCCACTCCCCCAGTGCATTAAATCTGTTTCGGTAAAAATCTTTTAAATAGAAGTTCACTGTACGGTAGGATTTGTAATTAAATGTATTAAAAAATGACAAATATAGATTAGGGGATAAATCCGTAGTTAATCTGGAAGCGATTACCTGATCCCAATATGAATATGTCTCTGATACACGCGCTTCATTCCAGTATCCTGAATAAAGAATATAAAAGTTTGAAATCGGTTGCCAACGGATCCGATAATCATCGCGCCAGTTTTCTTTATCAAATCGGATCGAATTTTGAATTTCTATTATATTATATTGACCATTATACAGATAATACCTGGCGCTTAAACCAACATAGGGCTTGCTAAATTCTTCTTTTACTGTACTGTCACTCTCCACAAAACCAAGTTCAAATTCCTGACGATTAAAATCCATACCGCTGATCATAGACAATTTAAAGTCCTGTCCCGATGTCTTAACTCCCGGATTTAATGGAAGAGAGCTTAATGCTACCAATTCAGAAGAAGAATCTTCTTCATTTTTTAATACTTCCAGGGCCTCTTCAAGAATAATCGCCCCGATTTCATACTCCTCATTCTGACCATACTGAAGGGCTTCATCGTACAGTTGTTTCGTTTCTTCACTCAATGTGTAGTATTCTATATAGATCTTAAAACGGGTTAATAATAGATCATAGGCTGTTTTAACGTCTGATATCTCACTAACCTTCTGAGCAGGCGCTACAACAATTTTAATTACAAAAAGTTGTAAGATAACAAGTATGACCTGTAAGTATTTCATATTATTCTATTTCGACTGATCGGCACATTTCTGCAACTATTATCCATTACTATTAGTTTCATTTGTTAAAAGAAAAGCCACATAACATATAAGCTATGTGGCTTTTCTTAATTCGAAGAACTATTAAGGCCGTAATACCTTGTAGGGTGTACTCCAGGTTGTTGAATTATAGGGATACTTATTGATGTCATCATTAAAAATTGTACCGTTATCAATAACGTCGATCGCTGCATGATGCACACCCGGCCATTCTCCAACGACCCAGCTGCCCTCATATACATTGTTTCCATAATCATCCTGACCTGCATAACTAAACATTTTGATCCTGTGTATATGTCTGAGACGATGACGGGCATGATGTAAGCGCACTAATTCTGTCTGTTCAGGAATTCCCGGAAATCCCACCGGATCAATAGTCGTATTGTTGACATGTACTCTTAATTTTACAATAGTACCATGGTTGTAGCTGAATACATTTTCCCGTGTCTGAAAATAATCCAGGGGATCTGTTATTTCGACAATTTCATCATTCGCTTCAACAACCAGTTTGGTAATTTGAAGAGTGGTATTTACAATTTCAGTCTCGGAAGTATTTATAACACCTAAAGAATTTCCAAGAACCATCGAGAAATCTTGCAACATCCAACGGTTACCACGTTTAACAAAGTGTACAATTCTCTGGAATTCATGTCCCATCGGCCGTACCGTGCGATAAAGTTTTACGGTGTCTGATTCTGATGTATCGGCTACGAGTGAAACAAAATTTCCACGAATGATTTTCTGGAAATGTGCTTCTGCGGTTGTATCAGAGGTAAATACTATGCGGATATTCTTTACCATTGGATGAAGACGAACCCGACCAAATCGAAGTGGAATGATTGGCTTTTGAAAAGAAGATTCAAAAGGTTCAACAAAATTCTCTTCTGATTCTTCATCAATATCAGCATAAAAATAGTCTTCATCGGCACTTCCTTCGATATTTAGAATCTCTGACATGATCTGATCTTCATCACTCAGGGCAGAATCTGTGGGGACTGTATCTTTCGAACATCCCCAGAGAATGAGCAGCAAAGCGATGATTGTGATTGATGTTAATTTCTTCATTAAATCCTCCTGTTATCTTTTTTTTTTATAAACATTTCGCCAGTATCCCCGGGCCCTTGAGGTTACCGCTACTCTGATTATTTTCTCCATTTATCCGTATACGAGTTTATTTGTTCCCACGCGGTATTAAAATATTCGTCAGCAAGCAGGTAATTGCCTTCATCCAGGTATTGTTTACCGCGTTCAGCAAATCTTTTTATCTGGTTTAGAATCGCATTATACCGGCTTTGTATTTCTTCATTATTTTCCAAATTGATAATCGAATTGATTACCCGTTGATATTTATTTTCCAGACTCACTTTATCTTTTGTCGAAGATGAGCTGCGTAATTCTCTCTGGATCCGCGCTGACATTCGTGTAGCAGCCTGAATCAGCTGGAAAGCGACACCGGGTTTCTCTGAGGCTAAGGCATCTTGAGCACGCTCAAGCATTCGGTTTGCTTCCTGGTATAAATGAGCAATGTTGGCATTATTTGCTTCATAAACCCGGTTTTCCTGGAGTGATAAGACATTTTGAGTTTCCCTCAATTGTTCCTCCAATTCATTTGCATCTAACAACTCTCTGCTTCGTGTCATTCTGAATATCCTGTTGGCAAATCTTTGACAGAGAGATATTTTACCCTGGCTTTTAGCATAATTTTTGTTTTCAAATTCCTGTTCAGCTTCCCTGTAAAGCTGCCAGGCACGGTCAAGAAGACTTTTCATTCTCTCGTCTGAGGAGTTTTCTACTTCACGCTCCAGAGCCTCTAAAAATGAGCGGAGGGTGTAAAGGCTGTTTTCAATTCTTCCTTCATTTGATACAAGCCCTCGTTCAGCCTGGTCAAAAACCCTGTATAGCAGCCTTTTAATCAATTGCAATCTACTGATTGCCATTTGTAACCTTCCTTTTTCTGCCAGTACCAACGTTTCTTCAAAATGGCTTTCTGCTTCCCTGAGTAAATTCTTCAAATGATCTTTTTCGTTGTTAGCAAGTAATTCTTCAACCTGGGTTAATAATTGTCGTACGGATATTTCCAGATTTTCAAACTGTTCTGACAGATCTGTACTACTTGTCTTAACATAGTCAATACATTTTTTGGCGAAAAAGAAGGAAATACGAAAATATTCTTCACCCCTCGCTATTCTATTTACAGTAAAAGCTGCATAAGCCTGACGCCTGTATTTTTTTGCCTGGTTTAACAGATAGTGTACCTCATCACTATTGGAACCGGCGGAAACATTTTCGGCTCGAATGATTAAATCATCCAATTGGGCTTTCAGGTTTAAAAACGGTTTGCTCAAAACCCGGCGCGCCGCCAAATCGGTAAATTGCTTTGCCTTTGTCATATGGATTCTTGCCATCATATACCGGGGCTCATCTCGGAACAATAATCCTCTCGCTTTATCTATTTCAACTTTCGCCAAGACCATATATTCTATAGCTTTTGGGTCGTTAAACTGCCGGACCAGTTCCCAGACCTTTATCATATAAATCTCAATTTTCCTGAAATCACTGTAAACCCGACTATCTTGTTGCGCATTAGCGATTCCGGCAATTGCCAGATTAAGAATGATTACAATTAAAATTATGTCACATGTTTTTTTCATTTTAATATCCTTGTCTTCCAATTTTATTTACACAACAACCGTGCCAGTTTATTCTAACTTTCATATATTCATTAGAAACAATTAGTTATAAAACTTATCAAAATGGCTGATTATAAGGAAATGTACGAAATGGTACACTTGTTTGTACGGAATGGTACTGTACGCGTGTTCAATCGGCGGTTTCGTATTATCTTATTTAACCACAAAGGCCACAAAGATTTTTATTTGTTATGCCATAGGCATCTTTGTAGTTGTCGATACGATTTTGCACTTTTCGGTAAATCAGAAGCAAGCAACTGCAAAGATTCCTCCGGGATGACATCTAGTATCCAGCATCCAGTATCCAGCATCCAGTATCAAATTCCGAGTTCCAAATTCCTAATTAATTCTCAGTGTTCTCAGTGGTTAATACGAGGTTTATTGATTCATAATCGAAGGGATTGTTGAATAATATATCTCTTTAAGTTCCTCTAAAGAAAAATCGAAGAAGTCGTTGAATGAAAAAGAATTTCCACCCACCTCACCTAAATGAGAAAATGGTATATCGTTATCAAAAAGATGTTTCTCAAACTCTTTTTTATTTTCTGGTAAGATTGAAATGATAAATCGGGACTGGCTTTCACTAAATGCTAAAACATGATCAGGTAAATCGGATGTAAGCTGTGCCTTTAGGCCTAATGAATTATTCTTATTCACAATACAACTTTCAGCCAATCCCACGGCCAGTCCACCATCTGCCAGGTCATGACAGGATTGTACCAATCCTGCCCGAATTGCATTAAGGGTAACTTCCTGTACTTTTTTTTCTGTCTCCAGATCCAAATGTGGCGGCAACCCCGCGACCTGATTATGTATTCTTTTCAGATATTCGCTACCCCCCAGTTCCGGGAGTGTTTTCCCTATCAGATAAACCAAATCCCCTTCTTCCTGAAAACCGGCAGGTGTAATATGACTAAGATCATCGATAATTCCCAGCATACCAATTACCGGTGTCGGATATACCTGATAAGATTCACTTTCATTATAAAAGCTAACATTTCCCCCAGTCACCGGTGTCTCCAGACTACGACAGCTTTCCCCCATACCAGCAATTGCTTCTTTAAACTGCCAGAATACTTCCGGTTTATAAGGATTGCCAAAATTCAGACAATTTGTAACCGCCACGGGTTGTGCCCCCGTACATACAACATTTCTTGCTGATTCAGCGACGGCAATTGCCGCTCCCATGCGGGGATCCAGATAAACATAGCGGGCGTTACAATCGGTTTTTGTAGAAAGAGCTCTATTTGTACCCTTAATTCTAACAACGGCAGCATCTCCACCCGGTTGAATCACACTATTTGTACGGACCATATAATCATACTGTTCATAAACCCACTGCTTACTGACAATATTCGGGGAGGAAAATACTTTCATAAATGCGGCAGAAATGTCTTCTGGTACTTGTAATGTATCAATATTCAAATTTTGGACCTGATCCAGGTAGGCCGGTCTTTTTGATTCCCGTTCATAAACAGGGGCACCTTCTCCGGCGGCAAGGCTGGCTGATGGGATGTCCGCGACCATTTCGCCCTTAAAAAATACTTTCAGATTTTTATCATCAGTTACCTTACCAATTTTGGTAAAATCAAGATCCCACTTTCTGCAGATCTCCTCAAAAAGTTCTTCTTTCCCTGGTTTACATATCACGAGCATTCGTTCCTGAGACTCAGAGAGCATAATTTCATAAGGTATCATATCTTTTTCTCTGAGATGCATATTATCAAGTTGTAATTCAATGCCAAGTTCACTCTTTGCGCTAATTTCTGAACTGGAACTGGTCAGACCAGCAGCCCCCATATCCTGAATACCTTCAATTACATCTTCCTTAATTAATTCCAATGTAGCTTCGAGAAGTAATTTTTCAGTAAACGGATCACCTACCTGAACTGAACTGCGTTTTTCTTCGGATTCATCACTGAGTTCCTCGCTGGCAAATGTAGCACCATGGATACCATCGCGACCGGTGGATGAGCCAATGGCATATACGGCCGCGCCTGGAGTTTTTGCAATTGCTTTGGCAATTCTTCCTTTTTTCGCCACGCCTACTGTCATTGCATTGACAAGACAGTTATCCGTATAACATTCCTCAAAATAAACATCGCCAGCAACGGTCGGGACTCCAAGACAATTTCCATAATCTCCAATTCCTTTTACCACACCACTGAATAAATAGCGATTCTTTTGCTTGTCCAACTCGCCAAACCGGAGAGAATCTAATGCGGCAACCGGGCGTGCGCCCATAGTAAATATATCACGCATAATCCCGCCGACGCCCGTTGCTGCCCCCTGATAAGGTTCTACCGCAGAGGGGTGATTATGACTTTCAATCTTGAAGGCAACTGCATAACCATCACCTATATCAATCAAACCGGCATTTTCTTCACCAGCACCTACCAGGAGTTTTTCACCTTCTCTTGGAAGCGTTTTTAGCTGTAATAGTGAATTTTTATAACTGCAATGTTCACTCCACATTACCGAATAGATCCCAAGTTCCGTATAGGTCGGTGTTCGTCCTAATGTTTTACAGATCTTCTCATATTCTTCTTCGCTCAAACCATGTTCAATAGCCAATTGTAAATCCACAGTTGGTTCATTCGGCACGCTATCCTCCTGACATAAACCCTAATTTTAATATTACTGTGAAACTTTTTTCTTTCTGACCGCTAAACGGAACAGGAAATATCCCAATGCACTGAAGATTATAAAAGAGACCCAGTCTCCGGCAATACCTGTCAGGCCGAAGGATACACCCTCAGGACGTGTTGTTGTCCATACCGCATATCCGGCGATAAGCACACCCATAATTCCTTCTCCGGCAATTAAACCGGAACTTAACAATACGCCTGTATCTGTTTGTTTTTCAGCTACATCTTCCGTCTTTTTATTTCTTTTCGCCTCAACAAAATATTTTATAACACCACCGATAAACACCGGGGTCATGGTTGAGAGCGGTAAATAAATCCCGACAGCAAACGGAAGTGAGGGGACCGACAACAATTCAGCGACAATCGCGAAACTGGCACCAATTAAAACCAGATTCCAGGGCAGATTTGCCTGTAGCACCCCATCGACAACTGTTTTCATCAACATTGCCTGCGGAGCAGGTAATTCTTTCGAACCGAATCCATAGACTTCTCCAAGCGTTACAACCGCAAATGCTATAAAAAAAGCAGAGCTGAAGGCACCGAATAGTTCACTGGCCTGTTGCTTTCGGGGGGTAGCCCCTATTAAATACCCGGATTTAAGATCCTGGGAAATATCACCGGCAATTGAAGCAGCGACAGCCACCACGGTCCCGATTGTTAAAACCGCTACTTTGCTCAATCCATCAGTCCATCCCAGAAGATAAAAAACCGCACTGGTTCCCATCAGGGTAACAATCGCCATACCAGAAGTGGGATTTGACGAAACACCTACTAAACCGACAATTCTTGAAGAAACGGTTACAAATATAAAGGCAAAAAATATGATTGCCAGTGATCCTACAATACGTGTTATCAGTACCTGTTCAACACCGACAACATATGGAGTCCCTACTCCGATGATGACAAATAAGCCCATAACTGCAATTACAACTTTAAAAGACAGATCGCTATCAGTTCTTATTCTGCTGGCAATTTCTGTAATCGCTTTGGGTGATATTTCCTTTAATCCGATTTTTAACGAATTAATCATTGTTGGCAGTGATTTAAAGACTGTTATTATACCAGCAACCGCCACTGCACCAGCGCCGATATAACGGACATATCTTGTCCAGATCAATTGCGCACTCATTTCAGAAACCAGTTTTTCACTTTCAGGAAACATAGGATTCTGTAACAATTCCCCAAAATGTGCAATTGTAGGAATAATACCCAACCAGGATAGAAGTCCTCCGGCCACCATGATGGCAGAGATCCGGAATCCCAGGATATAACCTACGCCCAGCAAAGCGGGTGTGGCTTCCAGGCCTAATTCGCCCTTTTTTAAACCTGGGATATTAATACCTATTTCGCCTGGCCATAATTTGGCAAATGAAAGAAGACCTTTATAAATCGCACCCAGTCCCAAACCCTGGAAAACATATTTAGCCTTACTTCCTCCAACATCAGCCGCTATAAGTACCTGAGCAGCAGCAGTTCCTTCCGGATATGGTAAGGTGTCGTGCTCTTTTACAATTAGAAAACGACGAAGCGGAATCATAAAAACGATACCCAGCATTCCGCCCAGCATTCCGAGTAAGGTAATCTGGAATAGTTCCGGTTTAAAACCCCAGATAAACAGAGCAGGAATAGTAAAAATAATACCCGATGCCAGAGATGAGCTAGCTGAGCCGGTAGTCTGTGCAATATTCGCTTCAAGAATAGAAGTTTTACCAAACAGCCAGCTAAAAGATTTAAAAAATGCAACCGAGATAACAGCCAGAGGAATTGCCGTACTGATCGTTAAACCGACCCGTAAACCCAAATACGCATTCGCACTACCGAACAGAATTCCGAAAACAGCACCTGCGAGAAGCGCCTTGACACTAAAGTCCTTTATTTCGGATTCTGGAGGGATGTGAGGTTTGAATTCTGACATAATATTTCCTTGATTTCCTGATTAATATATAACCTGATCTGATTTTTTGGTGACCCGGATTGATCTTATAAATTGTTGAATTTAATTCACGATAAAATCAGATTCAATTAATTTAGTGGATACGTCTCTATAATCTGATATTCCGCGCCGGTTGGTTTAAGATAGCTTTGTATGAAATAAATTTTCTGAACCGGAAATTTTACAGGTGTAAAGGGATTGTTTTCGAGGAAAGTGAATAATTCTGAAAAATCGACCGGCTGTCTTGCCCGGACCCGGCCCAATGTTAAATGTGCTGAGAATCTTCTTTTTTCTTTTTCAAAATCCAACTTTAATAACTGATTTTCAATCCGCTTATGGACGCTGAATAAAGGATTTTCTTTATCCTGTTTCATACCTAACCAGAATACCCGGGGGCGTTTCTTACCAGGGAAACATCCGGATCCGGAGATGCTTAAACTGAATGAAGAAAATTCACTACTGATCGGATACAGACATTCTTTTACCCGATCAACCCTGGAAGATTCAATTTCACCTAGAAATTTTAGGGTCAGGTGAATATTTTCCGCCCTGACCCAGCGAACATCGTTAGAATATTTTTTTAGATCCTCAATATAATTTGAAATTTGCGCCTGGGCTTCCTGAGATAAGCGAATAGCAATAAAGCATCGTATTTGTTGATCAGACATTTTTTTTCCTGAAAAAAGAAGGACCGTTGCCTAATACAGGCTAATATTATCTAGCGAGCCTCTCATATTTTTTAAACAAGTTTTGATATTTATAGTCTCTTTCTGTATCAGCAGTCGCAATTCCGGTTTTAATCAGGTGTGCGTTGAGAAATGTCTTATTATTTATCACCTGTTTTTACTCTAGATCCGAAAGACTTTTTTTGTGGATCCATTTTTTTGTCGAGTCTATGTGGATCTTTAAAGATATAAGGTAAAGCCTCTATTCGAGACTCAAAATTGATGTCAGTAACAATTTGCTTGTCAAACTCCAACTCAAATTCTGTGGAATTTTCTGACTCTGAGTTTTTAAATTTTCTTTTTATAATCGGTATAAATTCATTATTAATTTCAATACCAACGGAATTTCTATCCAGGTTTTTAGCGCTCACTAAAGTCGTCCCGCTACCTAAAAAAGGATCCACGATAGTATCACCAACAAAACTAAACATCCTGATTAATCGATTTGGCAACTCAATCGGAAATGTTGCCAGATGCCTGGATTGCTTCTCTCCGGGCAACTTCCAGTGCCCTGAGAAATAGGCATTCCATTCATCCGGTGACAACCTGGAAAGCTCCTTTTTTTCCTTCGTGATCTTTTCAGACAGACCTTGTTTCTTAAATAATAATATAAATTCATAATCCAGCTTAAGAATACCGTTTCTCGGAAAGGGATAAGATCCCATCACCACTGCTCCACCAGTAGTATTTGTAGTTGTAACCTTTTGCCAGATTATTCCTCCCATATAATCAAAACCGATAGTTTCACAAAATTTGATAATCTCTGTGCGGATTGGTATAACTTTATACCGGCCATAATAAACTGATCGGGCAAACTGATCTCCGATATTAATACACATTCTGCATCCTGGTTTTAAAATCCGGAATGATTCCTGCCAAACCAAATTCAGATGGTTTATATAATTTTCATATGAATCATTATATCCAATTTGCCGTTGATCTCCATAGTCCTTGAGCTGCCAGTAAGGGGGCGAGGTTATGAGCAAATGCATAGATTCATCATCAATTAAATTCATGTACCGGGCATCACCACATATTATTTTATGACTTGTTTTCATATAAAAGACGGTTAACTATGTACCAGGATTTCATGGATCCTTTCAAAATCTGACAGATCATTTTCAAGAAATTCCGGGTTTACAGCAGCAAGATCTTCCCTGCTTGTCAGGCCTGTTGATACGGCAAGACAGCGGAGACCGTTATTTTTGGCGCAACCTATATCGTGAATGCTATCTCCAATAATCCAGATGTCCTTAGACTCAAATATTTTGTTGTAATGGATTTCTGCTCTTTTTTGAGCAATTGGTGGTAATTCATTACGATCCTTGGAATCGTCCCCAAATCCGCCGACCGGAAAATATCGGTGCAAATCAGCCGCTTCTAATTTTATTCGTGCACCTTCAGAAACATTGCCTGTAACTAATCCCAAAAAAACATTCTCAGTCGTTCTTAATCTTTGAATCAATCCATTTACTCCGGGATGAATTTCAGGCCTGTGTCCATCAAAAAACTCCTTTTCCAGTTCGATACAAAAGTCCCGAAGTATTTCTTTAATCAATGTATCCGAGAATTCTCTATTATCATATCGCAAAAGGTGTTCAATAATTTCAGGATCGGTCCTACCGGAAAAATCATACGATTTGTCATATTGAAAGGTAGAATATCTGCTGGCCAGGACTGTAGCCATCGCTTTCTTCGGTATTCCACGAGCAGATATAAGGGTACCATCAATATCAAATAGTAATAGTTTAGGTTTCATATTGTACTAATTTCCAATGATCAAATTCCAAATAACAAATAAATCTCAATTATCAAATATCCAACATTTATCATCAAACATCAATTTCGTAACAACCCCCTACCCCTCCCGCAGTTGCGGGACAGGCTCTTTTCTAAGGGGGAATAGATCTTCACCATCCAATATCAAATATCCAACATCTATATTCTACCGGCAACTGCATAGATCCCTGCGGGATGACATTGAGGATCGAGTATCCAGCATCCAGCATCCAGCATCTAGCATCTAATATCCAAATCTTTTAATCTGATTCTCACTTTTCCGCCAGTTTTTGCTTACCTTAACCCGCAATTCAAGATATACCTCACGGTCCAGAAATTTTTCTATTACTTTTCGGGCCTTCATCCCAATATTTTTTAGGCTTGAGCCTTTTTTTCCAATGATAATCCCTTTTTGAGATTCCCGTTCAACATAGATAACAGCATGAATCAAATCTTTTCCCTTATCCCGTTCTCTAAACTCCTCAATCTGTACCTCGGTTGAATACGGGATTTCTTCATGAAAATTAAAAAATATTTGTTCACGTATAAACTCAGCAACAAAAAATCTTTCCGGCTGCTCAGTCAACACGTCCGGATCATAAAAAGGTGGGTGCAGAGGTAGAGCCTGTTTCATTTCCATCTCAAGTTCTTTCAATCCATCCTTTTTTAAAGCAGAAACCGGGATTAATTTTTGAAATGGATATAAATCTGCATAACTATTAAGTAACGGTAGCAAATTGTCTATCGGAAATAAGTCAATTTTATTTATAATCAAGATGACCGGTTTTTTTTGTAGATTAATCTCTGAAAGTATCTGAATTTCTTCTTCAATTATTATCAGGTTCTCCGCATTGTTAATTTTGCAATCTACCAGATAAAGAAGTATATCAGCATCGAGAATCGATGACTCAATAAATGTTCCTAATACCTTTTGTAATCTGTATTTTGGATCAATCAGACCAGGAGTATCAAGAAAAATAATCTGATACGAAGGTCTGTTCATGATGCCCATAACACGTCGGCGGGTAGTTTGTGGTCTGGGCGATATGATGGATAATTTAAAATCGAGCAATCCATTCATCAAAGTGGATTTACCGACATTTGGTTTTCCAATTATTGCTATGTATCCTGCACGAAATTGATCTGGTATTGTCATTACTGGAGAGTTTTTGAAATCTCAAATAAAAGTTCAATCGCATTTTTTAGTTTTGGAGGTTTTGTACACTGAGCAATATTGTTACACTCACGTTCAAAAAGAATTCCACTTTGACCAATATAGATATAAGTAAACGGTGTGAGATCTTTTACACACTCAATAAATTTGTTTTCATTGTTTTTCTTAACATAGGTCACATTTGCTGGCTTTAATATTACATAGTTCACATCTCCAGGTATTTTCAGAGGTTCAAAAGCAGATGAAGATTCTTCGTTTCTATCCGCTATCCAATCTTGTGTGGAAATCGTAATATTGTATTTGGAATTTTTTGCCATGCTGATATCCAGATATTGCCGCCGTTTTTTTTGGGTACGTTCGGAACTGAAATTAATAGTCAGTTCAATACTTTTGAAGGCGCCGTGATAAACAGGTCTGGATAATATCCCTCTTCGCATCACCTGTCCGCCTATACTATCGGCCAGTTCGAGAAAATTAAAATGTATGGCATCTAAATGTAGTTTTCTTAGGTAGTTAATAATGACAAGGAAAATTACTATCGATCCAATTGTAAATAAGATTATTTCCAATGCTTAGCTCGCTTTCGAGGTAATTATTCTTCAGGAAAAATACAGAGGCATGGGGGAAAAACAGGTAACAAATATGATGTACGATATCCATGCCAGCGTTCTTCTGTTCGAATCAAGTTCAATGCTATCATTTAATGTAGGAGGATGTTTTAATCGGATGACTAGCAGAATTAAAATGGTCCACAGGATCCAGTTTGTTGAATAAAAATTGAGTAAGGCCAAAGCGATAAACGCACCGATAGCCACGAATTTTGCCTTTTTCCCTAGTAAAGCATAACTGATATGTCCCCCGTCGAGCTGCCCTATTGGCATTAAATTTAAGGCGGTAACAAATAATCCGATCCAGCCGGCAAATATAAACGGAAAATGATATACTTCATACATTGGTAAATGTTCACCGCCCATCATTTTTCGAATCAAATCAAATAATATTGGATTGCCCAGGGTTAATGCATCTTCGCCTGTTTCACTCCAGTCATGAATTTGGGTAACATAATCTTTTACCCCCTCAAGATCAGGTAGTAAACTAAATCCCAAAAACAAAAAAAACAGGCTGACTACAAATCCTGCGATGGGACCTGCAACCCCCACATCAAAAAGTGCCTTTTTATCTGGTATGGGCGAACGTATTTTTATAAAAGCTCCAAGAGTTCCTATGTTAAATGCCGGGATAAAAAAAGGTATAAAATATGGTAAGGTAGCATAAATGCGATACTTTTTGGCATAAAGATAGTGTCCCATTTCATGTGCACCGAGGATACTTAAAATAGCGACGGCATATGGAAATCCTTTGGCCAGTCCTTCCAGAGTCAAAAACGGATCACTCCCTATAAGCATCGCACCGGTTAGCGTAGTTGTTATAATGGTTATAATAAAAAGGATCAGGTTTATCCGGGTATTTTCCTTCTTAACTTTCGAATAATCTAGCAGTAATCTAAGCAAATATTCCTTTGTCGTTTTCTGAGTTTGTGAATATATACCATTAGCGAGGAGGGTTGATTGTATTTGTTGAAGCTCATTTTCAGATATATACTCTCTGTCCTGCCTGAAAATTACTGTTCCATATAAGCTACTGAGGTAATCTAATTCCATTCGGCCGCTTATTATCTTCTCAGCTATCTCTATAATCTCTTTCGATTTCAAGATTGTTATTCCTATTTATCGTTTATTCCCCCTCTCTTCACAAGAGTGGAGGCACATCATACCATACAACAAGTGTATCCGATCCTAATTCCCCTCTCCTACCAGGAGAGGGGCCAGGGGTGAGGTCGT
>JAGLYF010000174.1 GCA_023132435.1 Calditrichia bacterium | reverse complement strand
TATGAACTCATCCCCACCCCCTTCTCTTAACAAGAGAAGGGGTGCATCTTGCCATCGATCAATCATAGCAGAACCCTCTTTTTCCCCTCAACCCCCCAAAGGGGGTCAAAGATCCGCCTACTGGCGGAGGCCAGGGGGTGAGTTCTTCTCGATTAAATATCACAATTGACAGCTCATTCAGCTATCTCACCTGTCATTGGTACAAATCTGACCGGTAGTAGTCTTTTTTGTTCGAAGCCTTTTATATTTTTCTCGATCAACACCAATTCCTGGGAGTAATCGCCCAGTGGCAGGATCATAAATCCGCCAATTTTTAACTGTTCCAGCAGTGGTTGCGGAATTTTTGTGGGTGCTGCTGTAATAATTATCGCATCATAGGGTGCATGTTCCGGCCAGCCGGCATAACCATCTCCTCGTTTGACTAGAACATTTTCGTAGCCCAGTCTTTCTAAAGTCTTTTCTGCCCTTTTTGCTAATACATCAACTATTTCTATCGTATAGACTGTATCAGCAATCTCGGCAAGAACAGCAGCCTGATAGCCTGAACCTGTACCGATTTCTAATACAATATCCTCTTCTCCAAGACGCAGATATTCTGTCATATAAGCAACAATATATGGCTGCGAAATTGTTTGGTCTTCACCTATCGGTAATGGTTCATCAGCATAGGCATATTTTTTAAGGTGATTGGGTACAAATTCGTGACGCGGCACTTCACGCATGGCATGCAGAACTCTATCATCCTTTACACCACGTCTCTCGATCTGATCTTCGACCATGCTTAAACGCATTTTTTCATACATTTTTTCTGATCTTTGATTTATGGATTTCTGTTGACCACAAGAATAAAAAAAGCATAAAAGAATTATCAAAACTCTCATAATTTACCTCAATGCTTAATAAGACAATCAAGATGAGCGAGAACACTATCAGCGAGAGCACTGAGATGATATCCACCTTCAAGGACGGATAAAATCCTTCCCTCAGAATATCGCCAGGCGTATCTGGAAACCAGTTCTGTAAACTTCCAATAACCATCCTCTGTAACCTGCATGCCAGCTAACGGATCATCACGGTGAGCATCAAAACCCGCGGAAATAATCACCAGGTCTGCTTTGAATTTTTTTTCTATGAGTTCCAGATCATGCTCAATAGCATTAAGATATTCACTATCTGTACTACCCGATTTCAGCGGACGATTCAAAGTAAATCCCTCTCCTTCCGCTAATCCTACTTCTTGTTCAGACCCCGTTCCTGGATAAAAGGGATACTGATGTGTGCTATAGTAGAATACAGAACTGTCACTTTCAAAAATATGTTGTGTTCCGTTTCCATGATGAACATCCCAATCAATTATCAACACATTTTCGGCCAAACCCTTCTGTTGAGCATACCGGGCAGCAATTGCAACATTATTAAAGATACAAAAGCCCATAGCCCGGTCTTTTTCTGCGTGATGTCCAGGCGGTCGTACCACACAAAACACCTTGTTTGAGATTTCGTTTTTCAACAGGTCAATACCCTCAATCATCGCACCAGCAGCATACAAAGCCGCATCGAGAGATTTTTCAGAAGCAACGGTGTCACCATTGTCCAGTGTGCGTTCTCCCCTGAGGATTGCCTCTGATACATTTCGAAAATAAGCATCAGAATGTACAGTTACAATAAATTCATCTTTTGCTTTTTGCGGTTCAATCAATTCTGATTTTGTCAGTATAGTACTGTTTTTTAAACTCTCCAGAATTGCTTCAAGACGTTCCGGTCTCTCCGGATGGCCATATCCTGTATCATGTTCAAGATAAACAGGATGTGTTATAATTGATAAAGATGACATAATCAGACCTTTGGGAAATAAAGCTTAAATGTTGTCCCAACCCCGGGTTCCGATTCAACTTCAATTTTCCCTTTGTGTTCCTCTACAACTTTCTTTACAATGGCCAGCCCCAGGCCGGTACCACCTTTTTTACCACTGGTAACAAATGAGTCAAATAATTTATCTCTGATTTCCTCTGGGATACCCTTTCCTGTATCCTTCAGACTAAAAAGAATTTCACCATTTTGCTCTTCTGCTGTAAGACTAAAGGTGCCACCTTTTTTCATCGCTTCCAGGGAATTCTTCATTATATTCATAAAAACACGGTTTATTTTTTCAGGATCAATATAGATCATACTGGAGACGTTTACTGCCCATTCAAAATTGAATCCTTTTCGTTTGGTATCATCCTTAAAAAACTTGGCAAAATCCTTTACCAGTTTATCAACGGGATATTTAACAGGTAGAATAGTGGTCTTTCCCTTAGCAAAATCCAGAACATCGGTTGTCATATTTGTCAGTATCTTGATCTGTTCATTTATAATTCCGGCATATTCTTCTCTGGTTTCCTGTTCATCCTCTTCGAGCATTAAGTCTACAAATCCATAGATATTATTCATAGGAGTACGCAGGTCATGCACAATCGTACTCATCATATTACCAATGGCCGATAAACGGTCGGCTTTCATTTTTTCTTCTTTTAAACGATAATTTTCGACTCCCCGGGCAATTTGACTAGATATTGATTCCAGAATTTTTTTATCATTGCTCGTATAGTATCCGTGCTCTCCTTTCTTGTTGATCAAATAAAATACGCCAATTACTCCTTTTTCATTTATAAGTGGTGCACAGATAACATTCTGTACCTCTAGTTTCAAAAATTTCATCAACTCCTGATCAATATATTTATCATTGGGAGCATCGTTAGTCAGATAAATTTCCTTCTTATCCAAAACATAGTTTAAGATTCCTTTTTCCACTGAAAAAGGTGCGGTTTTCAATTTATCTTCTTTAACCTGATTTGCAAATTGATATGATATTGCTTTTCCTTCATCATCCAAAAAGAGAAGTATCAGATGTTCTGAATCGAGGGATTTAGGAATGAGTTTAACCAGGTTTTTTGACATTTCATTTACATCATAAGCCCGGCTTAACTCCTTTTCGAGATTAAATAATAAATCCAGTTCCCTGGCCCTGTTATCCAGGATACCATACAATCTTGCATTTACGAGAGAAATAGCAACCTGTGAACAGAGACTGGTTAAAAGGTCTTCATCTTCAGCCGTGAAAACACCCTCTTTTCTATTCAGTATTTGCAGTACACCAATTATTTCACCTACCTGCCCTTTTTTCTTGACAGGCTCACGGATAGGCATACAAAGGATGGATCGTGTTCTGTATCCCGTTTTTTTGTCTGTGGTCGGATCGAATCTCTCATCATTATAGGCATCTTTAATATTAATTATCTCACCTGTTTTTGCCACATGACCGGCAATTCCTACTCCTATTTTTAAGCGTATTTCCTTTATCTCAGATTTTTGGGCAATCTTGGACCACAGTTCGCCTTTTTCACCCTCAACAATATAAAGCGTACCACGCTCAGCATCCATCAATCGGGTAACTTCATCCATAATCAGAACCAGTAAACGATCCCTGTCCAGTACAGAACTTAGTGTTTTCCCAATCTGCTGCATAGAATGCATTTCATTAATTTTACGCTTCAGCTGATTTTTCAGATCCTGTAACTCAGTCGAAGAATTACTTTTTTTTGTAGATTTTCTCTGAGGCCTCTGTGGTTTCATTTTTTCCTATATATTTTTTCATAGAACTTCTGACACTACAGACTCATGATACTTTTTCTGTATTTACTCACGGTTAAATGTGCCAACCTGGTAGGTTCCGGCAAGCGATATTTTCCTGTACAATTTAAAATAAATTGAGTTGCTTCATCCAATGAAACCAGGTGTCCAACAGATACAAAGACAGGTTTTGTTTTATCTTTTGTCCTCAAAACTTTCCCAATTATCTTTCCTTTTAAAGTAAGATCTGTCTTCGCACCCCTTGTTATTTCAGGAAGATTATATTCACCAACGAGTTTTTTTTTGGCACAACCTATACTCGGCCCATTTGTCAGAACACCGATATGAGAGGCAATACCGAAACCGCGGGGATGCGCAATACCATGTCCATCAAAAACGAAGATATCTGCCAGATGATGATGTTTTTCGATCAACTTTAATAAGACAGGTGCTTCCCTGAAACTCAAATATCCGGGTATATAGGGAAAGCTTATTTGATCGGTTATTACGAAACTATCGCAAAAATTAAGAGAGGGATAATCAATTATGACCATCCCTGCAATCAGTATATTTTCTTCTTTCAGGTAGGAAACATCAAAACCAGCCACTCGCTTTATATTAGAAGGTAATTGACATATTTTTGTCTTTTGGGCGAGACTGTTTTGAAGTTTTTTTGCCTCATCAAGAGTAATATTCCATGAGTGGCCCGGAGTACTATCCATAAAAGAGTAAAATTTATTTTTCAGACATCGAGGAAACTGCCCGGTCTACCGAATCAAAGGTATCAAAAATTCTAATAAGTTGAGTAATCATTAACAAGCTCTCTACTTTTTCTGTCACATTGGCCAATTTCATCTGACCTTCTGAATTTTTAAGAGTTGTCATTGCGGCCATCAGAACACCCAATCCTGAGCTATTAATCCACTTAACACCACCAAGATCAATTACCACTTTGCTTATCCCGTCCTTCATCAGACCCCGGATATGATCATGGAGAGCTGTTGTTTCCGGCCCCCCCATCATTTTTCCGTGAAGTGATAATACCGCCACATGATTCTCAATTTTTTCTTTAATTTTCATCTATCCCTCCAGGTAATTGTATTCAATTTATATAGATAAAAGCAAGAACATTAAAAATATAAAAAAAAGAAAGTTTAAGTCAAGAAAATATATATACTTTATTGGCCTGTATTAATTACCACTGAGGACACTAAGTATATATAACTTAAATAAAAACAAATAATTAAAAAATGTCACATTAAAATTAAGTCCCTATAATTAATAAATCTGATTAATTCATGAATTATAGATCTATCAAATGGTAACACTAAAGTCTCCCCTTCGCCGGCAGGCGAATCCGCCTACTGGCGTGATTAATAAAGGGGATTAAATCTTTGATTTTATGTTACTTATAATCTTAATCACAATTTATTTTGAATAATTTAAGTAAATTAGTTCTCAGGTAATAGCTAAAAATTAAATAAATATCTCAGTGTACTCAGTGGTTAAAAATATCTGAGGTTAGTGTACTTGATCAAGAAGCATATATATCCAATAATTTCGCATTACCCTGCGAACATAAGTTCGGGTTTGTGAATATTCAATATTTTCTACAAAAAAGTCAATGTCATCTGAAAATTTGAAAGTCTTCCATCGCTGGACACGATGAGGTCCGGCATTGTAAGCAGCAAGGGCATATTCCGGTTTATTACCGAATTGTCGAAAAAGTGTATTTAAATAATGTGTTCCAAAATTAATATTTATAACAGGATCAAACAAATCATTGGGAATAGTACAGACAACATTAAGTTCACTTGCTAACGCTCTGGCTGTCCGAGGTATAATTTGCATCAGTCCATAAGCGTCAGCCCAGGAATGTGCCCTTCGGTTAAACCCACTCTCTGCCCGGATTAGTGCCAGAACAAGATTTTTATCAAGATCCCGAACCGATCCGTAACTCCCTATGATATTATCATAATAAAGCGGATATGATTCCTTTAGTAAAAACGGTTTTTCAAGAGTAGTTAAATCGGAGAAATGCTTGTTATTTATATAATCATAAATCCGGAAAGCATGATTGTAGGCTCCAAGTTTTTTATAAATTTCAGCAAGTGATATCCATCCCTTCAGAGTTTCCGGAGAATATTTTTTTTCGGAAAGTTCCGTAAGAGCAACATCCTCACCAAGTACTTCACGGATCAAAAAGAGTTTCTCAAACCGATCCATCACCGGCTCCATCGAATCCGTATAAAAACGCAGAGGATTCTTTGAATCGGCTAACATTTCCTTGATATGGGACAAGGATTCTGTCTGATCCTCAAGTAAAGTATAGCTTTTCAAACTATAATAACTTTTAAATAAGTCGCTGGCAAGATCTGTCAATATTTCAGATGATTCTTTCGTTTTTCCCCTCATTTTATATGATTTTGCTAACCAGTAGGAACTTCTCGTGCGGTGAAAATCTGACAATTTTGAGTTTTGAATTTCCTTAAATACACGTTCGGCCTGTATGTAATTGCCTAGTCTTAGATAGGAAAGTCCTATACGAAATTTTGCTTCATTACGATATTTACTTCGCGGCCAGTGTTTCAATAATCCTTTGTATACATCTAATTCCTCAGAAATCATCCCTAATTCTTCATATATCCAGGCCGCTTTCCAGGTGCTTTCCACAGCCATTCGGCGTCTGGGATAACGTTTTGCATAATCCAGGTAAGCAATAACTGCTTCATTTTTTTTATCGAGTCGTAAATAGCAACGGGCAATCGATAAACGAAGTCTTGATTCGATCGAATTATATTTTAATCCGGTAAGAAGATTTTTGAATCCATATAATGCGGTCTGGTATTCCTGTTTTGCATAGTAAATTTGAACAAGATAATATCTTGCTCTTTCTTTATGTGCCGGATTATTGGTGTTCTGAATAAATTCTTCCAGTCTCTTAGTTAATTTCTGATATTGATGATGTTTTAAATAAACGGAAGCAATAGCAAAATCATACTTTTCTGAAGGCGTTTGATAAGATTGGAAAAAATCTGCCATCTCTAACGCTGCCTTATCAGAAGGATATTTTTTCATCACCTGATACATCCGCTCCAGAGCATCATTTTTATCATTCAAATACCATCTGCATAATACCATTTGTGACATCAGATACGGTTTGAGCGATTTCATCTTCTTCTTTCCTGACAGACGCGCGTAGTCATTAAAAGCCTTGCGATACTGCTTTATTCCGAACTCATATTCAGCAATTTTATATAAAACTGAATCAGTCAGAAAATGACCGGCATAGTCTGTTAAAAATTTTCTGCCTTTGCTAAAAACCAGCCAGGATTTATCCTTATGATAAGAGGTGAGAAAAAGATAATAATCTACGTATTCGGAAATCTGGTCAGATTTCTCTCTGAGTTGTTTAAATACTTTTTCTGCTTCATCAAAATTGTTATTTCTCAGATAACATATACCGAGCTTAAAATTAATCGCAAAATCTTCCCGTAAAAAATGATCTCGATCCAGTAACAGGCGATAACGGTTCAACGCTTCATAATAATTTTGATGAACATAGAGACTATCTGCCTGATGAAGAAGATTATTGGCAGATAAATCATCTACGATAAAGATACTTAACAGGATTATGAAGCTGATTAATCTGGTCATTTCTCGATTCTCATTTCTCGCTTCTCGTTTCTCGATACTGGATGCTGGATGCTGGATACGCGATTTGTGATTTTTACTCCTTCAAAATTGATATTTCCTTGTTGGATATTGATTATTCAATTCGCATCGCTTGGGACAGCTTTGGCGCCCTGTTTTAATATGTGGGCATGGCACACCATGCCCCTACCGAATAATTGAAAATTTTCCACTCTTCAGCAGACCACCCTCTCCCTGTACAAGGAACACATAAATCCCGGCTGCAACCTTTTCGCCATCATCATTTTTTAGATACCAGGACCTGATCCGGGAAGAACCCTGATTTTCAACCCGGGCTATTCTCTTACCTGTTGCACTGAATATATGCAGCTCTGCCTCAGGAGGAACATTTTGGAATCGAACAATCTCTGCATCTTTTGTGTTTACAGGATTTGGAAAAGGATAAACAGATGTTAAATCAATTGAACCACTCAAGGTGATATTTATGACCGTCAGAATTTCATTCTTTTCGGCATTTGTAATGACTAAAACCATTTGATCAGAATCAATCGGAGGAGTTGTTATCAGGTTATTTACCGGATACACTTGTGAATACGAATGAGGCGTCATACTGCGGAAACCACTTTCATAATTTTCATTCGCGATCACCTGAATATCTAGTATTCTTCCCCGAACATCCTGAAATTCCAAAAACCTGTTTGCAATTTCTTTGATATTCACACTATCGACATAAGCAGCGTCAAATTCAATATTATCTTCCCTTTTTATTGTAACCTGTGGAAAAAAGGCCGCATCGGTAAAAAATTTTCCTGATATAGCACGATCTCCTGTATAGTATAACCATAGTCCGTATTTACCGAGTGATTCAAACCAGGTTGTATTATTCTGTTCCAGGGTTGAAAGCAGTGCTGATAGGCTTGTTTCGGTTTTAATTTTTTCCCAGATTGATCTCACGATGGAGGCGCCATGTTGTGTTTCCAACATTTGCAGGTAGAGGCTATTGGCGTAAGGGTAGGTGGTATAATGATCTAAATCAAATCTTGAATTCGAAACCACGTAATAAAAGTAATCCAGATAGTTTAAATAGTCGTTAATTTCCGGATATATATACTCTTCCATCCAGGTTGACGTCATCTCAAAAAAGTAGATATCATCTTCTCTTAAATTATAACCAAGCTGAATTGCATGATGAAATTCATGAGCCGCGGTAACTTTTAGGGCATCCAATCCTTTTGTCCAAAAATAATACTCCGAATAATCATTATCCATCTCAATATAGCTGGTATAAGTTGTACGAGGAAAATTTGCCGGGATAATATTTACTGGTACGGTGCTACCGTAGCTGTCAATTAGGTTGGTAAAATAAATATGATAAGGAATAGCCGCATTACCATCCTCTCCCGGTGGTGGTAAATATCCCATCTGCTCAACTTCTATTTCCCGAACATGATCCAATATAACCGCAGCAGAATCGATATAATCGGGATAGCCATTACCACTGAGATCCTCCTGTGGAACTGCGTGAGAGCCACTATCATCCCAGTGCAACTCAAAAAATCCCGAAGTCGTTACCAGCGATCTTTGTCTTATCGGCTCTGAACTTATCCTCTGGACATACATCTCATATAGTCCCGGATCTAATTTATCCTGATGAATTTTTATAGCCAGATCATAACGGGTTCCACATTTAATGTCATGAAAGGTTGGTTGATTATCGAGTTCACTCCGCATAAAACTTTCCAGAATTGATATATTATCAATCTGGACACCATGCGAATTCAGAATGAGTATGAATAATAATAGTATACTTCTCATTACTTTTCCCGAAATGATAAAGTCAGTGGTACACCGATGAATCCAAATTTTTCCCGCAGACGATTTTCGATAAATCTCTTATAGTGCTCAGCAATCAAATTAGGATGATTGCAATAAAAAACAAACAGGGGCGGATTTGATTTAACCTGTGAAATATACTTAATCTTAATCTCCTTGCCCTTTGTTGCCGGTGGTGTTGTTTTAGCAAGAATAGGTCCAAAATAATCATTGAGTTCTGATGTGGCGATTCGTTTTTTTCTGTCGTTATATACTTGTGTGGCCAGATCGAGTGTTTTGTACAACCTCTGCTTCTCTTTCACAGAAGTAAATATCAGAGGAATAAAACGTAAATCACCGAATTTTTCAACAATATACCGTTTAATTTCATCCATCGTCCGGTGATCTTTTGCCACCAGATCCCATTTGTTAAAAACGCAAATGATCCCTTTTCGTTCCTTTGTTGCCTCCATAAGGATCTGCACATCCTGTTTGGTCAGCCCTTTTTCGGCGTCGATTAAATATATAACCACATCACATCGCTGAATACTCCGGTATGTTCGTAAATTACTGTAAAATATGATGTTTTCTTTGATTTTTGTCCGTTTTTTCAGCCCGGCCGTATCAATAATCAGATAATCCTGATTTTTATATCGAAAAGGGGCATCGATTGAATCCCGGGTCGTGCCGGGAATTTCCGTAACAATCTGCCTTTCCTTATTCAATATCGTATTCACAAAAGAAGATTTACCAACGTTTTCCTTACCAATGATTGCCAGATGTATGGCATCATCATCCTCTTCTATAACCGGTCTTTTGGCTAGTTTTTCAATAACCTTATCTAAAAAATCACCTGTTTTCCTCCCGATCATGGCCGAGATCGGTTGCGGATCTCCCAGTCCCAATTTATAAAACTGACCCACTTCATATTCGTCTTTGCCTGCATCTACTTTATTCACAGCCAGAATAACATCCCGATCCGCATTTTTTAGAATTCGAGCCAGATCTTCATCGATAATGGTGATACCTGTTCTTGAATCAACCAGAAAAACGATGAGATCAGATTCTTCTATGGCAATTTCCACCTGTTCTTTGACTGCCTTCTCAATAATATCCTGAGATTTTGGTAAGTAACCTCCGGTATCCACCAGAAGGAAGCCCTGACCACACCAGTCAGCCTCTGAAAAATTCCGATCCCTGGTAACTCCCGGTTTATCATCGACAATGGCTTGTCTCCGACCGATAATACGATTAAAAAGAGTCGATTTACCTACATTAGGTCTGCCGACGATTGTAACAACGGGTAAACTCATGTTGAATTCCTTAGATGCTCCGGATTTATACAAAAAAACCACAGAGGACAGAGATTATCTACACATTGTCATCCCGGAGGGATCTTTGCTGTTGTCGTTCAAGCTGTTTCAAGCAACTGCAAAGATCCTAACAGGATGACATAATTAAACTCTGTCCCACCTACGGTGGGACA
>JAGLYF010000173.1 GCA_023132435.1 Calditrichia bacterium | reverse complement strand
ACATCAGAACAGCTCCTCAATTTTGCTTGCTTGATACCGTAAAATTAATTAAATTATAAAGTTATCTGTTTATCTGGTTTTTTCAATAAGATAAAAATACAGACTATTGTCCAGAAGAACTGACTATTGAAACAGACATTTTTTTAAAGAAATATTAAAATATCTAACGAATGAAAACAGGATTCATTTTAATTTTCCGTATAAATCTCTCGGTAAGAGAGTTTTTTTATATGGATGGAAAGATTTCTTCTCCGGCATTTCTTAAAAGGTATCTTCAATTTGTTTTCATTTAGTTCCCCCAAGGGTGCATCGATAAATTACATGTATACTATGATCAATGTTTTAAACTCAATATGGTTTAATTTTTCTGTTAAGAGAAGTTCTGATAATTATTATAGAGAGACTATTTTTCATTTATACATTGCAGAGTGCCTCAGCTAGTAGACAAGTTTAAAAAGTGGAGAGGATATGAATCAGTTTAAGGTATGGTATCTTGCATCAGAGGTTTCTCCGTTTGCCAAAACGGGCGGTCTTGGTGATGTTACAGGAGCATTCCCGAAAGCATTAAAATCGAATAATCAGGAAATCAGGGTAATTATGCCCAAATATAAATCCATCAATGAAAGAAAATATGTTCTTCGGGAAGTTATCAGACTGAAAGATATACCTGTTACTATTAATAATGTTACCCGTACCATGAATGTGAAATCGGCATTTTTACCGGACAGTAAGGTTCAGATTTATTTTATAGAAATCCCAGAATATTTTAACCGATCAGGACTTTATACGGATCGTGCAACCGGAAAAGATTTTCCGGATAATGCTGAAAGATTTGCCTATTTTTGTAAAGGAGCACTGGAAACTCTTAAAATTTTATCCTGGCGACCAGACATTATTCATTGTAATGACTGGCAATCAGCTTTGGCGCCATATTATTTACAAACTGTTTATAAAGACGACGATTTTCTCCAGGGCATCAAATCGATTTTCACCATTCACAATTTTTCCTACCAGGGTATATTCAAGAAAAGTATGGCACCAACCTTAGAAATTCAACCAGAGGAAATTGAAGAAAATGGTGATTTTGAGAATAATGGTAAAATTAACCTTCTAAAAGGTGCTATAAATTATTCCGATCAAATAACTACCGTTTCTGAAACATATGCCCGGGAAATTAGCACTAAAAAGGAGTTTGGATATGGACTGGAAACAGTGCTGCAAAAAAAATCAAAAGTTTTTTCAGGTATATTAAATGGGGTTGATTATACTGTCTGGTCACCATCGGCAGACAAAAAAATTCCCTTTAAATATACCGGGGAAGATATGGAGGGGAAAAAACAAAATAAACAGGTCTTATTGACCAGGGTAAATTTAAAGTATCAGGAAGATGTGCCGGTAATCGGTATGATCTCCCGTGTAGTTGAACAAAAAGGTTTTTCCTTGCTTCTGGAGGCGATGGACCAGTTGATGGAATTAAATGTTCAGCTCGTAATCCTTGGTACTGGAGACAAAAAAATCGAAAAACAAATACTCAGTTTTCAGAAAAAACACTCAGGTAAAATCAGCTTAAATCAGGCCTTTGATGAAACCCTCGCTCATATGATTGAAGCAGGATCTGATATCTTTCTGATGCCTTCTGCTTATGAACCGTGTGGCATGAATCAAATGTATAGTCTGAAATATGGAACTATTCCTATCGTTCATAAAGTGGGAGGTTTGGCTGAAACGATCACGGAATATAATCCGGATGATAAATCTGGAAACGGTTTTGTCTTTGAGAAATACACAGCTAAAGATTTTATACGCGCTGTTAAACGGGCGCTTAAAATCTATAAGAAAAACGAATTATGGAATGAATTGCAATTATCTGCCATGCAGGAGGATTTTTCCTGGGATCGATCCGCAAAGGAGTATCTTGATCTGTATATGAAAATGCTTGATGAATCTTAAAATGTCTTTTATATACCCATAAATCTCCCGAAAAGAGCCAAACCATAGAGATTTAAATCATAATTGATTTGTTCCCACCATAGGTTATTATAATACCGTAATGAACAAAAAAAGTTAAAATAAGTAAAAATATTTAGGATTCTTGACTTATGACAAAGGGAGCAATCTTCTTAGATCGGGACGGAACGATAAATGAGGAAATGGGGTATATTAATCATCCTGATCGGTTCATTATCTTTCCGTTTGTAGCAGAAAGTATAAAAATCTTTAATAAACTGGGATTAAAAGTAATTGTTGTAACAAATCAATCAGGCGTTGCCCGTGGATACTTTAAGGAATCGCTTGTGAAAGAATTGCATGAAGGTTTGCAGAAAAAGATGAATAACGAGGGAGCAAAAATAGATGCAATCTATTATTGTCCGCATCATCCCAAAGAGGGTCAGGGAAAATATAAATTTGATTGCACTTGTCGCAAACCGAAACCAGGAATGATTTTAAAAGCAATTGAAGAGCAGGAGATAGATCTTAATAACTCCTATTTGATAGGTGATAGGTATAAAGATATTCTGTTTGCCAAAAACTTAAATATTAAAAGTGGTTTTGTGTTAACCGGATATGGCCGGGGAGAATATACATTTGATAAAGATGAATGGGAATACAAACCGGATTTTATAGGAGAAAATTTACTGGATGTCGCCCGGCAAATAGAATTACACATAAGGGAAATCAATTAATAGTTGCAAAGATGAATAGAATATTAAACGGAGATAAAAAAGATCGATGAAAAAATATTCAAAAAAATCCCTGTTTTGTAGGGAACAGACAAACGATTGCGGCGTTGACATAGGAAATATATTTGGTTAAATTCACAGTCCTTTTATCCATGTTATAGGTGCGAAATTTGAGAAAACTAATTATTATATCATTACTCCTGACAATCACAATGTGGTCCTGTATTGAAGGAGATCCATTGCACGATATTACCGGTGAGAGAATAAATAACGGTGGTATATATTTAGATACATTATATGCGATTTCCGATACCTCCATTGTAGAGGGGAAGGTTTCAACTGCTTTTGGTGCAAAACTTATTTTAGGATCCTATGCTGATTTTGAAACGCGTTTTCTGATAAGATTTGCGAATATACCCGCAGATTCGTTCAAAATAGATTCTCTCCGATTAATTCTGAGCTCCCTGTCAAATCAGGGAGAGACATTTTCACCATTGATCGGATCAACCTATATGGTTACGGAAGATTGGGAAGAATCGGTTAATGAGGATGAAAATTGGGATTGGCAGGATAAGATTGACAAATCTCCTGAAACAATTGCGAATTTTGAATTGAGTGACGAATCCGAGACTACTCATGCTATTGAGCTTCCTCCCGTGTTAATGGATACTTGGCAAGATACAACTGCGGGCGGTAATAATTTCGGACTGCTTGTTGATTTTAATAACGCCTCATACATCAAAGAATTTGGTTCAAGCAATAATTCATTATCCGGCCCGCGGCCCCAATTGGTTGCAGTTTATTATGATGCGTCTCTTGATTCAACAATACACGATACCCTCTTTGCTGATAAAGATGCTTCTCTGATTGACTTTACAGGAAGTTTTGATCCTGCTCTGATAAAGATAGCATCCGGATATTCTGTCAAATCACTTTTTAAATTTGATTTAAATACGATTCCTAAAAATGCTGCAATGGCCACCATGCGTTTTATTTTAAACCGGGATGTGGATAACTCGGTAATTAATAGTAATATTTCAGAGCAAATGTATTTACGGACGGTAACAACGGATTTTAATTCTTTACCCTTTTACGAAGTTGATTCCACATTTGTCTTCAGTTTTTACCATAATGTATCACTCTCCGAGCCATCTGAAAATGTTTTGGATATTCCACAAACAGAAAGAGGCGGGGTATCACAGAATTTTCTGCAGGATATTATAAACGGTGATATCTCCTTTGGATCATTTATGGTACACTATAAGAACGATTGGGATGGTGTATCTGTGTATGCAGTAAAAGGCACAAAATCATCCGATATAAACCTGCTTCCCAAAATTATTATCGAGTATTATGATATTCCAAATCCAAGATTATAAAGAAACGGCAATTATGAAAAAGATAAAAAAATTATCACTAATTCTATTGTTACTTCTCCCCTCTATAAGCTATGGGGAGTCATCAGTTTTCGCCCTGGTTCCAAAGTCAATTGGGGAACATCATTATCCTTACTCCGTTGCTGCTCTTGGACGGGGTGGATTCTCAATGGCCGTTGTAGATTCTATCAGTTTAAATCAAATGAATTATTCTCTTTGGACCTATATGCCAAGGACCACTTTTACTCTCGGTGTTGCCTACCAGGGACTGGCAACAGAATCGGCAACCAATAAGATTAGCTCCGTCGACGGTTCCTTTTTAGGAGGATTTCTGGCCGTTCCAATTATAAAGAAAAAGATGGCTATCGGATTCGGAATCCAACCAAAGAGTATTAATAATCAAGGATTTGTTATAAGAGATGCCGGTGTTGGCGCCAGAGCAACTCAGACGATAAAAACAAAAGGAACCCTGAGTGAAATACAATTTATTGCCGCCTTTTCGCCGATTCCGGACTTCTCAATTGGATTTATTGCCTACTATATTTTGGGTAAAATCAGGGATAATACAACGATTAATTATCTTGATATTTCCTATGCAGATATAAATATTAATAATGAATATCATTTTTATGGTAAGGGGCCCAGTTTTGGGTTGAGCGGATTTCTTCGATTAACACCAAGAATGACCATTGGGGCACGTGTCAAAATTCCTACAAAAATGACCGTATATTCTCAGCAAGAATCCATTACGGCGAAAAAAACGATTGAGGAATATCAGGAAGTTACATTTCCATTAAATTTAACTATTGGAATGGCCTGGCAGCCATTTGAACGTTTTGTAATTGGTGGCGATATTGATTATATAGACTGGAAAACTGGATATCTGTTTAACGGCTTACCCTTGAGCTACATGAACAATAACTATCGAATCGGCGCCGGGATAGAGTTTAAGCCTTCAAAAAGACGACTAGCCTCTTATGCCAATAAAATGAATTACAGGGCAGGTGTTTTTTATGGGCAAATGAACTTTTTGTCAGAAGGTCAACCGGTAAACGAATATGGC
>JAGLYF010000172.1 GCA_023132435.1 Calditrichia bacterium | reverse complement strand
CAAGCTGGAAAAAGAGGAGATATTAACATAAATGGCTTGAGTGAAATGTTTTTCCGCCTTAACTTTTCACTTTCCGCCAATGAATTGTGGTTTGTGCGTGATGGAAGGTAATTTTAATGGGAGGAGGAAGCACCTTGAAAAATCTATATTATCTTGTTATTCTTAATTTTCTATTTGGTCTTCTGCTAAATACAAATATTCTGTTTGCCCAATTCGAAGATGATGAGTTTGATCTGGAAAAAGAAGAGGTCATCTGTGCTCCGGAATCACTTATAACAGTTTACGACGGATATGATTATAGTGGAATATCATTTGATGATATAAGACAGTGGTATAGTTTCGGTAGCGAGTATTATAAAAACAAAAATTATAAATCAGCGCTACCGTATCTCTGGAAAGTTTTTGTTAATGATTCTACAAAATATGCCCGGAATGCGGTACGGAAATTAGCCGACTCATATTTTCAACTGCAACGGGCAGATAGCACATTAATTGTTTGCTACCGGGGATTGCAAATCTTTCCTGATCATGTCATTTTGCATTATTTTGCCGGTTTTATACAGGATAATCTTGGTAAGGTTGAGTGCGCAATTCCACATTATGAAGCGCTGGTCGCGGATAATCCTGAAAAAACCGAATATCTGGAAAAACTCGCTTTTCTCTATTACAAACAGGAAAACGAGAAAGCAATCGAGATACAAACTAAACTGGTGGAACTTGAACCCACTAGCAGCAAGCACGCAAATGATTTGGCATTGTACTGTGAATATTTTTACGGCGCCGGTGGTGGTTTGGATGCTTTTAAGAAAGCCTGGGAGAATGATCCGGAAAATATAGATTTTGCTTTTAAATATGGAAAAGCAGCCTATAATGCCGGAGAATATCAAGCGGCACTCACCCCTCTTTTGGCTGTAATAAAGAAAAAGCCAGATCACAAGGAAGCACATAAGTTGATAGCCATGTGTGATGAGAGTCTGGAGCAATATGGTAAAGCCATTGCTGAGTATAAGAAGATATTAGAGTTAGAACCGGATAATGCCGAGATTATGTGTGCGATTGCTAATGATTATAGAAATCTGAATCAGTTCTCAAATGCAAGATATTGGGTTAACAAAGCATTAAAGGCAAAACCCGGTTTTGGCTTGGCCCATATGATTATGGCCGAAGTTTATGAATCAGCCGTCTCTTATTGTCAGAATAAAAGTAATCGCAAAAGAAAATATGATGACGGTCTGGTATATGAAAAAGCTAAGAAAGAATACCAGAAAGCATTGAAGGATCCGAATTATAAAGCAGATGCCCGTCGACGTATCAATAGTTTGAAACCGTATCTTCCGACTGAAGAAGAAAAATTCATGAACCAGAACAGAAAAAATATCAAAGATTCTTGTTATACCAGTTGGATTAAATAGAGATTGATCTTTTGCAAATTGCACTTGGTTCCGACCACGCGGGTTTTCAACTAAAAGAATCCCTTAAGCGATATCTTGACAGCAAAAATTTAAAGTATACCGACTTTGGTGCTTTTAGCATGGACACCGCTGATTATCCGGAGTATGCCTATAAAGTAAGTATGGCTATAATCCAGGATAATTATGACCGTGGAATCCTCATCTGCGGTACCGGGGTTGGTATGTGTATGACAGCCAATAAGTTCAAAGGGATTCGTGCCGGCCTCGCCCCCGATATTAATACCGCACAATTAAGCCGCCTCCACAACGATGCCAATATACTCTGTCTGGGAGGTGGAGAACTCAAAGAGTCAAAAGCGATGGATATCGTTGACGTTTGGTTAAATACCTCTTTTGAAGGAGGCAGACATCAACGGCGTGTAGATCTGATAAATAAGTTGACAGGCTTATAAAGAGGATAGTATGCTAGAAGATATTAAAATTAATGATCCTGATGTATATGAAGCTATTCGTGGTGAAATTAACCGTCAGGAATATAAGCTGGAGTTAATTGCTTCTGAAAATTTTGTAAGCAGATCTGTCCTCGAAGCGGCCGGTTCGATTTTGACTAATAAATATGCTGAGGGATATCCGGCAAAAAGATATTATGGGGGTTGTGAGTTTGTTGATATAGCAGAAAATTTGGCCCGGGATCGGGCAAAAAAGTTATTTGATTGCGAATATGTCAATGTCCAGCCACATTCTGGAAGCCAGGCAAATATGGCAGTATATTTTACCTATTTAAAACCTGGAGACACAATGCTGGGTATGAACCTGGCTCATGGGGGTCATCTTACCCATGGTTCACCGGTAAATTTTTCAGGTAAAATGTATAATGTTATCCCCTATGGAGTAAAAAGAGAAACAGGCCTGATTGATATGGATGAAGTGGCAAAACTGGCCGCTGAACACAAACCTAAAATGATAGTTGTTGGAGCCAGTGCCTATTCCAGATTTTATGAATTTGATAAATTCCGGGAAATCACCGATAAAGAGGGAAGCATACTTTTTGCAGATATCGCCCATCCAGCCGGTCTTATAGCAGTAGGGTTACACCCCAGCCCGATTCCTTTTTGTGATGTTGTGAGTTCTACTACCCACAAAACACTGCGTGGTCCGCGGGGCGGCCTGATAATGATCGGTAAAGATACGGAAAATAAAATGGGACTCGTTGCGCCAAAATCGGGTCGGGTAAAAATGATGTCAGAAATAATCGATAGTAATGTGATGCCCGGCATACAGGGGGGTCCGCTGATGCATGTTATTGCGGCCAAGGCCGTTGCCTTCGGTGAAAATTTAAAACCGTCCTTCAAAGTATATGCACAACAAATTATTAACAATGCCCGGGCTCTAAGTTCTGAGTTAATCGAAATGGGATACGATATTGTTTCCGGAGGTACAGATAATCATGTCTTTCTGGTCGATTTAACAGAAAAAGATATTACCGGAAAAGCTGCGGAAAATGCACTTCACACAGCCGGTATGACCGTGAATAAAAATATGGTACCGTTTGATACAAGAAGTCCGATGATAACCAGTGGTATACGTCTTGGTACAGCTGCGCTGACAACCAAGGGTATGAAAGAACCTGAAATGAAAACGATTGCAGGATTAATTGACCGGGTATTATCTAATGTTGAGGATGAAAGTATCCAGATAAGTGTATTAGAAGAAGTTAAAGAATTGGCGGGCCAGTTCCCGCTCTATGATTTATAAACTTTTCAAATCTATTTTCAATTATATATGGCGCGTTCAAATATTAATGAAAGAGAAATGCCATTTCTGGATCATCTTGAGGAATTAAGATGGCGATTGTTAAAATCGATTATCTCTGTTTTTGTAATGATGGTCATTTGCTTTTTCTTTTCTGATTATATTTTAGAAGCTCTTCTTTATCCCGGCAAAAATATTGATCCGCCGGTATCTCTGCAGGTATTAAAAGTTCAGACCGTCTTTATTATCAAACTGGAAATCGCTCTCTTTGCCGGTATTATCATCAGCTTACCGGTTATTTTTTATCAATTATGGCAATTTCTTACTCCCGGCCTGCTACAAAAAGAGCGAAAGATGTTACCCGTCATTGTCTTCGCCTCTGTTTTCTGCTTTCTGCTAGGTGGAGCTTTCGCCTATTTTATAATCATTCCCTATGCTCTTCAGTTTTTTCTAAGTTTGGCGCCAATGGATATCGAAAACAATATTGCTCTGGATTTTTATATTGGATTTCTGCTTCGTTTAATTATCGTTTTTGGGGTAGTTTTTGAACTGCCAATGCTTAGCCTTATTTTATCAAAGTTTGGGATTTTAACCCCGACATTTATGCGCAAATACCGCAAATATGCTATAGTTGGGGCCTTTGTATTAGGCGCAATCCTGACGCCCCCGGATCCGACAACACAAATGTTTTTAGCCATTCCGATTATACTCTTATACGAACTCAGCATTTTTATCTCTTATATCGTTACTTCCAAGAGAGAAACCGCCCTTCAATCTGAATGAATCAACTTGCTTCAAATTTTTCAGTTGACTAAATTCCGTGTTATTATATGTCTTTCCGTGGTTAAATAAAAATATAAATAAAAAAGTAATCAATGGGTGTAAATCTATCTGAGATCAGGGCATTTTTAAAAGATGATCTGGATAAATATAAAAAAACATTAGCCGATGTGTTATCCTCCAATGTTTTCCTTATCGATAATATTACCAAGTATATTGTCAAACATAAGGGAAAAAGTCTACGCCCCCTCCTCGTCCTGCTGAGCGCCAAACTCCTTTCTTCTCCCAATGAAAAAACATATTTGGTAGCTACAATTGTAGAATTGTTGCATTCGGCTACATTAATTCATGATGATGTCGTTGATGAAGCAATTGTGCGAAGAGGATTTCCTTCCATAAACGCAATATGGAAAAACAAAATCAGTGTATTGATGGGAGACTATCTGTTGGCAAAATCCTTAATTAGCGCAACAGAAACCGGTGATATAGAGATTATGTCTATCCTTGCCGATACTGCTAAAAGACTGAGTAAAGGAGAATTACTTCAGATTGAAAAAAGTAGAAAACTGGATATTACAGAGGCTGAATATTTCAGAATGATATCGGATAAAACAGCAGCTCTGATCAGCGCATGTTGTAAACTGGGAGCGATGACCGTTAGTGACCGGGTTGAGGAAAGAGAACGTCTTCGACAATATGGAGAAAATTTAGGTATCGCCTTTCAAATTAAAGATGATTTACTCGACTATCAGGGGGATCAGATTATCTTGGGTAAACCTGTTGGTGCTGATTTGAAGGAAAAGAAAATAACCTTGCCGTTGATATTGTCATTTAAAAATTCACCGGAAAAAGAGAAGAAATTTATTCTTCGGTTGATTAAAAAGGGGGTTTCACAAAAAGATATAAACAATATATATGAATTCATACAGACTTATGGTGGATTACAATCTGCCCACGAATATGCTTTGTCATATGCGGAGAAAGCCAAACAAACACTAGATCCAATCCAGAATGGATCCGCAAAAGAAAAGGCCCTATCTTTTGTAGATTATATTATCAACCGTAAAAAATGAGTTCAAAAAATACACCCACCGGCGCTCCCGAGAAAATACTAATAATTCGCCTGAGTTCGATTGGTGATATTTTACTTAGCACACCCTTTATTCGACAGGTGAGAAGAATATATCCAAAGGCGCAAATCGATTTTATTGTAAAAGATATTTATGAAGATCTTTTGAAGTATAATCCCCACATAAATGAACTGTACAGTATACAGTTACGTGAGGAGAGTAAGGATTTATCTGAATTAAAAGGGAAACTAAGGATCAGATCATATAATGTTGTCTTTGATCTGCATAACAATTTACGCAGCAATTACTTGAAACGCGGTATCAATGCCGGAAGTATTTGTTCGATACAAAAGGAGAAATTAAAACAAACCTTATTAGTCTGGTTTAAAATTAATCTTTATGGTCAGGAAACGTCAATTCCATCCAGATATCTTGCTGTTGCCAGTGATTTTGGGATTGCAGATGATGGAAAAGGCCTGGAATTATATTGTGAGAAAGATACGATTGATTCAGCCGAAAAAAAGGTTATATCAAGAGGACTGGAATGGAATAAACCTTTTATTTGTCTTGCTCCGGGCGCAGGTTTTTTTACAAAGCGCTGGCCAGAGGAAAAGTTTGAAAATTTAGTGGATTTAATTCAACGGGAAAAAAAAATTCGAATTGTAGTCCTGGGTGGAGAAAAAGATAAAGAAATATGTTCATTTTTAAAAAAACAAAAGAGTATTATTGATTTGAGCGGACAATTATCTCTCCTGGAAACCGCCCATGTAATCTCAAAAGGGAAAATGATAGTTTCAAATGATAGTGGTCTGATGCACATGGCTACTGCCGTCCAAACACCGGTTTTAGCCATTTTTGGTTCAACTGTTAAGGAACTGGGGTTTTTTCCGTACCGGGCTGAATCCGTCGTCATCGAAAATTCAGAACTCTCCTGTCGGCCCTGTTCCCACATTGGTCGTAAAAAATGTCCCAGGGGTCATTTTAAATGTATGGAAGAAATAACACCGGAACAGGTGTATGCTGGATTAAAACAGTTTTTATAAGGTGACTCGCTTCTCGTTACTCGGCACTCGGTTCTCGATCCAGGACACTGAATATTCTTCATCCAATATCTGGTCTTCCGGATTATGAATCTTATAACATATCTTCATTCGAATATTGCAATACCGAGTACCGAGTAACGAGCGCCGAGAACCGAGGATTTATAGATGAAAAAATTTTGGCAGTTTATATATTATTTTTGGGTTAATCCGGGAATTATCATTGGCGCGCATATTCTGGCCCTTTTTTTTAGGAAAGTCAGAAAAGGACTTTTTCCGAGATATTCGACTCTTAAAAAGTTGCAAAACTGGTTGGAGACCAATCACCCGAAAGAAAAACGGGTTTTGTTTCATACTGCCTCATTGGGTGAGTTTGAGCATATCAGACCTGTTCTGCAGGCCCTGAAAGAGAAATATCAAACCGTAAACATTGTAACTTTTTTTTCTCCCTCCGGGTACGATAATGTCGGACAAACCAAGGGTCTGGACTTTCGTTTTTATTTACCTTTTGACCAGCCTGGTAACTGGAGAAAAATTTATCAGATTATCGAACCATCCCTGGTAATAATTGCCAAACACGATGTCTGGCCAGGCCAGGTTTGGACAGCACGCAATCAAAACCTGCCCATTTACCTGATAAACGCTTCTTTGAGTGCTAAATCCTCAAGGACCCGTTGGGGAGTAAAAGGTTTTTTAAAATATGTATATAGGGATTTTACAGGAATTTGTGCGATTTCAGATGATGATGCGAAACGATTTTCAATCCATTATCCCCGCTGTCATGTAGAAATGGTTGGTGACACAAAATATGATCAGGTTGTTTTGCGTAGAAAAGTAGCCCGGGAACAGGAGGTTTTGCCAAATAAATGGACTGATAATCATTGGATATTCATGGCTGGAAGTATATGGCCGGAAGATGAAGAGCATGTTTTTCCCGCACTTATAAAAATGTTAGAAGAGGAAGAAACTCTTCGGCTGGTTCTTGTGCCTCACCAGCCAGAGCCCAAAGCGATTACCCGGATTGAGGAGACGTTTAAAAAATGGGGAATCCAATTATTCAGCAAGCGCGATCAGTTAAAGAATGAACAAATTTTGATAGTTGATGCTGTTGGATATCTGGCCGGTCTTTATAATCATGCACAAGCGGCTTATGTCGGAGGTGGTTTTCAGCAAGGGATTCATAATGTAATGGAACCGGCAATTTTTGGTATACCCGTTTTTTACGGACCGGTACACGAAAATTCTTATGAGGCTATCCAGCTGGCAAAAGATAATGGGGGTATTGTCATTAATAACTCAAAAGAACTGTATCGGGAAATTCGAAGCGTTTTTAAAGATGAAAAGAAAAGAACCGGGCTGGGAGAAAAAGCAGAAAAATTTGCCACCAAAAATATCGGAGCGACAGATTTGCTCTTATCCCGCTGGGAAAATTTATTAACCACAAAGGACACCAAGTAGGCACAAAGTACACGAAGAAATCTCTATCTTATATCATCCCGAAGGGATCTTTGCAGTTGTCGATACAGCTATTGCAAGCACGAGCAAAGATCCTTATCCCAACGGGATCCCGTTTCGGGACAGGATGACTTAAAAGTTCCTTTTTGTCCTTCGTGATCTTCGTGTCCTTCGTAGTAAAAGCAAAAGACTTTATTATCCTTAAAGTCTTTGCGGTTATATAAAAACATTATTAAACCACTTATGTCCTCTAGTAAAAATCAAAGGCTTTCGTACAACACCACTTTTTCTAAGATCAGGGAAAATCTTTATTTTGTTTTAGTTGAGCCGGAATCAGAAGGTAATATCGGGGCCACCGCCAGAGCAATAAAAACCAGCGGATTTAAAAATCTGATTTTAGTGAATCCTAAATTCGCAGCTGACCATCCAAAGGTACAATGGATGGCGCATCGCTCTGAGGATATTCTGAAAAAAGCGACGGTTGTTTCTACCCTTGCTGAAGCTATTAATGACAAGCGTCTGGTCATAGCGACAACGCAACGAAAACGACATTTTAAATTTCCTCTCTATTCTCCGGAGGAAATATCTGAGAAAATAGAAAACATTGCTCCTTCACATCCCGTGGCCATTGTTTTTGGAAGGGAACGTACCGGTTTAAATAATAAAGAGATCTTACAATGTCATATTCATTCCACAATATTAACCGCCACCCAAAAACCCTCACTCAATCTAGCCCAGTCTGTGATGATCTACGCACATACATTTTTCAGATTACAGAATATTAAACAATCACGCTATACATATGATTTAGCCTCAAAGTATGAATTAGAAAAGTTTTATGAACATCTTAACGATAGTATGCAAAAAGTAGGATTTGTACCCCGGGATAGCTATGATGACTTTATTACCCGCTTTAAACGACTACTGGGAAGGTCACTTGCCGAGAAACGAGACGTACGGTTGTTGCATAAACTGTTACAGATCTATGAAACCAGGATCAATGATCTTGAAAAACGATTAGGTGATAAAAAGAGTAAGAAGAATATTTACTAACCCACCCCATCCCCGAGTACTCGGGGATGGGGTGGGTTACTACTTGATATTCTTTTATGCATCTTTTAATGAATAGATCCGTAAAAAAGAGGAGAAACAAAGGAAAGTTGTAAAGCGGTGGCTGGTTTGCTTGCTGCACCACTATTAGTACTTGCTTTTCTTCTGCCAGTCTTTTTGATTCTGTACGGGATTTATCTCTTGATTAACAGATCATGATCTGATGATTAAAACCAGTCGAGATCATTTAATTCATCGATTTCACTTTTCATCGTGAAGTGTAAATCTTCAAATTCTTCCGCTACCTCTTCCAGCTCTTCGGCCATTTCTTCCAGTTCCCCAGCGCGTATTTCCAACTCTTCAGCCTCAT
>JAGLYF010000171.1 GCA_023132435.1 Calditrichia bacterium | reverse complement strand
GATGGGGGCCGGTTTTGGGTAAGGAAGCGGTCCCGTCCCTGGTTGATAGCACAGGATATTTTTTTCCATCGAGGACCAGGTTATTTGCAAATAATCCCAAAACTTATGAAATTGAAAGAGAATTAAGAGCACAAATTGAGCGTGCCCTGGATACCGGTCTGCGAATAGATTATCTTGATTACCACATGGGGGCTGCAGTTCAGACCGAGGAACTTCGAAGCTTGGTTGAAGGTCTGGCCAAAGAATATGGTTTAGGCATGTCCGGATATTTTGGTGAGATTTATTCAAATATTACCTATCATGCAGCGATAGGAGATAAAACGGATGGTTTGCTGAACCATGTAAAAAATTTAGAACCCGGTCTGAATATGCAGGTATTACATGTTGGTTTTGATGATCCGGAAATGCAGGCACTGAAGGATTTAAATCCCTTTGGTTTAAAGGACATGAGCCGGCACCGGCGGGAGGAATTGCGAAGCATTCTCAGTCCGGAATTACCCGGACTCTTATATGAAAACGGTGTTATACCGATAACCTATAAAGACCTGATTGAAATGGTTGGTCTGGATAATATGAAACGTCCTGAGGAAAGTGACTATTGATCCAAAGAATACCACTATTTTGAATGAGTTTTATATAAAAAAAGATAAAATGTTTCGCTTTCTGGCTGTATTGACCATTGCGTCGATGGCCGGATTGCAGACCTGGCGTACCCTGTTCAATAACTTCGCAGTAGAAGTGGCCCATCTTGAGGGTAATCATATCGGTATGATCCAGTCGGTGAGGGAAATACCCGGTTTTCTCGCCCTGTTGGCTATCTTTATCATATTGATTATCCGCGAGCACCGGCTTTCCGGCCTTTCCATCTTTACGATGGGGTTTGGTGTGGCGATAACCGGATTTTTTCCCTCATATACCGGTTTGATCTTTACTACCCTGATTATGAGTTTTGGTTTCCACTACTATGAAACCACAAATCAATCTTTAACCCTGCAATATTTTGATCAACAGACATCCCCCTGGGTATTTGGTAAGTTGCGCAGTTATGCCGCTGCAACCAATATCGGGATAGGTATTGTAATTTTTGCCATGACCGCGGTTCTCTCTTATCTGCAGATATATCTTGCCCTTGGTCTGGTCATTGCGGCTACAGGGATCTGGGGATTATCGCAGAATCCAACACGGAAAGATATCGTTCCGCAGCGAAAAAAAATGATTCTGCGCAAAAAATACTGGTTATACTATTTTCTCACCTTTATGGCCGGAGCGAGACGACAAATCTTTATTGCTTTCGCTGTATTTTTGCTGGTTAAAAAATTTGAGTATTCTTTGCAGGAAGTAACCATTCTTTTTGTTGTTAATAATGCAATTAATTTTTTTCTCGCACCCCAAATCGGAAAGGCAATTATCCGTTATGGCGAAAGAAAAGTTCTTTCATTGGAATATGGAACGTTAATCGCTGTTTTTATCGCCTATGCCTATGTTGATTCAAAATGGATTATCACCCTTCTTTACATCATAGATCATATTGTTTTTAATTTCTCGATCGCGATCCGCACCTATTTTCAAAAAATAGGGGATCCAAGGGATATTGCTCCCAGCATGGCGGTAGGTTTTACGATTAATCATATCGCCGCGGTAGTTATACCAGCTGTTGGGGGAATTGTATGGATGGTTGACTATAAAATACCGTTTCTGGCCGGGGCGGTGATGAGTTTGATATCCCTGATAGCGGTGCAGTTGATTAGAATACAAAAGGGTAGGCCGGGAGGCCTACCCTTTTGATTTACCTATCTGCCTGACGGCCGTTTAAGGTATCTGTAAAAATCACTATCACTGGAAAGAATCAACCAATCTTCCTGGCCAAAAGTTGCCTCATAGGTTTCCATCGTTTTTAGGAATTTGTAGAATTCACGGGCTTCAGCACTACGGTTATAAGCACTGGCATAAATCCTGGTTGCTACAGCATCAGCCTTTCCTCGTATTTCTTCGGATTTCTTGAATGCTTCAGACGTTATACTTTTCAATTCCCGCTCTTTAAGACCGAGAATTTCTGCTGCTTCACCCTGACCCTCTGAACGGTATTTATCGGCAATGCGTTTACGCTCGGCGATCATCCGGTCATAAACCTTTTCACGTACTTCCTGCACATAATTGATTCGTTTGAAACGTAAATCCAGCAATTCAATACCAAGGTCTTTAACACGCCCCGCGCCGGCTTTCAGGATCTTCCGGGTAATTTGTTCCCGGCCGGATTTAATTTCTGCTAAGAGATCTGTATCATCAACTCCGGTAAGTTCTTCGTCAACCTGGGGTTTGCGATTGGAAGTACGAACTAGTTCAACCAGGTCATGACTAGCGATCGCATTACGGACTTCACCGTCCAGGATATCATCCAGACGGGATTGGGCGCCGCGCTCATCTCGCAGACGTTGGAAGAAAAGCAATGGATCGGTTATACGCCAGCGGGCGTAAGTGTCAACCCAGATAAATCTTTTATCTTTTGTTGGCATCTGGTTCGGATCACCGTCCCACTCCAAAAAGCGTTTCTCAAAAAAATTGGCTTCTTCGATTATTGGGATTTTAAAATTAATACCCGGAGTAATTATCGGATCACCTACCGGTTTTCCAAACCGGGTTATAATCACCTGTTCGGTTTCGGTGACTACAAATGCAGCAGAAAAAATAATGATCAATCCAAATAAAGCTAAAGCTGCCCAGATAATAAGTTTCTTATTTAGCATTGGTCACCTCCTTCGTTAAATCCAGGAGAGGAATCAGTCCCTTCACACTTTCGTCAATAATGAGTTTTCTCCCGACCCGGGGTAAAACGGTATTCATCGTTTCCAGATAAATTCGTTGAAGAGTTACATCTTTGGCCAGACGGTATTGGTTGAACAATACATTAAACCGGGCCACCTCACCCTTGGACCGGTTAACACGCTCCATAGCGTATCCTTCCGCTTCCTGAATCATTTGTTCTGCCTCTCCCCTGGCCCTTGGAATTACCTTGTTAAACTCAGCCTGGGCCTGGTTGATCAGTTTCTCCCGTTCCTGTTGCGCTTCATTGACTTCGTTAAAGGAAGGTTTTACCCGATCGGGAGGATTTACATCCTGTAAGACAACCTGATCCACCTTAATCCCGGTATCGTACTGGATACAGAGTTCCTGTAGTTTTGCCTGTATGGCGACACTGATTTCCTGCCGGCCAATTGTCAGAACTTCATTAACGGTGCGGTC
>JAGLYF010000170.1 GCA_023132435.1 Calditrichia bacterium | reverse complement strand
GGTCTCCCGCACTTTAAACAGGAATTTGTAGGGATCGGAAATCCGGAATTGTACAATCCATTCCACTTCTGCTGAATTAAGATCGCCGGTGAGCATAAGGGATTCATCCAGAAAACTTGCCTTCGAATAACGGGAGCGTACTCCGACCGCTTCTGTTCGAAATCCAAACTCTTCCTTTTGTTGCCTTTGAACGGAGACCTTATACAAATTGTCAATACCAAGAGGTAATTTAAAATTTAGTCCCGGATCAGCAATGTGCGAAAATTTGCCAAATCGTAAGATTACACCGACTTCTTCCGGACTAATCGTAAAAAAAGCCGAAAAAATGAAGATCAATACAAAAATACCAATAACACCGTATTTAATCAGATTGGGTGAAACATTTGGCATCTTTATCTGATCAAAATCAAAAACTTCTTTGTCAGCCATATGCCTTATCCTCCTTTGTTAAGTTAACTTTATGTGAATTGATAACTTATCCTTAACCGCAAAGACGCTAATAACCCACCCCTTAACCCCCTCCCTTATGTATAAGGGAGGGGAAATGGGGAGGGTTAATTCTCTGTGGTTAAATCTATGTACATGTACACTAAAATTTCTTATTTATTCACCAGGTCTGGGGACCAGAGATATTTTTTTAAATCGACTTTCCCATTTGTGGTAAATAAAATTCCTTCCTGTTCCAGTAATTTCTGTTGCAAAGAATCATGCTGATTTCGTGAAACGGCATAGGAAATTTTACCCTGGCTGTTTATCACACGATGCCAGGGCAGATCCGTTCCCTCCGACAACCCGTGCAGGGCAAATCCTACTATTCTGGCCGGCAGCCCCGGACTGACAATTGCGGCAATCTGTCCATAGGTAGCAACCCTTCCAATCGGTATTTCTTTTACGACAGCGTAAATTATGTCAAAAGTGTACAAAATTACCCGTTGGTTTTTTCAAACTCATTCATAAAATCAGTAAGCACTTTGACCGCTTCCAGAGAAACCGCATTGTAAATACTGGCCCGGATTCCACCGACCGACCGATGACCCTTAAGACCGATCATCCCTTCTTCAGTTGCTTTTGCAATAAATGTTTTCTCCAGATCCTCCGAAGGTAGGCGGAAAGTAACGTTCATTATCGAGCGACTGTCTTTTTCAACCGTACCTTTATAAAAATCTCCGGCATCCAGGATGTTGTAGATCAAATTAGCTTTGGTCTGATTAGTTTCTCCCAATTTACTCAAACCGCCACCATCTTTTACCCATTTAAGAACCAGTTTTAAAATGTATATTCCAAAGGTTGGAGGTGTATTATAAAGTGATTCCTTTCCACCTATTATTTTATAGCTGGTCATCGTTGGAATATCAGCCGGACTTTTCTCCATCAGATCTTCCCGGATGATAACAAAGGTAACACCGGATGGCCCCATATTTTTTTGCGCGCCGGCATAGATGATCCCGAAATTGCTCATATCAAACGGGCGGCAGCCGATGTCGGAAGACATATCACACATCAGGGGAACAGAGCCTGTCTCAGGATAACTTGCCCACTGGGTGCCAAAAATGGTGTTATTGGAAGTGATGTGCAAATATGCGGCATCAGAATTGATTGAAAATGAAGCGGGAATATAGTTAAAATTCTGGTCCTCGGAAGAAGCGATTACATCGATATTTTTTCCAAGTTTTTCTGCTTCCTGGATCGCCTTTTTAGCCCATGAACCCGTGTTGATATAATCGGCACTCTGATTTTCTCCAAGAAGGTTTAAGGGTAAAGCTGCAAACTGTAAAGTAGCTCCTCCCTGCATAAAAATCATCCGGTAACCTGAAGGAATTGCATAAACCTCTTTCGCTAATTCCTCCGCTTCTTTTATAATGGAATCAAAAGTTTTTGACCGATGACTCATCTCCATAACGGACAAGCCTTCGCCTTTATAACTGATCAGATCATCCCTGACTTCCTCCAGTACTGCCAACGGCAGGGCAGCTGGCCCGGCATTAAAATTATAAACACGATTTTTCATGATTACCTCACCAGGTTGGTTAAATTCCATTTTCGTAAATCGATTGGAGCTGTAAATATACGCATCTGAAAAATATATTGAAAGGATTTGTTGACAAATCGACGGAATTGAAGCACCTAATTCTCTTGCTAGGATGGGGTGATTTATTTATATTGACTATAACCACTGAGAAGAACTCGTTCCTCGGTTCTCGCAGCTCGCTACTCGTATTTCGTTATTTGTAAGGTGTAACGAGCAAGGTAGTGGCAAAAGTTCTATGAAAGAATAAATATTTATAACTCTGCGGTACTCAGCGAACTCAGCGTCTCTGCGTTAGAAAAGAATTGTATTGTAGAACAAAAATATTGTGTTTGTTGATATATTAAGTGAATTATTTTTGACACTACCAACACGATTGATAGGAGAAAAGAATGAAAACATCAGATATGGTAATAGGGATAGGATTAATCATCCTGGGGGTATTATTTCTTTTTGAAAATTTCGGCTATATTGCTTTTGATTTTAAGGATGTATGGCCGGTATTTGTCATCCTGGCCGGAACAGGATTCTGGATTGGCTATATCCAGGATAAAAAGAATTATGGGCTGATTATGCCGGGGACTATTTTGATCATCTATGGGTTGATGTTTTTTTATTGTTCCGTTGAAGGGTGGTATTATATGAGCTATCTGTGGCCAATATTTATTATGGGTCCCGGGATCGGTTTTTTCCTAATGTATCTGATTGGCCAGCAGGAAAAAGGTATGCTGATACCTGCCTCAATTCTTACCGGCCTAGGTATACTGTTTATGCTTAGTAAGACCGGTGTGATGCGCTACTGGCCGGTTGTTCTGATCGTTATTGGCATTGTCATGATCGTCCGCTATCAGATAAAATCAAGATCAAGCGAAAAGGATTATGAGAAAAATCCATATTAGCATGATATTGTGCCTGTCTATTTTAATAACTGTAATTGATGGTTATTCCGATGAGAACGAGTTTAGTTCCGACATGGGAATCCAATCGGTCAGTATCGGCGGCCAATGGTTTCTTTCCTATCTGGACGGAACGCTTGATGGTGAACCCGTTAATCTCTTTACTGTAACACGTGGATATATAAATATTAAAACTGTGCTGAATGAATCTTTTTCCGGAAGAATCACACCGGATGTTTCTATAGATCAGGAGGGTGATGGTGCCGGCGATTTAGAACTGCGACTAAAGTATGCTTATCTGAAATGGCATCTACCGAATTTGTTTATTTTTACCAAATCCTATTTTGAACTAGGACTTGTTCATCGTCCCTGGTTAAATTTTGAGGAAAATGTTAATGGTTATCGGGTTCAGGGTACCATGTTCCTAGCACGAAACGGGGTTGTCAATTCGGCAGATTTTGGTGTTACATTTGTTACTTTACTCGGCGGAAAGATGAGTGAAGAATACCAGAAATCAGTAAGTAAAAAATATCCCGGGCGATATGGCAGTATTGCCATTGGTGTTTATAACGGTGGCGGTTATCATGCCTTTGAACGCAATACAAATAAACCTATCGAAGGAAGGATAACATTGCGCCCTTTTCCTGAAATCATTCCCGGGTTACAGGTCAGCTATACCGGGGCCTATGGTAAAGGAAATACTGTAGAGGCGCCTGACTGGATTCTGAACATGGGATATATTTCCTGGGAAAATCAGCGGTTTACATTGACTGGGAGTTATTATAAAGGAGTTGGGGATTTCAGAGGAGCTGCGGTAGATTCTCTGGGAAATTCTCTGGATCAGGATGGATATTCTTTTTTCGGAGAGGTAAAATTTCCCAAACTGAATTTGGGAATTATCGCTCGATTTGATTTTATTCAAAGACATGAATATAGTGATGCACTGGAGAGCCGGCGGTATATTGCCGGCGTTGCTTATCGGTTTTATAAAAACAGTAAATTTATGATTGCTTATGATCGAAATGAAGGAAAAGGTATTATTGGGGATAATACAAATGTCGTTCAATATGTCATAGAAGTCAGATTTTAGATTTGGACTTCGATTGGTTTTTATTGAGATTAGAGAGGAACGATCAACAAGAACTTCTATTTTTCTATATCTAGCACAGCTTTCATTACATAATTGTGTACTTTGGGCCGAACCCGGGAAATTTTTCTGTTCTCTCTGGTAGGATGCACCCGATTGGTTAAAAGAACGACAAACACCTCATTCTCCGGATCGATCCAGATCGTGGTACCGGTGAATCCTGAATGTCCGAAGGCCCGCATGGACATAAAATCACCGGCCATACTGTTTTGTTCAGACCGCGTATCCCAACCAAGGGCCCGTGTACTCCCTTCGATTAAATTCTGCCGGGTGGTAAACAGTTCAATAGTTTCTATCTTTAAGATTCTTTTGTTGTCATAAAGACCTCTGTTCAAATACATCTGACAAAAGACGGATAAATCCTGGACGGTACTGAACAATCCGGCATGGCCGGAAATACCACCCATGACATAAGTGTTTTCGTCATGAACAAATCCGTGCACTAGCTTTTTATGCCATTCACTTATCTCGGTGGGAACAATTTCGTTTATCAGACTACTATCCGGGTTATAAATGGTGCGTTTCATATAAAGGGGGATGGAAATATAATCCAGAACAAGCTGATCCAGCGGTTTTTGAGCAATCGTTTCGAGGATCTTCTGCATCATGATCATACCAAGATCGCTGTATACATAAGTCGTCCCCGGTTCATTTTCCAATTCCGTGTCACAGATTTCCTGAATGATTCGTTCTTTCCCGTTCAGATCAAGGTAAAACCTGATCCAACCCGGCAATCCGGAGGTGTGGGTCAATAAATGTCGTATCGTAACCTTTTCTTTGTCCTTTCCCTGAAAGGCAGGGACAATATCGATAACTTTCCAGTCAAGTTGTAACCTTCCCTGATCATAAAGTATCATAGTCGTAGTGGTTGTCGCGACAACTTTTGTTACCGAGGCCAAATCAAAAATGGAATTAACCTCAATTTTGGGCGATTGAGGTTTATAGGTAAAAGTACCAAAGCTTTGTTCAAAGATTAGTTTTCCCCGGTAACCGACGGATATTGCGCAGCCCGGAAAAGCGCTGTCACTGATTGCCTGATTCAGGCAGATTTTTAATGAGTCGAGGTATTGTGGATATGGTACATTACCCTGATCTTTTGACTGTGCAGGAATCAGCAAGATATTTAGCAAAAAGAATATCAGTAGCACTTTATGCATTTTTTCTCCATTCAGATAGAATTGAGTTTACACGTTTTATAGATGGTAAGTTCTAAATTGTTATTAACCACAAAGAACACAAAGCAAGCACAAAGTACACCAAGGCAAAAAATAATATATTCTTTGTGATCTTTGTGTCTTCTTTGAGACCTTTGTGGTAAAAAAGATCTAGGTTTCTTCAATTTGTAACAGATAATTTTTGAGACCAGTGGCGACCTCTTTATAAAAACTTATCTGGCTTGCCCGATATAAGACATCACAGAATAGAGGAATCCAGGAATATATGTGCTTCTTTTGGAAATCGGAAAAGCCCAATGTTGAAATTGATTCCTGATCACCTTCACACAGTACGGACAGATATTCCAGATAATTAGCAATCGAATCCATCGCCTCTTCTTGATTAACCGGGATACCACTGTCAAGAAGATCATTGATAAAAGGTCCCGGATCGTAAGATTTCTCAAATCCTTGTATAAAATCACTGGCTAATAATGGACACTCCGGTTGGTGGCCTTCCCACTGAGTGAAAAGATAAACATAATTTTCGCGAAGGATCTTTATTTCCTCTCCCTGGTAGTGATTGATAATGTTCAGAACATGTTCCAGATGCGGAACCTCCTCATCCGTAATTTCACCCCGTTCCAGCTGGCGAAAATGATGCTGCAGTTCATAGCCCATTTCCTCATAGGGGTAGAGAAAACAGCGGGCATAAAAGCGAAGAAATAACGGTGCCTGTGGTGTAATCTGCGTTTGTTGCATAATCGAAATTTACATCCGGGCATTAATTGGTGCAATAATTCAAAAAAAAATTGGCAGAAAAGAGATGAATTGCTAATTTGGAGCTGGCTACTCGCTAATCGTCTCTCGTTTCTTGTCGATGCTATGAAAACGAGTAACGAGCTTAGTTCCATTTGTCATCCTGAAAGGATCTTTGCTGTTGCTTGTTTCAGCTGTATCGACAACTGCAAAGATGCTTACAGCATGACAAAACCCGAATCAATTTTTGCTGTTTGGCGAGAGATATTTATGCTATAATGCTATTATAGCCAAAAACTTTTTTATTTTAGCAAAATTTTGAAAAACTTTTATCCACGGATTACACGAATTGACACGGATTTTATTTAAAAATTATTATTATTTTAGTTTTAATCCGTGCAAATCAGTGTAATCCGTGGACTTCTTTTCTTTGTTTGCAGCCCTAGGCTGCGTTATGAATAGATCAGAATATAATAAAGATATATATATGGAGGGCTATTAAATGAGTCAATCCGGAACCAACAGTGGATTATTTTGGGGTGCAATCCTGGTTTTATTTGGTGTTTTGTTTTTACTCGACAATTTTTATATCCTCGATTTTGGTGATTTTATATCTACTTTCTGGCCCCTGATCCTGGTCGCTATTGGTATAAAAATTCTGCTTGATCACCGGCGCCAGCGGACGGAAACAGATGAGTTTGAATCAGTAGAGCCGGTGAATACACATGGAGGAACCAGCCAGACGGACGGAATATCTGAGAGCAATGTTTTTGGAGATATCAATCTTAGTATTGCTTCAGAAAATTTTCGTGGCGGCTCTGTCAGTAATGTTTTTGGAGATATAAAACTGGATATTTCTAAAACAAAATTACAGAAGAGAACAACCAAAGTTTTTATCAGTGGTGTTTTTGGTGATGTAACGGTTGTCGCTCCCGGGGATGTACCCTTGAAGACACGCATCTCCAGTGTAGCCGGGGATATCGTTGTGCGTGGCAGTAAAAAGGAGGGTTTATTTCCAAAGCTGGAGCAAACAGAAGACAATTATGATACGAATACTACAAAATTGTATATCTCTGTCTCAATCGTTTTCGGATCTATTAATATATATTAGTTATTTTCTAAACGACTGAAATCACTGAGTGTAACTCGTTACTCGCCACTCGTCTCTCGTTCCACGTTACTTGTTATTGACTACAACTCACAAATTACGAAATACGAGTAGCGAGCTTCGAGAAACGAGTTACAAGATTTCCTTTGCGTTCGCCGGTAGGCGAATCCCCCGAGTACTCGGGGTGATCTTTGCGGTTAAAATAAGAATTATAGATTGCTATTCATAAGGAAGGTTCGCCAGGCGAGTTTAAAATCTGAAAGTTTGAAACCCAGATCAGAATCGATCTGCAGTTTACCACCGGGTGGTCCCCAGATAAATGGTTTTTGGGCTCTTTTTAACAGTAAAAACCGATTTTTATGAATTAGAAATGCATTCACTACAATCCGGTGTGTGTGAGGCGCTGAAGTCATAATCAACCTATTCTTTCGGTTTGTAATTGGTTATAATATATACGTAAATCACGAAGGACCGAACAACCCTCCCCATTTCCCCTCCCTTATACATAAGGGAGGGGATTAAGGGGTGGGTTATGTCTTTGCGGTTAAGAAAATGGCTCAAAATGTACTCATAGCCGGTGCGCCCGGGATAGGAAAAACTTCTTTAATTTCCCGTTTATACCGAGACCTTACGCCTCTGTTTATCCGGGGATTTTATAAGGAGGCTATTCACGAGTATCGGCTTCTCAAAGGATACCGGCTGGCCACTTTTGATTTTCAGGAGCTGATTCTCGCCCATGTACATATTGTCGGACCAGACCGGATTGGCCAATTTGGGCTTAATCTCGATGGATTTAACGAACTGATTACTCAACAACTGACCCCGGATCCGAAAGTGGAATTGTTTTTAGTTGATGAGATTGGTATAATGGAATGTACTTCACAAAAATTCCGTCATATGATTCTAAAAGTCATGGATTCGGAAATCCCTCTTATTGCTACCCTCGCTTCACACGACGTACTGGACATTCTAAAAATTAAAAATCGAAAAGATATTTCCATTCTTAATATGACCCCAAAAAACAGGGATTCCATATGGAAAAACGTGCTGGTGGAAATCTCCAAACCGCTTCCTTAAATACTCTCTTCCCGGTTTTTGTTGATATACACCCGGGTGATCATTGCTCCGATAAGACAGAATATGGGCATCAATATCAGATTGCGAAATAAGAGGGAGCCCCAGATAAATCCGGCCTGCAAATCCTGTTCCAGCTCGTATAGCATTTCTTCTATGACAGGGGGTACTTCTTCTATTGCCTCGAGGACATCATACATAAAATCCAGTTCCCAGTGACCGAAGTTTATATAAATCAAATAATCTATACCGAGAGATATAAATGCACCAAACAGCCCGGCGGTAATACCCACGGTAACTGCAGTGGCGGGGTTGATATATTCTCTAACTGTAAATGACCGGTCATAATAGATCAGAGCGACCGCCCCCCCGAGCATAATACCGGCACAGCAAAAGCAGTTAATAAAATTTAGAATAGGTATTGAATTGAGTGCACCGGCAACCAATCCACCAACAAATCCTGCGGCCATGATCCTTTGATTATCCATTTTCCAACCTTTCCATATTATTAATCCTTTTTAACCACAAAGGTCACAAAGATTTTTTTCATTTTTCATTTGTCTTTTTTCATTGTTTTTTTTGCGCCTTGGCGTCTTCGCGAGAAAAAATAATAACTTTTCGTTTCAATTTTTCAGGTTAAAGACTCAGTTCCTTGTTTTGTTGTGCTGGTGGAAAATGATACAAGTAATAACTGAAATACAGCAATTCCCAGCAGTAATCCAGTAACAAGGCGTAATAAATCTATATTTGTGTACAGATTGAATTTTTCTAATACAAAATCGAGAAATGCCGGCGCAGCCATAAGAATATAGGTAGTAAGCGGCCACAAACGGATTTTGCCCTTGAAAAGACAAGCCAGGGTAATAAAAAGTCCACCAAGGTAGAAGGAAAAACAGCGTACACAGACGGCAAGTGTAAACCCATCCAAACAGAAGGATCGTCCCGGTATCTGGTGACAGACTGGTTTATAAAAGAAATACATAAAGGCAGCAACTTTTCGTCCCAGAGGCCAACTATTGGACGCCAACACTGGTGTAACTACAATCCCAGCCAACCAAACGGCTAGTCCCAGGCTGATAATCAACACTAATCTTTTATGTAAATTTGATTTCATAATTACAACCTCATATCAAATCCCAAAAAACAAATTACAAATAACAAATAATTATTAAAAATCAATGACCAAATTTTAAAATAATCGGTTAAAAGTTATATTTCATTAAATTATCACCGAAATATCAAATGATTTAAAGATTTAAAAAACAAGTAGGGGCACGATGCATCGTGCCCCTACTTAATCAAAGAACTCACCCTAAATCCCTCTCTTGGTAAGAGAGCGCCTTTGCGTCTTCGCGGCTATATATCACAACACGTGGTGACACTTTTTCCCTTTCCAATCGGTATTGATACAAGAATCATCATTGTCAGAATCACTTATCTTGACCGTAATGGTACAATACCGGTAATCAGCAATTCCTTGCAGACATACTGTCGCCCGTGAGGGGCCATTATTGTAATTATCAATATCTACAAGCAGGCCATAAGCACAACCCATACATTTGTCAGGCTGATTTTCCTGGATCGTATAGGTTTGTAGAGCAACCAGCACGTCATTTTTACGCAATGGCTTTTCATCCCCCCGTTCGTAAAACTGGAAGCGTCCCGATTTGATAAATTTAAGCCGGCCCCGGTCAATAATCAGGCTTGCTTCAAATTCAAGGTTATCCCCTTTTCGTAGCAATAGCTTGTTCTGGCTAATCGCCGAAATAGAAAGGTAAAAGGGATCTTCAAACAACACGTCATCGATAAACCCTTCTTCAAAACGGACCAGGAATCCATGAGCAGAGATCTGCTGATGATTGCCCTGTTGTTTGAGGGAGAGATCGGGGCTGATGGCGCCTACTGTTCCTTCGCAAGCCACGCGTTTGGATTGCAGGTCATTTATCCACTCTTCAAAATCGGAAAAAGCATCCATAAAAGAGCCCTTATTTTCGTCGCCGGCAATCAATTCCGGGTAATAGTGTTGTTTTTCCTCATAAAAATATTTACAGTTAAAGCATTTTTTCCCGACGTGAGAAAAACCCCGGAAACAGGTTTTCTTCTTGGCAAGCAATCGACATTTCCAGTAAAAGTAGACACAACCATCTGGAAAACACTGTTTTTCGGAAAGGATATAGAAGGGGGACATTTCCGATTTAAAATGGCGGTGCACATCATGCACACAGCGGAAAACATGAGATTGTTTATAGAGATTTTTTTTAGGGTTCTGCATTTGTCAAGATATTTAAAGAAAACGGATCGCCACAGTATAAGATTTTTTGATTTTGATTTCAAACAGAATTGCAATTGACTGGGAACTAAATATCGCTACAATCCCCAGGAAAGGATTCTTTAGCAGGCAGGGCTACGACACTTCGGGTGGTTTAGCCAAATATGTTTTGAGATCTTTAGCGGCAGCGACCACGGCAATAACAATTATTACCCCCCAGGTAACCAGCCGGATATCAGAGAGGTTTTCCTCATTGCCAAGATCACTGGCAACACCGATAAAGGCCCCACCGCCGGCAATAATCGCTGCGATCAATGAACTCAAAATAATTTTTTGTTTTGCACTCATAATCTCCCCGTTACTTGGTATATAAATATTCTCTGATCTCCCCTTTGTCTCGTTAGGCGTAAAGCGTAGAGCGTGGGGTGTAAAGCATACGCTTTAATTCCTCTTGACAACAGTTTAAAATGTGAATACATTTTTTATGCATCCAGCATCCAGCATCCAGCATCCAGCATCCAGCATCCAGCATCCAGCATCCAGCATCCAGCATCCAGCATCCAGCATCCAGCATCCAGCATCCAGCTCCATTCATATTTCTTTATAAAAGTAGATGATAAAATTCTGATCATCTACTTTTTCAACCCAATGCTTAATTTTCAGGCTTGATGCTTTGTCAATCAAAGGGGCGGGTAAAAAGGGAGCGACAAGTTTATAAATTTTGCCACTGTTCATGCTATTTAAATCGGCAATGACCTGATTAACAGGTTGTTCTCCTGCGGCCAGCATTTCCTTAGCGTCAAATTCAGTTTCTATCAATTCCTCAGAAAACCATCCGGGTTTTTGGGTAGTATATACAATTGTTGATTCGCCGGAATACAGATCTTGGCCTACTTCTTTTCTTAAATGGTTAATCAAGTCCTCAACTTTAGCATTTCCGATGACCGCCGCCTGTTGTAAAGTTGCTATTTTTGCCACGGTTTTTCTAAGAACCGGATTTTTTAGTTTTTTAAATGCCGGTGCATACTGAATTAATATATCTTCCAACTGGGGATAAGCTTCTATCAGTTGCAATATTTTTGTTTTTGGTGTTATTATTAATTCGCTCATATTTTTTACCTTTATGCTATTACTGCAAAAACTTTTTTATTTGGAACATTGCGTCTTGGCATCTTTGCGGTTAATTAATCTGTGTTAATCTGTGTTAATCTGTGTAATCCGTGGTTAATAAATTTTTTGTTTGCCCAGATTCCCCGGTGGTCTATGAATATGATAAAATGCGTTGTTCGCCTTCCAGTTTTCGGTAACCGGTGAGGTCTTGTGAAACCTCAAGTGTGCCGAGATACTCGCCTTTCTCATTACGGAGGGCGAAATATTCAATATGAACAAACTGGTCTTTCAAATTAATCCAGAATGGTGCCCGGTCATGTTTACTACTTTTAAAATCTTCTATAATCTTATCGACGATATGGGCACTGGCCGGCGGGTGGCAATGGCGTACATCACGGTTTAAAATAGCTCTGCTTCTTTGAAAAATCCTGTCCCTGCTTTGCGAGAAATATTTCACCTTATCATTTTTATCCACAAAAGTTATATCAACCGGCAGGGTATTTAAAATTGCTAAAAGCTCCTCAACAGAAAAGTTGCCCGAGGGTAATTGTATATTACTACCTTGTTTTTCAACATCTTTTATATCTTCAACAATAATTCCTGCCGGCATCCACTCGGTTGGCGGATCATATAAGCAATAACCAATTTCCAGCGATTGTTTTTGAATTTCGTACCAGTCGACATCGGAAAGAGCATCCACCGACATTGGAAAGAGAATTTCCTCTTCTTTGATAATCATTTCTGCAACGCCTTTTACCGCCGGTTGAAAGATGAGTTCTGAGGAAGAAATAAGATCGTCTTTTGTGATATCTTCCGTTTTGAGAATCTCAAGACTTCCATTTAGCAACTCTCTGATTTCATCATGTTTACCCCACATCACTTTCGGAGGACCGGTAACACCGATTTTTTCAAGATAGGGAAAAAGAAGATACTCTTTGCGTTGATAATGCTTGTCAACATCAATCATCTGATTAAACAGACCGGTCAGGTTAAGAACGGCATCCTTCAGTTTATTCTCTTCTATTTTATCCAGTGATGACAAAAAGGTTGAAGCTTCATCTGTTACAGATTTTAATGCCCTATTTTCCTGAATAAGCACATCAACCGGATGACCGGCCGGTATCTGCTTGGATACGGTTAAATCAACATTCCCCTGCAAAACAGCAGAATGAGCGTCGCATAGTTTTAATATTTCCTGCTCCGGCAGCCCTTCTGCTATCAACTCCTGTTCAACTTCCACCACCTCGCCGTAGGGAATGCTCCCCAAACTTTTTAAAAGCTCTTCTCTGACACTTTCTTCTGATTCTCCTTCGTGGAGTTTTAAAATAAGTTCTTTTAGCCTTGCTTTTCTGTATTTTGAATTATCAATCTGTTCATTCATTATCTTTTCCTTTTGAAGTTATAAAATTATTACAGTGTATTTTTATATTTAATCTGATCTATTTATAGCGTAACTCGAGGCTGCAAACAAACTTTTATTAACCACGGATTACACAGATTTGCACGGATTAAAACTAAAACAATAATAATTTTTAAATGAAATCTGTGCCAATCTGTGGCTTCATAACTCCTTAGCATAAACAACAATGCACACGAAGATATTTTTTTGAATTTAAAAAAAAAAATACAATATTAAAATTTAAGCAGGAATGTTCTTTGCATCTTAGCGGTTAAAAAAACCGAATATTATTCCCTAACTAGTTTTTTTCCTGAGTGTGGAAAGCAGTAATGCAATTCCGGCTATGATGAGAACAATTGACACAAGTGGAACATCCGGTCGGAACAGTTCCCATAATCCACCCAGGACAAAAAGAATACCAATCACGACCCAAAAAACTTCTGTTTTTATCTTTTTCTGAATCCTTATCCCCTGCATCACCAAAGTGATAACACCAATGCCGAGCATGCTAATACCGACACTCAAATTGAGCAGGAATGCAATTCCTAGCCAGATAAAAAACAGGGCCCACCCGGTTACATCCAGTTTATGGGCCAGATCACGATCATCTGCTCCTGAATGCTGCTTAACAGGAATTTTTTCTTTCTGATTTGTTTGATCTGTGGGCATAATATACCTCCTCTTGAAAATTAGAAATGACACTTCATGAGTGTCCGGTTAAAAATAATTTTATTCAACTAATGATAAAAAAACTCATTCTCAACCTACGCCACATGTTTAAAATGCGCCAACCGACGTGACCCTACTTGTTTTTTAAATTCCCAAATCATTTGTTATTTGTGATTTTATTTTATCAATCTTTGCGGTTAATTAACAATACCCATTTCTTTGATCAAATGGGTGGCACTGGAAAATTTATCGGTGACAAAACTGCCGGTTCCGCCGCCCAGGTTTACCACAGCGCTCATCAGACTGGTGCCATCTTCTTTGTAAAGACCATCGGGATCCATTTTCAATCCCTTTGCTTCCAGATTGAGCATTTTCATTTGATGGGGCATCCACATTCCTTCGTCAGCGACTAAAGATGATTGAAGAAAACAAAGAATGAAGAGTAATGGTAAAAAGTGCAATAATCTCATTAGCATAACCTCCACTTTTTGTCTTTTTAACCACAAAGAGCACAAAGTTCCCACAAAGTTCACAAAGGTATTAAATAATTAAATCTTTGTGACCTTTGTGCCTTCTTTGAGTCCTTTGTGGTTGCTCTTTACTCCCAGATATCCAGTTGGGTCAGCATAAAAGTGTATTGTTTGGCTGTTCTTTTATATCTTTTAAATCTACCGGTTGTTCCGCCATGACCCGATTCCATATCCACCTCAAGAAGAATAAGATTTTTGTCTGTCTTGAGCTCACGAAGTTTGGCTACCCATTTGACCGGCTCAAAATATTGCACCTGTGAGTCATGAAGACCGGTCGTAACATACAATGCCGGATAATCCTTAGCCTCACATTGTCATAAGGCGAATAGGACAACATATAGTCATAGTATTCCTTGTCTTTTGGATTGCCCCATTCATCAAATTCAACCGTGGTCAACGGAACGCTCTCATCCAGCATGGTGGTAACCACATCCACCCAGGGTACGCTGGCAATAATCCCTTTAAATAGACCGGGACGCATATTGGCAACCGCACTGACAAGCAGACCACCGGCACTTTCTCCCGCGGCAAATAATTTTGTTGGATTGGTATATTTCTGTTCAACAAGATATTCAGCACAATCGATGAAATCTTTAAAGGTATTCTTTTTCTTTAATAATTTACCGTCTTCATACCAATATCTACCCATCTCCGAACCGCCGCGAATATGGGCTATTGCATATATAAATCCACGGTTTAAAAGACTTAACCGGGTCGAACTAAAATAGGGTTCCATATTTGCCCCATAGGATCCATATCCATAAAGAAGCAGAGGACTGTTGCTGTCTTTCATTGTATTTTTGTGATAAACAAGAGATATCGGTACCTGCGTGCTATCTCTGACCGTAGCCCAGAGCCGCTCTGACCGGTAATCATCGGGATTGAACTCCCCGCCAACTTCCTCCATTTTCAGCAACGTTTTCTCTTGGGTGGTCATGTCATAATCAAATGTGGAACCGGGTGTTGTCATCGAGGTATACAAGTAACGCAGGATCTTTGTGTCAAAGGTGGGATTTGCGGTAGAAAAAACCACATATGAATCTTCGTCAAATTCGATATAGTAATCGGATTGATCGATCAAATTCATCACCCGAAGCTGGCGAATACCGTTTTTTCTCTCACCAAGGGCCAGATAATCTTTGAAGACAGTAATATTTTGCAATAGCACGTCGGTGCGATGGGGAATCACCTCTTTCCAGTATCTTTTGTCCGTCTTTCCCTCTTCGGTTTCCATCAGGCGGAAATTTTTAGCTTTCCAGTTGGTCAGAATGTAAAACTTATTGATATGATGATAGACACGATATTCATGATCCTTCTCGCGTTTTTGAAAAATCGTGTACGGCTGATCGGGATGATCTGCCTCGATCAATTTTACTTCCGTGGAGAGGGTATGTGACGAACAGATTTCAATATACTTATCGGACTTTGTTTTACCGACCCCAACGAAAAAGGTGTTATCCTTTTCATGATATATCTCAACATCTTTTGCCGGATCCTGTCCTAAGACATGCTTCATAACCTTGTACGGACGTAAGGTACTATCTTTTATCGTATAAAAAACCGTTTTATTATCATTGGCCCAGACGGCATAACCTGAAGTATTATGAAGGACGTCTGATAAAAGTTCTCCGCTTCTCAGATCCTTAAAATAGATATCATATTTTCGCCGGCTGACAGTATCCACACCAAAAGCGAGGATTTTGCTGTCTTCACTGATGTTCTTACCGGATACCTGGTAATAATTGTAACCCTTGGCCATCTCCGGAACATTCAGCATAATTTCTTCATCGGCCTCGAGGGTCTCCTTTTTCCGGGCATGGATAGGATATTCCTTTCCCTCTTCATAGCGCCAGTAATAATAATATCCGTTGTCAAGGTAAGGGACGGACATATCATCCTGTTTAATCCTGCCAGTAATTTCTTTGTACAGATTTTCTTCAAGCTCTTTAGTAGGTTCCATTACCGCGTCCCGGTAAGCATTTTCTGCTTTGAGGTAGTCGATGACTTTGGGATTCTCTTTTTCATTGAGCCAGTAATAATTATCTATTCGGGTGTCTTCGTGTATGGTTAGTTCTTTAGTGATCTTTTCTGCTTTGGGGGGCGTGACGTTTTCAACCAATTTTTCTTTTTTGGTACAACTGAAAAAGAACGATAATATGGTTGCTGTTAGAAGAGTAATAACGAATAAATCTTTGAAATTCATGGATATCTCCTATTTAAATTAGGATATTAAGTTCGATTTATTTAACCACAAAGGTCTCAAAGAAGGCACAAAGTTCACAAAGATTTTTTTCATATTTTTTTTCTTGCAGCGATGTGATGTTATAAAAAAAGTATGAACCAAGAAGTGCACGAAGCACACGAAGAAAATTATATTTAGTTTATTATTTTTGAAATAATAACTTTTTTAATATAAAAACAACTTCGTGATCTTCGTGTCCACAATGGTCAAAAAACATCTCATTGTTAACCCACAAAATAGAAAACCCCGGAGGGGGTGACCTCAGACTAGCCCCGGACGGAAGTCCGGGGAAAAGGTACAAAATTAATATCATTAGTCCCATCGGGATGACCTATTTCATAGATTTTTAAATCAGGTCGTCCCCAAGGGACTACATATTTTGGTGGGACACATTTACACCCCGGACTTCCGTCCGGGGCTAGTCTTGGGCCATGCCTGCGGCATTTTTCATTTTTGAGGTTAAGTTCCAATTCTTTTTAGTTGAAGACTCTTTAAAAACCAAATCAACAATCCGAGAGTGAACAAAGCCAGCAGAACCATTATAACCGTTAGGGACAAATCTGTCTCTATCCCTCTTATATCCATAACGATCATCAATGTCCCGATGGTAATATCCATCAGGATACAGAAAGTCAGTACTGCCGGAGCCAACAGTAATCCCTTCGGATTCTTTTTTAACAGTAAAATCCCAACGATCATAAATCCGGGAAGAACCACAGATAAATCCAGGGCATGAACAGGATTTGTTACCAGTCCGGTCTCAATGATCGTGGCAGGTGTGGTATTACTAAATATAGCCGGAATGATTTCTGACAACCAAAGAAGATAAAACAGACCCGAAAGGATCATCAGGTAGATTCCGACGGTTTTTACGGGAACCGTATCACTGAACCAGCTGTCAATCGGTTCTTTAATTTGTGAGAGGAAAAAATATAAGAAGGCGTAAAAGGACAATCCCAGTACCAGACAATATACGATAAACAGTTGGTTAAAATGAACGGCAAAACAGTATATCACAAAGGTATAGATCAGATATATAAGCACCCCGCTCCAGAGTAAAAGGGCAATCCGGCTTTTTTTAAAGGCCAGCCAGGAGGTGATCAGTAAAAAGGGAATGATCAGAAACAGATCGATTATATCCTGTGCAACTGCCTGCGCTGCCCAGTTCGCGGTTTCTTTGGCGTAGGTATCGGGAATAAACAGGCCCGCATAACTTACAATGGTTGCTAATATTGCAATAGGTAGAGATAAGAGTAAAATGATTTTATTTTGGTTATCTGAAGTCATTCCTCGATTCCATTGCATATTAAGAATGAATAACACAAGTAATATACTAAAATATTATGAAATTAATTTGGAACTCGGAACTCGGAACTTGGAACTTGGAATTTGGATACTGGATGCTGGAAACGTGATATGTGATTTGGGATCTAAGGGATGCCTGGTTTAAAAAGCCGCAGGGGCGAAATATCTGTAGCCCGGTGCGCAGCGCCGGGTCAGAGCCCCCCCCTCTCCATATATAAGCCCCATAGGGACGACCTGAGTAAACCGTTTAGCGTGGAGTGTTGAAAGAGGGGGTATAGACGGGCTGATGGGCCGTCTCTCTATAATACCTGTGATCTGTAGGAAATGTAGGAGCGTCCCAGGCGGGACGTGTCCGCCCTATATCAAACAGCTACAAGACCTTTTTCTGCAGCCCTGGGTAATTGAATAGAAACAAAATACTCTTCCGGAAATAAGTAATCTTCTCCAGACTCGTCGATAAGACGAATATATTTCCTTTTTTTGTCTCTGTATTCTCTTTAACATGATATACTTTGCCCTTCTCCAGGGAAACTTCGTAACCCTTATTTTGAATGCAAATCATGAAATTATTTTCCATTATAAGTCTTCTAGTTATTATAAGATTTTTTATATTTTATGTTCCTTTTTACCAATTCCATGAGTTTCATACCAATGAATTTCAGCTGAAAGGATAGAATGATCATCCAACTTGATTTTTATAATTCCTTTCATTTTTCGCCATTTACCAACACCATATATTTTTTTTAACCTTTAAAATTCTCTGATTTTCTTGCCAGTTGCAATAACTTCCTGGTTATGTATCGATCCGATAATTTTGAACTTCATCTGTCCTTAATCTAAAAAAAATACTCACTACCGATCATTAATCAAAATTTTATGAAAAACACATTATTTTTAACAACGATTCTACTTAAAGATAGATATCAGTCAAAATAATGGATGTAATTCTTAAGAAAATCTAAGAAGTTATGAGCTATAGACAGAAATAGATGAGCTAGAAAAAATAACCCACCCCTTAATCCCCGAGTATTCAGGGATTTTTTAAGGTTAATTAATTGTACAATAGTTTTGTTTTAAACGCAGAGAGCGCAAAGAACGCAAAGGATACCTATGATTTATAAATATTCAAATTCATTCTTTCATAACTGGAAACCATATAATACATCTAACTTTTCCGTATAGCGCCGGGAAATAGTATGGAAGTCTTTGTATCCCAATGCACCACATAAGGTTTTCACCTTGGTCAAATCTAAGGGCAGGGTACAATTTTTTTTAAGTTCTCTTTCAATAATCATAATCCAAATACACAAATAGCACGACCATTTGTAAAGTATAATTGACAATTGGTAGAACCATTTATTAATTACCTGAAACTAAAGGGCTATTTCACAAAACTACCCCAATCCGTTCAATCCTAAAACAATAATTAATTACGAATTACCAATTACAGATGACGTGGAACTAAGCATTTACAATTTGTTGGGACAAAAAGTGGTTACCCTGGTATCAGAAAAACAGCGCGCCGGGTATCATCAGGTGGAATGGAATGCAGGTGATTTGTCGAGCGGAGTTTACTACTATGAGATCAATGCGGGCGAGTTTCACGATGTAAAGAAGATGATATTGCTCAGGTAAATCGTGGTAAAAAACCTTCAAGGTTCATGGCGAAGCCACTCCTGTGGAGCTCAACCTTGAAGGATGTCTTTAAACTTAAATACGTAACTGTTCTAATTGAATTCCTAATACAAATGCGATTTTTTCCAGTGTTGATTTGCGCAGGCGTATACCGGATTTTTCCATTTGTGAATAGGCCGCCTGTGTGATATTCATTTTTTGTGCGACTTCCTGTTGAGATAGTCGTTTATATTCACGCCAGGAACGAATGAGACTTTTGTTCTCCATAATATGCAATTCAACAACATCATGAGGTATTGTTGGTCCTGTTTCTTTCTCACTGATTAATTTAATATATTTTTCATATGGCACTAAAACGAAAAGGGGTTTACCCTTATCTTTTATAATTTGATGTTCAATATGTTCGTTCATCTCTTTTTTTCACTTCTTCAATGATTATGATTTTTTTCAATTGTTTAAATGCTTTTACTGTCCATTCTACTGAATACATTCATAAATATAAGATACATATAAGATTATGTCAAAATTATAAGAAAAATATTAGTGCTATATTTACTTCAGTTTGGTACAGCTATAAAATTCTAATTGCCGAAAGCAAAATTTGTGACGCTAAAAAAATACAATCCGCTCGGGCAGGAAGTGGCCACACTGGTTTTGGAAAAACTTACACCCGGAACTTATAAATACACCTGGGATGCCTCTGGTTTTGCTAGCGGGATATATTACTATAGAATGATAGCAGGCGAATCTCCTTATTCTATAACTTTAATAACCTGGCGCTATGTACAGCACGCATTACATATACAATATTTTTTTTGAGTTTAAAAATTATTCTGAAATTTCCAATAATTAAATGACGGTATTTTAATCCAAGAAGATCAGATTCCGGAATGACAGGACATCTTTGAGGAAAATTCTCAAGGGTATGTATTTTACCTTCTAATGAACGAATAAATTTTTTCGCATTTGGAATACTGTCTTGCGATATATACTGCCAGATTTCTTCGATATCAATTTCAGCCGTTTTAGTAATATTAACATTATAATTTGTGGTCACGCTTAAAATCCTTCAGAAAAGTTTTCAAAGGGCGTACATTATTTTCTGCAATATCTCTTTCTGCTTCAAGAAGGAGACTTGCAAGATTTGCTGCCTTAATTTGTTTTTCATAAGATTCCACATCAATTAATACTGAATTTGCTACCCCGTTAACCGTCAAGATGACCGGTCTGCCCGTTCTGTGCACCTGCTCAAGTATTGATCGTGTGTTTTTTTTCAATTCACTTACCGGCCGTATATCTTCTTTAAAACTTATTGGCATTTTATATCTCCCAAAAAGGTGATTAATTATGTATTCAATTTAATACTAAATGAAGTACATTCAAAATAATATTTCAAAAAGATGTTTCATCTTATAAATACCCTTACAGCCTGCATATAAAGAAAATACACTCCGCAGCACGAGGCTGCAATTAAAAAAATTATTAACCATGAAGAAAAAATAATTTTTTAACTATAGGCAAAAGACTTAATTTCAATTCAAAATTTATAACATTGAATAAATCATTTAATATTAAATCTTTGCGCCTCTGCGGCTTTGCGAGAAAAATATTTTCTCAGTTAGTAAAAACTTTGTGTCTTTGAGTCTTGGAGGCTACGAATTATTCAGGCTAATAAGCTAAAGATATTAAACAAATCCAATCTCTCTATAACTGGAAACCATATAATACATCTAACTTTTCCGTATAGCGCCGGGAAATAGTATGGAAGTCTTTGTATCCCAATGCACCACATAGGGTTTTCACCTTGGTCAAATCTGAGGGTGTGGGTGATAATTTAACTTCATATGCGATTTGTTTAATAAGTTCTCTTTTAATAATCATGCTCCAATTATACAAATAGCACTACCATTTGTAAAGTAGTAATTGACAATGGTAGAACCATTTATTAATTATTTAGTTTCGGGAAGTTTATTAACACAAAACCCTGTGTGCTCTGTGCCTCTGTGGCAGTTTTTAATTTAATATCCCCAGTTCCGAGTTTTAATTTCCTACAATCCAGTATCCAGTATCCAGCATCCAGTATCACGCATCATCTTTAAAATCTTCCCTCGTTCTTTTCCACCGTTTATGGGTCCACAAATAATATTCCGGTTGGGCGAGGATTTGTTTTTCTAATAGACGGGTGTGTTTTTCGGTGATCGCGCCGTTTGGTGAATCGGCAGGATTTTCTTCCAGGAGTTCAAACCATACTTCATAGCTTCCGCGTCGTATTTTTTTTATCCCGGCAAAGATTACCGGGTAATTATATTCCCGGGCATATTTTTCCGTGCCGAACATCACCGCGGTTTCCTGATTTAAAAAAGTGGTCCAGTAAACACGTTTTGTTCGGCCGGAAGGAGACTGATCCGCGCCAAAAGCAATCGCTTTTAAAAGGTCTTTGTTTTCTGAGAAGTATTCCTTTACCTGTCTTTTAGGGAGGAGAAAAACATCAAATAATTCCCGTGATTCTGAAAATTTTTTTTCAAAAAACTTGTTGGTAAGCGGGGTGTAAATACCGACTGCCTGGTGTTTCATTTGCAGATTACATGATTTGGCGAAATTTTCCCAGTTATTATAATGTCCGGCGACGATGATAATACTTTGACCCTGATCATAAAAACGATCAAGTAATTCAGGATTTGTAAATTTGCATCGCTTAATCAATTCCTCTTTTGATATACTGAATAACTTGACGCTTTCGACGATAAGATCACAAAAATGCCGGTAGAATTTTTGTGTGATTTTTTTTATTTCATCGGGAGATTTATCCGGAAAGGATTTATTCAGATTTTGATAAACCACTTTTTTCCGGAAACCGATAAGATAATAGATCAAATAATAAAGCACATCGGAAATTCGCTGGAGTATCCAAAAGGGTAGTAAAGACAGGGGGATGATGATCAGGTAATAGATAATTTGGCTCATGACATTTTTTTTAGATGATAAATTTATAACTATTTTATAGTTAAATTTATTAATCTTTCAAATATTAATCCAATTGCAATTTCTACAATCTACGCTCAAAAACAATGGTTTTATCATTCACTTTTGTTTTTTTGTCTCTACCGGTTAACATTAATATTCTATTTGCCTCCGGCGGACTTTCTTTATGTCCTTTTTGCCCGCCAAAAAGATAGGCGGATCTCCGACTTGATCAAAAAGGACCAAAAAATCAAGGCCCATTGAAATTTGCCTGATCAGCCTCAGAAATTCCGGAAAAAAACATTTTTCTGCTGAATTTCTTCGTCTGCTCTTTAACGGGAAATTTCAAAATGGCCGATCTAAAAAAAATAGATTAATTAATCTGTGTTAATACGGTATGTCCCGTTTTACGGGGGCAATCCGTGTCATCCGTGGTCTATTCAATCTACCGGGGCCTCTTCTCTGCTTCGGCGAGCAGATGCTTGAGATATCGGTTTCTGGTTTCTAGGGAGATGATTCCCCGGGATTTCCCCTCCCTTATGTATAAGGGAGGGGATTAAGGGGTGGGTTATTTTCCAAGTTCCGAGTCACGCCAGTGGGCGGATCAGCCTGCTGGCTGATTCCGAATTCCTATTCATTTTTCTCCTTAATTAACCGCAAAACTTGTTTTGAATAAAACCTTGTTTCAAAGTCAGGATCATTTTCTAATTGCCGGAGTACCTCAACGGCGGCTGGATGTGGATCCTTTAATAGTAGCATGACCGTCTGGCGCCGTATATTAACAACAGGGCTTTCCAGTGCTTTGATAATGTATTTTATCGAACGGTCCCGGTGGATCTTATATAATGCGTTGAGTGCGGCGTTTTTTGCATACCAGATGGTATCTTCTGTAGCGGAAACCAATGCCGGCCAGGCCCGGGCCGATCCAATCTGACCCAGGGCGCTATAGACGGCATAACGCATCCCACCGTTCGACGGTTTATCCAAAACCTGAATAAGAGGATCCACCGCCTGTTCCGATCCGATCTGACCCAGGGCATAGGCAGCACCCCGCCGTGTACGGTATTCAGTATCGGCTAAAACCTGAATAAGTGGTTCAACCGCTGTTTCTGCCTGCATTTCGCCTAAGGCCTGAGTGGCAAACTCCCTGATATCCGCATTTGGATTCCCGAGTAAAACAATCAAGGTGGGAATAGCTCGCTCCTGGTATTGTTTAAGGGCCATAATCTGATTGTAAAGATGACCGCGGTTATCATTACGCTGTAATTCTACCAGTATGGAGTGAATCTTATATTCGGCCTGTTCCAAATTAACCGTTTCCCGGACAGTAATTTCTCCTCTGTCTTCAAAATCAACCCAGATCAGGGAAAGCAGCATAAAACAAATTGTATAAATCACAACAGTTCCGGCTACCTGGCTACGGGTCTCCGGCCAATCTTTGCGAAATATCAGACGGATCGGAAACAAAAAGGCGGATTTTAACCACTTAGGCAAGGGAAAAAGAAAGGGAGTCTTCTGACGATACTTTTGGTAATTCTCGCCATATAATTCCTTCATGCGGATCTCTTCCAGCATGCAGATACCGATGATTACCATCGTCGCCAGTAACCAGGGAAGGCTGGCCGGCACGCTCCAGGTCTTTTTCATAATATTTTCCAGGGAGGAAAAAAGCATCAGACCGTAACTCCAGATGATCCAGCCTAAATACTGGGGATGGCGGGAAAAACGATAGATCCGGCTGCTTGCCACCGGATTATCTGTGCTGCGGGCCCGTAACCAGAGTAGCACTGCCCAGACAAAGATCAGCGATCCGAGGATCATGAACAGGTAGGAAAAAAAATAATGAGCATACCAGTCAAACTGACGGCCGATCCACATCAGTATCCAGTAAGGAATGTATATAACGTTTCCAAGTTCGAGGACCTTAAAAGAAATGTCCCAGAAAGGAAACCAGCCGACACGCAGAATACCTAAACCGGCCAAAAAGAACATACTCAGGGCAAACTGGCCGAAAACCGGTAAGAACAAGGCAAAAGCCCCGGCCCAGGCCCAGACGGTTTTGCGAGTAGCATAGCCCACGATGATAAAAACGACGACGAGAAGCAAACTCCCGTAACCTATCCAGCGTAGATATAAACCCTCGATAAAAAGATCAGCTTTATAGGCATTAAGTTCACTACCTCCCTGATCGAAACCGGGAAAACCGACATCTTTCTGTAAGAAACTATCAATCAGGCGGGGTAGTTCTACAAAGGCAAACATCAAGGCGATCGAAAAAACAATTGCCAATGATAACAACAAAATGTCCTTGAAATTTTGGTTCATACCTTCTCCTACGCAGAAACGTTGTGTGCAACGCTCATACTATAATTTTTACCACGGAGGTACACGGACAAAGACACGGAATTATTTTATTTATAATCATAACAAAAAATTTAATTAACCACAGATTACACTGATTTTCACAGAACATAAATTAACCACCGAGAACACCGAAGATAATTAATTATGATAATAACTCTATGTTTTTCGGTGCTTTCGGTGGTCAAAAAAAATCCTTGCATCATTTGCGGGTAAATCATTTTAAATGTTTCTTAAAAAATTCAATCTGATCCCTGACCGCCTGTTCAAAATGATCTCCCGTATAGATATCAAAGTGACCAATCGGATAGCGTTTTATTTCTGCCTTTTCGCCTAATATTTCGGCAACTTTTTGAGCTGACTTTACAGAAACCAGGTTATCTTTTTCACATACTTGTATAAGTACAGGACAGTGAACATTTTTAGCATAATTAACAGGACTATAACCGCCGGTGGTAAGAATCGCGCGGGCACAGACTTCATTGACAAAACCTGCCTGGGCAAGTTTTGCATACCCTTCATAGGCGCCCGGAGCAATGATTATGGCCAGGGTCCCCGGCTTACCGACAATCGGTATTTTATGGGCTGATAAACCAAACCTGGAACGTCCCTTGTCACGCTGGGCATGCATAACCAGATGCAAAATGAATAGAAGACCCTCTCTTTTTAAGGCCAGTTTACCATCTTCCTTAATATCTAAACCGGCAACCTGAGCGCAGATACAGGTGATTTTTTTGTCTTTGGCGGCAATCGCTAATCCGTACCCGCCGCCGGCAGAGGTGCCCCAGATAGCAATCCTGTCCGGATCGATTTCGGCACGACTCCGTGCGAAATCAACCGCCGCTGAACAATCTTCCAATTGGGATTTAATCGCAAAAAGCTGTCTGGGTTCCCCTTCACTATCACCAAAATGCCGGTAATTAAAGGTAAGCACGGCCATACCGGCATCCAGAAAACGTATGGCATAATTCTCTAATATCCAATCCCTGGTACCGCCAAAACCATGGTTCATCACAATACAGGGAACCGGAACAGATAAATCTTCCGGCAGATATAACCAGGCATTTAATATTAATCCACCAACCTCAAAACTTACATCCTTTCTGGATGAAGGGGATTCTTTATTTTTTCCCTTAGCCCCAGATTTTAATCCGGGGATGGGTTGTTTGGGAACAAGAAATCCGGGGCTAAAAATCACAATAACCAGATAAATGATAATTATACCTATCAAGATGCCAATTACATACAAGATTAGCATTATTTAATTCTCCATTTCACATGTATAATTTATGTAGGGACGTAGTATGCTACGACCCTACAATTTATAACCACGGAGGTACACAGACAAAAACACGGGATTAATTCTTCATTCATTATTCCCCAACAGGGGAATGATATATTAGCACAGGGCAACGCCCTGTGAAGGAGAAAATCAACAAATTGGACAAACCCTGAAGGGGTTTTATAATTAATAAATCAGGTACATACCATTTATCATATTCAAAAGAATATTCTTTCAAAAATTTTCTGTACTCCTCTTTAAATAACTTTTTCTCATGATATTATTGCTGATTTGATCCAAAAAACTATTATTCCCTTTCAGGGAATTTATATTTGTTGTTTCATACATCACAGGGCGTTGCCCTGTGCTATTATATTTATCTCCTTAATCCCCCTCCCTAATCTGATTAGGGAGGGGGAAAGAGGGGGGTGGGTTATTCGTGTAATTACGTGGACTCATCAAGGTTTTCAATGATGTTTTTTATTAAAATCTTTCAGGTATTC
>JAGLYF010000017.1 GCA_023132435.1 Calditrichia bacterium | reverse complement strand
TTTAGAAAGTCAGGCACAAAATATTTTTGTACATCTTCATCAGAATTGACTATCGTTGAGTTCGTAAAGGGAGAATGATGACATCCAATAATAATCGCTTTTACTGAGGAGTCGGATTGACATAAAGCCAATTGGTTCTTATACCAGTTTTGTTGCTTGTCAATTTCATCATCAGTTAATTCAGTAATATTTGAATTGAGTAATATGAATACGATGGGGCCGATTTTTTCAAAATATCCGGTTTTTGAATAAGAAGGGAATCGGGCTCTGAAGTTTGCTTCACCTGCGTCCGAAAATATTAAGAGCTCATGATTTCCTAATGTCGGGTAAAATGGAATCTGAAATTTGTAGAGTTTTTTCAGCAACGTATCAATTGCCGCCCAGCTTTCGTCATAAAATCCAAGTGAAACCAGATCACCGAGGTGAAAAATGGCTTTGGGTCGAGAATTAATTATACGGGTAAAAAGAATATCTCTTGCCTCTTCATTATTATTTGAATTGAGGAATAATTCCTCCACCCAAAGCGGACTCTGAGTATCGCTGATGACGATAATGTTTTTATCTTCTGCCTGAGACTTATCCGGGCTTTCAGAACCCTCAGAGGAGAGAAGAGGAGAGGGAATGAAGAGAAAAGAGTATATGGCTAATATGAATAGAAATTTGATATACAAGTACAAACTATCTCTTTCCTTACGAAACTAGTTAAATTACCACTCCAACAATCTATAGGTGTAACTTAATTGAAAAGACAGAGTGGAATCTTCAATTTTGTTAATATGATGCCCTTTTACTTCCGCACTTAAAAATGAGCGATCGGATATCGGATAGGCATAAGTAATGGCTATGAGATAACTTGTACTTATCTGTGTTGAAGAAGTTTCATGTCCATACGAATCAAATGAGGTAATTAATAGGGTGGGTCCAATGCCCAGGTAGATTTCAAAGAGGGGCGCTATTTGCATAGCGAAATCTATTATTATCGGTACAGCTGCGAGTGATCCCTTTACGTCGGTTTCCCCAAAATCAGGATCGGTAATATTTTCCTCATAATTGTAAAGAAAATAATAACCGCTCTCAATTCCAATCCGCAATAGATGTTCTGGCTGCCACATCACACGAATTGTGCTGGCGAAACCATTTTTATTTAAACCATTTAAATTCATATCTGTGATAAATCGACCATACCCGGCTCCAACCGATGCTCTCAGATAATTAGGATCGCCACTATTCTGTGCCCGGACTGATGAAAAAAGCAGGATAGTAAAAAGCATCAGGGTTAAATGTGAGCGAATTTTATAATTATTTACTATTATCATATCCAATATATTTAAATGTTCTGCGTTCTCAGTGGTTCATATCTTATTCTATTAAAATTGTATATAATGATAATAAGCCACCAGGGTGGGATAATTTGTCACCATCCCATCGAATTCCCTCTCGTTAATATATTGAGAAATAAAATTGGGATCATCCATTGTCCAGGTGATAACCCGTCGCCCTTCAGCATGCATATCTTGTACCTCATTGTTCTGAGTGCCCAATGTCCACCGTGGGCCCCAGAATTCGGAATCAGTGAAACGTACATTTGCTGGCTCAAATTCGTTTAGAGAAAGCACGGTCTCATAAGAGGGATAAGAGACAAATTGCTCAATTTTTTCTGCCGTTGGAAGACCTATAAAAATTTCTAAATTCCGCCCCATGGCTGCAGCCCGATTCATTATTTCCTGTTGTAGGGGAATGACTTCCGGTAAATCGTTTTTTGTCGATTTCATATCCAACCAAACCAGGGTGAGATTGGTCTCTTCCAGGACAAATTCCAGAGTCTCCCTTAAAGAGGGTATTTTTTCGCCATTAATAAGGGTGATATGGGTTTTTAACTGGGCAAATGTAAAATCTTCAATATTACCCCACATGATTCCTTTTTGAGTTAACCTTAGATTAATTGTACGATCATGATACAAAAAGGGTATCCGGTCGTGAGAAAGCTTAACATCTATTTCAATAGCGTTGGCACCATAGCGTTCTGCCAGATTTATCATTTCCAATGTATTTTCTGATGCCGGGAGATAATCGGCGGTCCGGCCACCTCCCCGATGAGCCAGGTTCCAGAAGTTCTTTTCGTATACTTTTTTGCTAAAAGGCCGGTCATAGACGAGTACTAATTTGTTGTTTGGTGTCTGATTATCATCACCAAAAGCGCCATTTAATTTAATTTGTACACTGTCTCCGTTGCTAATAAGAAAGTCACCTCCATCTTCTGAGGAAATTGTAAGTTTTGCCAAACCAGTTTCCAGGCTTGTCGCATATCTCCAATATCCTTCAAAATAAAGGGTGGAATCAAGGATACCACCCTGAACAATAAAGTAGTTAGCATCCTTCAGCCCGATAATGGAAAGGTGATTACCACTCCACTTAAGGATTACGCGATTACCAAAATGGGAAGTTCCCTGGCTTACCTGATAGACACCTTCCATTTTTTGTTTAGCAGATTGCAGTAGTGGAAATGTCTCACCAAGCCGACTATCATCACCAAAAGTGGGAACGGTCACTCCAATATCGGTGCTGCACGAAAGTAAACTTAACAGATAAATGCTTATTAATAGTTTTTTCATAAATTAAATCCGACGACAAATTCCGGAATATAAAAATACCGGTTAAAAGTTGGTAAAGCAGCCCAGATAGGGTAGTAAAATTTTGTAATATTCGATTTTAATCCAAGAAGTAGATATTGGTCTTTCCATAGGGGTTGTTCAACATATATCCCAATAATAACACCGGCAAAGGTATTTAAACTGCTGGAAACTTCAACATCATCTGCTTTTTCTGTTCGTCCTGTCTGGATAATGGCTTCTGTTTTTATCGATATGGCGAATTTTTCAAAATCATATCCTAATGTGATATTTGGATAGTGTATCCAACCGTTCACTTTGCTCTTAAAACCGAACTGGTTTAATGCGCCAAACCAATAGGCGATGTCATAACCGATGGCAAAAGCAAATTGATTGATCTGATGATTCCATTTTGGTCCAAGGGAAAAGTGGTAGGTAATAAAATTTGTATAAAAGCCGCCATATATTTGGAAATTTTCCGGCAAGCCAAATAGAGCCTGCGCATTAAATAAAGGCCCTCTGATAAAATCACTGCCTTCTTCAACCATATCTTCCGGCAGATCGGACAGAGATAATCCAACAGTACTCCTGAATTGTTTGATGGCAAAATGATCAGGATAAATAAAATAGTTTGCTGTTTGGGCGGATACACTTGTTGTGCCAGAGATTACTATTAGTAATGGTAGTAGCAGAAACAATTGCAGGATGCGCACCCGGCTTATTTTTTTTAGAATCATCACCGTTATATTGTTTTTGGTTGTAAGCATATTTATGAGAGCAAAATTATATAACTTAGAGATTAAAAATTCCCTTCTAACTAACATGAATAAATTATTTTTCCTCTAAAAAATAATCTGGCATATCCTCAATTAAGGAGAGCATTTCTTTGCGAATCCTGGAAAAGAATCTGGTCTTCAGATTATATTTTATTGTTTCCCACTCGTCATCGCGTAATTCTCTGCGATAAACCATCTCAACTTCATCCTTTTCCAGAATATCGGTTAATTCAAGTGCACCACTCATATTTTTCCCTTTGTAATTTATTTATTAACTTTCCGAAAATGTACTAAAATATTAAATCTCTAACCATAAAAATGTAAAGGTTGTACGATGAATATCTTTCTATCCTATGGAACGAAAATAGTTATTTTGGCATTGATTGCTTATTCTATTGCCATTCTCACCGAACAAAAAACACATCGTGTTTCGAATAGAGTTCTTATTTTTATAACACTTGGTATTATACTCGACATTACTGCTACAGCATTTATGATTATGGGTTCAGGTAACACGCCATTCACATTACATGGATTTATCGGATATTCGTCACTAGGCGCCATGCTCGTCGATACAGTTTTTATTTGGAATCATCGTCTTAAATCGGGCGCATCGGAGAAGGTATCTAAGCGTCTGCATCTTTACTCACGTTATGCATATATCTGGTGGGTTATTGCTTTTATCACCGGTGGGTTACTGGTTTTATTTCAATTCTGTGACAACAAACCACCCAAATTCACCTATAATTGGAGCAGATAAAGGAGTTTGGGATGAGTTTAACCACAAAACCGAACGATGCAACGAAGTTTACCAGAATTTTTCCAGATGAATGGTTCCCGGATCAAGATTCGTATGTTCTTTGAAACCGGATTCTGTTAGCAAATCGACCATTTCTCTGATCATTTCCGGATGACCACATAAAAACATCCGTGTATTTTCCGGTGTAATTTCAGTTCCCCATGCATCCTGAATTATGCGATCTTTCCAGATTTGCTGGACAAAGCCGGTATGTCCCTGCCAGGGCATCGGTTCTTTATCAGGGCCGCTTATCACGGGAAAATAATGAAAATTGGGACATAAGCGCTCGATGGTAAGAAGCTCTGACCGATAACCAAGATCCCATGAATTCCAGGCACTGTGAACAACAGCATAATTTCTTTTTTCCTGATTGATAACCTGACTTCGCATCATACTCATATAGGGAGCAACACCTGTCCCGGTTGCAAAAAGAATGATGTTCTGGTCTTTGGGAACATCATCCATCGTGAACATACCCTTTGCTTTTGGAGAGAGCCAGAGTTTATCTCCAATATTAAGAGCAAACAATCTTGGCGTTAATGCTCCTGAATTTACCAATCTGATATAAAGTTCCAGGTATTCTTTTTCCTTCGAACTTGATGCAATCGAATAAGCTCTTTTGATCAGACGGACCGGATCTACAGGATTTGGTTCCGGATCTGAGTAGACAAATCGAGGCGCAGATCCCGGTAAACCAAGGACGGTATATTGACCAGGTTTAAAAAGGGGCAATTCCCAACCATCCGGTAGAATACGAATAATACTTAAACCCGGCGCTACTTCTACTTTTTGAGCAACTATTGAATTTAATTCCACTACAGCCATTTTATACTCCAAATGAAATTAAGATTCTTCAAAATTTGTTACTTTAACATACCAACTTCATGGTTATTAATATATTAGGTTAACTACAAACTTATTTTTTCACGCTCAATACGATAAACTTTTATTCTTTCCTGTCTACCTCTCAGCTTAACCTCACCAATGAACTGTTTGCTGAAACCATCCATTGAATTAAGGTTTATAGCCAGGTGATCTGAAATTAGCATTTGACATTCATAGTTCTTACAAATCCCCTGCAAGCGGGCAGCGGTGTTCAATACATCTCCATGAAAGGCGATTTCCCGTTTAATATCGCCAATTTCTGCAACCGTTACCAATCCCATGTCTAATCCTGTTCTGAACTGCGGTACGATATCAAAGCGATCAAGATAGAAATGCTTTCTTTTTTGTAATTCGTTTTCAAAATCAAAAAAGGTCTTTATGCAATTAAGTCTTTCCAGACCATTTTTTACCGTCCAGGTGAGCACAACTTCATCTCCAACATACTGATAAATTTCTGCTTTATATTTGAGTACGATATCGGTAAGATCGTGAAAACAGTGGCGAAGAAGCTGGCTGTAGGTTTTATGACCAATCTGTTCTGCAATTGTCGTAGAACCTACCAGATCAAGGAACATAAAAATCCGGTTTTCCTCGCGTGGATTATGATAACGGCCAATGAGCAAATTAAACATATTGCCGGGACCGATTTTTCGATTCATTTGCAGAAAAAAATTAATAAAGATAATAGCAACCAGAAAGTAAAGAAAAAAAGAAATAAACAGTCCTGGTGTGGCAATCTCCAGAAATTGAAAATAATTTTTCTCGGAAAAACCCAGAAGGGAAAAGACTCCAATTACGATCATTTCAGTTATAGATACCGAGGCGAGATAAAGAATACTTTTAATAAGTATAATTTGCCACAAGGGTTTTCTGCTAATATGTGTCCGATCGGTAATGGTGTTAATCAGGTTGAAGGCCAGGCCGAAGAGGGTGGCCTGAATAAGTATTTCATAATGGGGATAACCGGAGTCAACATATTTAGTGAGGACATTATCCTTGAAAAAGGGTCTATAACCCCAAAATATAGAGATGTAATAGAGGTAAAATGCCATTAACCAGTAAAAAATGACAAAAATCCACTCAGAGTAAAGTATTCTATTTTTTCTATACATTTTCAGTGATTAACCCACCCCCTCTTTCCCCCTCCCTAATTTGATTAGGGAGGGGGATTAAAGGGGGAGGGTTAGTTTTTTGCGCCTTCGCGGTTAAATAGATCAAATATCTTATTGCCAAATATACGAATTATGAAAATTAGATTTATTATTAAATTTTTTAAATAATCCTTGACAAAAACGAACGATCGTGCTATTTTTAAGTCATGGTTAAGAAAAGGGATACAAAAACCACTATTATCGAAACTGGATTGGAGATGGCCAGTCAATTGGGACTGGAAAATGTAACAATTGGTAACCTGGCCAAAGAGATACAGATGTCTAAGAGTGGTCTGTTTGCTCATTTTCAATCCAAAGAAAATCTTCAAATTGACATCTTGCAGTATGCGGCAGAAGATTTTTCACATTATGTGATCATTCCAGCTTTAAAAACAGAAGGCGGAATTCCCAGGATCAGGAATTTAGTTGATCGCTGGATTGAATGGGGTGATAAATTAGCTGGTGGATGCATCTTTGTGTCGGCCGGTATGGAATATAGTGATCGGCCAGGAAAGGTGAGGGAAGCGCTTTTACAGCAACAGGAAGAGTGGATCGATTGTCTGAGAAAGATTGCCCAATCGGCGATAAAAGCAGGTGATTTTAAGAAAGATATCGATTGTGACCAATTCGCCTTTGATCTGTATTCGCTGTTACTGGGATTTCATTATTATTATAAATTATTAAACGATAAAGAAACAAAGCAACGACAGCAAGAGGCATTTAAAAGACTGCTTGTCAATTATCGTGTAGCCCCAAAAAAGAGGAAGCGTAAGGCATCTTCTAAAACTTAAATCAATCACCGGTAGGAGCAACGATGTTAAAAAAAGTTACTTATAAAAATATATATAGCACGAACGTTCGTGATAAAAGAATTAAACAGAAATTTTTACATCTGTTTCTAAAAACGGTGTGGTTGTTCTGGCCCTCGATCATTGAAAAACTTGTGCATAGATTGTTTTTCTCTCCAGTCAAATACCATCTCAATGACTCCGAAAAATTGCTCCTGAACCATGGAAAACCCTTTCAAATTATAGTTCATAATAAAAAAATCCAATGCCGGCGTTGGGGAAAAGGGCCAACAGTAATCCTCGCCCATGGCTGGAATGGACGAGGTGTTCAATTTCAACCGCTTATTGAATCCATGATCAAAGCAAACTTTGCGGTCATTACTTATGATGCACCGGCACATGGCAATTCACAAGGGAAAACAACCAATTATTTTGAATTTACCGATACGCTCAGAACTTTATGGCAATCCTGTAAAGAAGAAAATGTTGTGGCGGTTGTCGGTCATTCCCTCGGTGCAGCAGCTCTAATCAATTTTATATCAAAAGAAAAATTTACTAAAAATGTTGTGCTTTTTGCCCCTGTGCTAAAACTCCGGGAACTATTTTTCCAAACCTTTGATCAGCATGGAGTACCTAAAAATGTCTATCAAAACCTGATCCAAAATCTCGAGCCGTTGTATGAATATAATTTGTTCAAGGATAATCCTGCACAACTGATTAAAAATATTAAAAATGATATCTTGATTATTCATGATAAAAATGATAAAGCAGCTCCATTTGCAGACTCGGAACATGCTGCTGAATTATATGATAATATCAGTGTACATGCAACCGTTGGATTGGGACATAACCGATTACTCAATGATGAATCTATTATTAAAACTGTATTGGGATATCTTGAAAATAGGAAAGATAAAAACAGAATGGTTCAAAAAGCATCTTGAATGAAAAAAATAATTTAAAAAGTGTTGAAGATTTTAAACGATTCCTCTTGTGATTATTATATTAATTTTAAGAGGAAAAGTACAATTCTATTCCCCCTCTCTTCTCAAGAGAAGAGGGCAGGGGTGGGTTCATTTATTCTCCCATCGAAATATCGTCCGGTAATTCGTTTATGTCATCTTCCTGATAGGGGAAAAACTCCTTCAATTTTTCACCAACCAGAAAGATACCGCGGGCAACACCATCAGCGAATTGTCCTTTGACAAAAAGTTCACGCATTTCTTCCTTTACATCTTCCCAGAAATTATCAGGAACTATTTCATTTATTCCTTCATCGCCAAAAATCGCAAATTTATGATCCGTGACGGCAAGGTAAATCAAGGTACCATTGCGTAATTGAGTTTCATTCATTTTTAATTTTTCAAACATTTTTACGACCTGCTCCAGGGCCTCTCCCTTACAGCGGAGATCCAGATGTAACCGGATCTCACCAGACGTCTCTTTCTCGGCATCTTTTATTGCCTGGATAATCTTTTCTTTTTCTTCTTTTTTAAAAAAATTAGCAACACCCATAATGATAACCTTATATTTATCGTACAATATTGAATTTTTTCAAACTGGATAACAGAATGTACATGATAATTTATTAAGTTTATCATGTTTTTCCTGTTGATCCTGTCAAATTATTATACTCGTATAACCCAAATTATATTATATATACTAAGTTACCAACTTCCGCTGGCACCACCTCCACCGGACATACCCCCAAAACCACCGCTGAATCCGCCACTACTAAATCCACCGCCGGATCCTCCACGGCCACCACCAAAAATAAAAGGACCACCGAATCCTGTATAACGACCTTTTGATCCGTATCCGGTTGATCGCCTTCTTCCGAATATGCGCGATAGAATGATGAAGATAATAAAAACAATGAAGAAAACCGATATGGGAGAATCTTTTTCTTTTTTACTTTTCTGCTCAATGGGGATTTGGTATTTACCTTCTGCAGCAGGAATCAAGACATCCAGAGCAGCCTTTATACCACTGTAATAATCCCCGGTTCGAAAATGGGGAGTGATATAATCTCTGATAACGGTCCCCGATTGGGCATCGGTTATAACATCTTCAAGACCATAGCCGACTTCGATACGTATTTTTCGGTCATCGATAAAAATGACCATTAAAAGACCATTATCCTGATCGGCCAAACCCGGTTTCCATTTATCATAGAGTTTAACCGAAAAATCTTCCAGATAATAGTTCTCAGGCATGGTTCTGAAAATCGCGATAAAAAATTGATTTGATGACCGTGTTTCCAAACCTGATAACATACCATCCAGACTCTGTTTTTCCGAATTTGATAAAACATTGGCATAATCATTGACCCAGGATTGTGGTTTTTCGGGAAGATCATCCTGCGCAAACGCGGCAAAATAGAAAGTGGGGATTATCAGAATTAATATAAGTAATTTATTCATATGAATTTCCTATTTCATTAACTTAATCTGTGTACAAATATCTCGCGCAAAGTCGCAAAGACGCAAAGTAAATGGGTCACGAATATCTTTTATAAAAGAATATCCTAATTCGTGTAATTCGTGAACTAATTCGTGAAATTCGTGGACTAATCTAGAATTTAACCTCAGGAACTATATCAGCACCGTCATCTGCTTTAAAATAAACTTTCTGCTCGAATCCAAAGAATCCAGCAATGATGTTTGTAGGAAATTGACGAATGGTGGTGTTAAATCCCTGGACCGCTTCATTAAAACGACCTCGTTCCACTGATATGCGGTTTTCGGTGCCTTCGAGTTGCACTTGTAAATCAGCAAAACGTTGATCCGCTTTCAAATCAGGATATCGCTCGACCACAACCATTAACCGTTGAAGGGCAGAGGTGAGAGCGCCCTGTGACTGTTGAAATTGAGCAAAGGCCTCAGGATTATTGAGCATTTCGGGTCCCACATTAATCTGACCACCAACCTTTGACCGGGCATTAACAACAGCTTCTAACGTTTCACGTTCATGGCCGGCGTATCCCTTGACCACCTCAACCAGATTAGGGATGAGATCGGCCCGGCGTTGGTAAACATTTTCAACCTGTGCCCATTTCTGGGTTACATTTTCTTCCAATATCACCATGTTATTATAAGTGTTTTTGATGTAGGAGTACATTCCGATCCCAACAATCAGAATTACCACGACAGCAACAATCAATGCAATCAAACATCCTTTTTTCATAATAATAAAAACCTCCCTTGTATGATTATATCAATAGGAACTATATATAAGTAGAGACGCGATTAATCGCGTCTCTACCGATTTTAACTAATATTATACTTAATCATAATCATAAAAACCAGTGGACCGGCAGGCAGCAAATATAATCATTATTTATACAGACAACAATAACAAATCTTCTCGATGCTCGATGCTCGATACTCGTTTCTCGTAGCTAGTTGGGATTTTTTACAATTAAGCTTTGTTCTATTGTAAAGAGGGGTGAGTGACAAGAAACGAAAAGCGAGTTTTACCATGTGCGTCTTGTGGTTAATTATTAATATTACTTTGTATTTAAGATGGTATATAATACTAAAATATTTATTGTAGTTTTAGTAAAAATTTGTAAAATTGGATTTTGCTAAGACGCTTCATAAATAAAAATCATAGTTACACACAAGGAAAAGAGTATGCAGGTAGAACTTTACTCGTGGGGTGCTGCGCAAGAGGTCACAGGATCAAAACATTTTATCAAGTTTGATGATCAAGTAATTCAAATAGATTGTGGAGCTTTTCAGGGCAGACGTAAGGAATCTGAAGAAAAAAACAGAAATTGGCCATTTAAGACGGAAGAAGTCAACGCTCTGATCCTGACACACGCCCATTATGACCACTCCGGATTAATTCCTCTGTTGCCTAAATACGGATTTACCGGCAACATCTATGCAACAGCGGCCAGCAGAGCCTTGGCCAGTTTGATCATGATGGATTCAGCACATATCCAGGCCAGAGATTTGGAATATATGAAAAGGAGAGCGCTTAAACGAGGAGAAGTATTTAACACCGAACCTTTGTATACGGAAGAGGATGTTGTTAAAAGTTTAAATCATTTTGTGACGGTGTCTTATGAACGACCGGTACCTGTTGCTGATGGTGCACAGATTACTTTTTTTGATGCCGGACATATTCTAGGTTCTTCTATTCCTGTCCTCAATATCAATAAAGATGGACAACAGATGGTTATTGGCTGCGCTGGTGATTTGGGGCGTAAAAATCTTCCTATATTAAGAGATCCCCAACCGCTTCCCGATCTTGATTATTTAATAATCGAGAGTACCTATGGTCATCGTTTACATGACCCGATTGATTCTGCGATGGAGAAATTGGCTGATGTGGTTAGCCGTACCATCGAAAGAGGAGGGAAGGTACTCATTCCTGCATTCGCCGTTGAAAGAACACAGGAACTCATCTACATTTTGCATCTGTTAAATGATCAGGAACGTATTCCTAAAGTTCCTATTTACATCGACAGTCCGATGGCAACAAATGCCACGTCGATTTTCCGTGTTCATCAGGAATGTTATGATGAGGAAACCCGGGAGGCATTTCTGCAGCATCATAAAAACCCCTTTGGATTTAATGAACTGCACTATATTACCAATGTCGAAGAAAGTAAAAAACTTAACCAGGATGATCAACCAGCAATTATAATCGCCTCTTCGGGAATGTGTGAAGCAGGAAGAATTCTACATCATTTGAAGAATAATATTCAGAATCCGGATAATACGGTGCTAATCGTTGGTTTTATGGCTCAGCACACACTGGGTCGAAGAATAAAGGAGCAACACGATCAGGTGAAAATATTTGGTGAGGAGTATAATCTAAAGGCAGAAGTTGTCACTTTAAATGCCTTTAGTGCCCATGCGGATTATAATGAGATTTTAGAATTTGTTTCAGGAGTGAACCAGAAAAGGCTAAAACATATTTTCCTGGTCCATGGTGAACCGGACGCACAAGCAAATCTTAGAAATCTGTTGGCAGAGAAAGGATATACGACCACCATTGTCAAATATAATGAAACATATCATCTAGAGTTTTAATTAATAACTGACCCGGGAATTACGAAAGTAGCGGTGGCGGTAGAGACGGGCCGATGGGCCGTCTCAGCAATATTAAAAATAATCGACGAACATTGAGTATCGAATTTTAAGGAATAAACAACCCCCTTAATCCCCCTTAGAAAAGGGGGAACAGATTGTGCTATTCCATCATACATTAGCCAATATCCAGCATCCAGATCGTTAAATCTACTTATTTAAAGGCAAAATATTAATTTACAAATTACCGGCTAAATTTTCTGCTTTATTTGTGAAACTACTTTATTAATTTTTCGTCAACTAATACATCTTCATGATTGTCAATAAACTTCTGTAGTGAATTTTTCAAGTTTGAGAATAAAGGAAAAATATGATGAGAATTAATAAGGTTTTATTCATGCAAATTGTAGGTCTGCTGATTTTCAATTTGGTCAGTTCAAACCATCTTTCTGCACAGGAAAAGATTTCCATCGTTACAAAGAGTGAAAAGAAAGAATTTGTTAACAATGCTTCAGAAAGACTAATTGAAAGATATGTGTTTAAAGAAATTGGAGAAGAAGTAGCCGGTTATATCTCCAGGCGATATGAAGAAGGTGTATATGATACCATAACAAATGCAGAGAACTTTACCCGTTTCATGACTGAAGAGATCCAGTCCATAAGTCATGATAAACATATGAGGGTAAGATTAAGAAGATCCCGCCCGCAAATGGAATCTGGCCCTGATCCGATACTTGATCAATATCTCAGGACGTTAGAAAGCCAGGCGGAAAATTTTGGCTTCCAAAAAGTTGAAATATTGGAGAACAATGTTGGTTATGTTGACTTTCGGTACTTCGCTTCACCCTTTGTCGCAGGTGACCGGGTCTTTGCCGTCATGAGTTTCTTAAAATATACCGATGCAATTATTTTCGATCTCCGCAAGAATGGTGGTGGAAATCCGGAATTGATTCAATTAATGTGCTCATATCTTTTTGATGAAAAGGTACATCTGAACAGTCTCTACTGGCGTGAAGGTGACCAGACAGTTGAGTATTGGACTTTGGATCAGATCGAAGGTGAGAGAATGCCACATATTCCGGTATATGTTTTAACCAGTCACTATACTTTTTCAGGTGCGGAAGAATTTACCTACAATCTTAAAACCAGAAATCGGGCGACGATTATTGGGGAGACAACCGGTGGAGGTGCCAATCCCGGAGGGATGCAACAAATTACCGAGAGATTTGGCATGTTCATCCCCACCGGCCGAGCCATCAATCCAGTAACCGGAACCAACTGGGAAGGTGTAGGTGTGGAACCTGATATTAAGGTAGAAGCAGACAGTGCGCTGGCGGTTGCGCTTAAAAAGGCCATGCTTGTCGTGAAAGAAAACAAAGAAAAAAAGATCAGAAATGCAAATGACCTGGTTATTAATATTCATATAACTGAAAATGAGGTAGAAGACCTGATCCAGGCAGGCAAATCTGATAAGGCGACCGAAAAGTTATTTCAGGTGCTTGAATTGGGGAAAAATGAGGGTATCTTAAATGAGATAAGTATAAACCGGTTGGGATATCAAATTTTTGGTAAAAATAAAAACGAATTAGCGCTGATTGTGTTCAAATTTAATGTAAAGGCATATCCGGAAGCATTTAATACATATGATAGTCTTGGTGAAGCCTTCATGAAATTAGACAATATAGAACAGGCTATTCTTAATTATGAAAAGTCTCTTGAACTCAATCCAAACAATAACAACGCAGTGAAAATGTTGGAGAAACTAAGAACTAATTAATATGTAGACATAAATGTCCCTCAATTGATACCTATATTTAATTTAGAGTTCTGCAAAATAGGTAAAATTCTGTTAATGTGTCATTCCGAACTTGTTTCGGAATCTTGTTTTTATTGAAGTTATAGATCCTGAAATAAATTCAGGATGACAAAAAACTTCATTTTGCAGAACTCTATATATTTAATTTAAAAAGGAGTAATATGATGAAAGTAATACTAAGTACCATACTTTTGCTTTTTACAGCTTCCTGTCTTTTCGCAGAAGAGGTCAGTTCATTTGCTGAGGCAAAAGAAATGGCTACTAAGTTGAATAAACCAATCCTTATTGATTTTTGGTCCGACAACTGAGGTGGTTGTATTCAATTTGCCCGTGCGGCAGAAGAAGAAGATGACGTAAAAAAACTATTATCCTCAGTGGTTCTGGTTAAAATTCACAACAAAAGAGGAGATGATGTTGACTACATCAAATCCTATAATGTAAAAGGATATCCAACATTTGTACTGGCCAGTAAAGATGGCGAAACTTTGCAGCGCTGGTGGGGCTATGGTAAAGATGGTTTTCTGAAAGAAATGAAGAATGGTTTATCAGATCCAACCACTATTGCCGAGAAAAAAGAGAGATTTGCCACAACACCGGATGCAAAGACAGCCAGGGCTTTGGCTAAATATCATTACACCCGTGGTGAATTAAAGGATTCGGAAACTTATTATCTTGATGAAGCAAAATATGATCCGGAAAATGATTATTCTTATGATCTCTATGATCTTTACCGGAGAGGATTTCGAAAAAACATGTATACCAAGGATCAGATGATAGCCGCAGCTGATAAATCCCTTGCCTCCGAATATGTGGATACAGGATCAAAACTGCGTATCTATGATCAAATGGGTGGGGATGCTATCGTGATGTTCCCCGATGACAAGGATGTTCTCGCTTATATTCGTAAAGGACAAGCTTTTGCGAATGAAGTAACTGATGAAAAATTACAGCGATACAAGGATCGGATTGGTATTTCTTATGCTTTATATATTGATAAAGATATTCCAAAAGCAGTAGAACTAAAAAAGAACACGTTTAAAGAAGGATGGCAGGATAATGCTCAAAATCTGAACTCCTTTGCCTGGTGGTGTTTTGAGCATAAAATAAATCTGGAAGAATCTGAAAAAATGGCAGAACGGGGCGTTAAACTCGCAGAAGCAGGAAGTCAAAAGGCAAACATTATGGATACCCTGGCTGAGATTGTAAATCTTCAGGGAGATCCGCTTAGGGCTTCAGAAATAATTAATGAAGCTGTCAAAGAGAATCCGGATAGTGAATATTTACAAAAACAGCAGGTCAGATTTCGTGAGCTGTCTGATCCCAAGGCACAATCAAAGACTAATTAGCTGGTGCTGACACTCAATACTTCATCCACCTTTTCTTTGATCGCTGAGGCCAAAAATGGTTTCTCAAAAAATCGATCTTTTAAAATCAGTTTTGCTTTCTGAGCAAGTTCAGAACTCGGAAAAGCTGTCATGCCAATAAAAGGGACATCCTTCTTGTCCTCATAGGCATTGCGAATCAGTTGCACGGCATCACCATTGTTTAGATAGATGTCAGAAATCACCAGATCATAATCAAATGCGCGTATAGCGCTAAGGGCTTCAGAATAATCCGCAGCATCTCCCACTTCGTAACCCTGATCCTCAAGTTCGAAACGCAATGCCTGGCGAATTGACCTCTCATCTTCCACTATTAAAATTTTTGCCATAATTTTATCTCCTCTATATGATTTTATTAAGCAACTCTTATGCCAATTCCTGACAAAGAAAATTTATACTATCTAAATTATATATAATCAAAGGATTATGTCTGAAATTTAGTTTCACGAACTTACCCATCTTTATAGTATTGCTGTGAACGATCATTCACAAGTGTGAACGATCGTTCACACTTGCCGAATCTTTAGTTTCTTTATTTTTTTACTCAACCATTCTCTGGAAATACCTGCATCCTTTGCCGCCTCTCTGGAATTCCAGTCATTTAACTCCAGCATTGTTGTAAAATACTCTTTTTCAAATTGCGCAACTGCTTCTTCATAAATTTGAGGAAATTGGTCTTTTGGGATAATAGAATCTCTGACATCCCGTTGACCCTTTTTTCGTGGTGGTGTGGGCATGATTGATAAATTCTCCTCGGAAATCAAGTCATCCTCGCAGAGGACAAAGGCATCCTCGATGATATTTCTCAATTCCCGAACATTGCCGTAGAAATTATACAGCATCAATAACTTGAGCGCCTCTTCCGATAGGTCGATGGTTTTGTTGCGTTCACGGTTAAACTTATTAAGAAAAAATTGGGTGAGCAAAGGTATATCCTGTCTCCGTTTGCGTAGAGGCGGAACTTCGATGGTAATTACATCGAGACGATAGAATAAATCCTGACGAAAATTTCCCTCTTTGACCATCTTTTTAAGATCTTTATTTGTAGCTGCGAGGACCATGATATCAACATTTATCGGCACTTTGCCCCCGATCCGGTAGAAACTTCTCTCTTCTAATACCCGTAATAAGCGAACCTGAAGCGGTAGGTGTAACTCACCGATCTCATCAAGAAAGATCACCCCACCATTGGCGATTTCAAATTTGCCCTGCTTGGCGGTATGGGCACCGGTAAAGGAACCTCTCTCATGCCCGAACAATTCACTTTCGATCAGATTTTCCGGAATGGCCGCACAGTTGATCGGTACAAAAGGCGCCTCACGGCGCGGACTTAAGGCATGGATGTTTCGGGCTACCAGATCTTTTCCGGTTCCGGTTTCGCCATATATCAAACAGGTTGCCTGAGCATCGGCAGCGACTTTATTTAACTTTTTAGTTAATTTTTTCATAACCGGTGTCTGGCCTATAATCTTGAAGTCCGAATATTGTTGCTGAATCGTTTCTTTGAGGATTCGGTTTTCAAATTCCAGATGATCAATCTTACGCTTTTTCTTTAAGAGATTTTCAATCCGAAGGGTTAACTCGTCCAGACCAAATCCTTTGGAAATAAAATCATCTGCGCCTGCTTTCATTGTACTGACGGCATTTTCCCAGGATTCAAAGGCGGTCATCGTCAGAACAAAAGGCCGGTACCACATGGATTTCGCTTCTCTGACTATCGCCTGACCGTCCTCAACTTCCGGAACCATCAGATCAGTGACGACCAGATCGAATTCATTTTGCTTTAATAACTCAAAGGCTGTTTTTTTATCTGATGCTGATTTTACCTGATAGTCTGTATGATCTTCCAGATTAAGCTCGATGCCTTTTAACATCGCCCGGTCATCGTCCACTATTAATAAACGATACATGTAGATTTCCTTCTATGATAATTTTCTTGTATCCACGAATTACACTAATTAAAACGAATTACACGAATTGAGCCATAAATATATGATAATAGTTCGTGAAATCCGTGGACAAATTTTCTATCCCTAAGTAAAATCATCCAGCCAGATCCGGTAGTATGATAGTAAACTGCGATCCAATCCCTTTTTCACTTTCAACCTCAATTTTACCCTGGTGCAAAATCACCGCTTTTTTCACCATGGCCAGACCAAGACCATGTCCCTGGGTTTTCATGGAGAAAAATGGGCGAAAAATTTTACCCAGACGATCCGGATCAATTCCTGTTCCCGTATCGGCAATTTTAATAATGGTTTGCTGGTTAATCCGCCGGGTTTCAACACTGATCGTTCCCTGTTCTGGAATCGCTTCTATAGCATTGGACAACAGATTTCGCACCGCCATCGAAAGTAATTGTGAATCACCCTGTATGTCAGGTATCACCGGATCATAATTTGTCCGGACCGGTATTGATTTATACTGAATAGCCTTTACTTCTTCTTCGATCAGTTCATTAATCTGTATAGGTTTTTTGTCGATTGTAGTCCAGCGGGCAATATCCAGGGTTTTGCCGATAAAATCTTCCAGTTTTTGTGTGGCCAGTAATATTTCTGTAGAATATTTTTTTAAAGGATTTTTTTCTTCGATCCGCCGGTGCATACCATCGGCCAGCAAATGGATACCACTCAAAGGATTTTTTAAATCATGGATAATATATGCAGCAAACTCACCGATCATTATCAGACTCTCATTGGAAATCTTTTCTTCGATCATCTGTTTAAGATCCTTAGACAATTTATTTAAGGACCGGACTAAATGACCGATTTCATCTTCCCGTTCGATGGGAATTGTTGCATCCAGATCTCCTTTTCCATAGGCATTGGCCAGGTCGACCACCTGTTTAATCGGGTGTGATATAGACCGGGCAAAGTAATAGGAAAGAATGAGGCTGATCAGGATGGCAAATATTCCTATCAGAACGATTGTATTTAATAAACCGGCATAGGTATCTTCCACGCTGTATTTTATCCGTGCTGTACCGATCCGCTGATCGAGTTCAAATATAGGGACGGCCGTATCCCAGATTTCCTGGTCCTCTACCTTCGGTAATTTTTGTAAGATGACTGTTGGTGAGGCCAGGGCTCTAACGGTAAGGCTATCCTGATAGAGATGACCGCGCAGTTCCGGCCGGTCGGCAGCAATCACCATTCCATTGGTATCAAGAATCGCAATGGATGAAACATCCGGATTATCGATCATGCTGTCGATCAGCAGTTGTAAGGTACTGTAATCATCAAGAAGAATCGCAATCGAACTGGTGTAGGCCAGAGTCTGGGCCAGGCTGAGCGCCTTTTCTTCCGCTTGCCGGAGCAGCATCTGTTTTTGGAAATAGTAAATGGTCCCCGAAACGATGATCAGTACCAGCAGAATCAGGGAAGTAGAGAGGATAAATAATTTTGGCAGTAATTTTATCTTTTTAAGTCGGATAAAAATCTGCCTGTACCAGTTTATATTATTTTGATCACTCATAGGTCTCCAGACGGTGAAAATAGATAAAATCGTAAGGATTTACCACTAATGATTTTATTTTTTTTGAATTATAGGCAAAATGTGATTTCACATGTAAATCATAGACAGCGGGCGTATCTTCCAATATTATTTTTACAATCGACCGGTATATCCGGTGCCGCTTTTGTTCGTCCGCCTCCTGAAAAGCCTGTTCAAGTAAATAATCAGTTTTTTTGTTATAATAGTTTACACGGTTATATGGTGATTTTGAATGAAATAAGGCATAAAGAAAATTCCCCGGATCTCCAATTAATTCACTGCTATAACCATCAAGAAATAAATGACACTCCTTATTTCCCAAAGCATCTGCAAATATTTCCCACTCATTAAAAAATCTTGTATTTAGGGTTATTCCTATTTTTGCCAGTTGGGATTTTAATATTTCAATTTTGATTTGACGGCTAAATGTAGGAAAAAAAACATACAGATTAAGGAACAGACCATTATTATATCCTGCATCCCTCAATAATTTTAGTGATACTTCAGGATTGTATCTTTCCTGTTTTAGATCGTCAAAACCTCTAAAAATAGGGGGAAGTGGGCCCTCGGCAGGTAATGCATTTCCTCTATTGGTAATTAAGACAGATTTTTTTATATCTATGGCTATTAATATTGCTTTGCGAATGGCAATTTTATTTACAGGGTCGTTATTTAAATTAAATCCCAGGTACATGGTGTTAAGTGGTTTTTGTACGAAATATTCTACCTTCCCTAACCACTTTAAGCGGTCAAGCCAGTAACCGGCAACCATATATAACAGATCCAAATCTCCATTTTTAAACAAAACTTCAGATTGTGAGGTACTGTCAGGCAATATGAATGTAATCTTATCAATGGTACTTTTTTCCCGATATTCCGAAAAGGCGCGTAGCGTAATGTATTTTTTTTCCTGCCATTTATCAAGATAAAAAGGACCGGTTCCGACCGGATGTTTACCAACTGCATCTCCAAATTGCTCCAAGGCCTTCTGGGAAATAACTAATAATCCATGAGGTGAGGCCAGGGAGTAGAGAAAGGGTAAATAGGGATATTTTAGTTCTATTTGTAGCGTTAAGGGGCCAACACTCCGAATTGTATCTATAATATTGAATAGCGGATACTCCGGTCGTAATTGTATTTGACGTATAAATGAAATTTCGGCTGCTTCAGCCGTTAACATACTTCCGTCATGAAAGAGTACATCAGGTGTGAGCTGAAATGTGTATGTGAGATTATCCTCTGAGACGGACCAGGTTCCGGCCAGGCAGGGAAGCAGAGTCTGATAATCATCGTCTAAAGTCAGCAAGGGCTCGTAAATCTGTGAAAATATCTGATACTCAAAGAATTCTGCATTTTTCGCTGGATCAAGACCGTCAGGGAAAAAGTAAAGTCCCTGCGTGATTTCTTTTCCATTCTCAAAAAAACTACAGGATATTAATAATAGAGATATTATAAGTGATACAATGCATTTTTTCATAATATGAAATACCAACCAGTAAAATCTTTTAAAATAGAAAAGTACTTCCCGTCACAGTATACATTAATATAGAAAAATATTAACTCTAAAGTAAAACTATGACGGAAAGTACACGATGCTTTAATCTATCGACCTTGCGATAACATTTCTAAAAGTTGATAGATGAGCAGTCATCATTGTTACTAAAAGAAAAGCCATTGGTCCGATTTTGCGAGATACTTTACGGATTTTCTTTAACATGGTAACCTCCGGGTTAAGTTAAGGTTTGTGAATATAATTTATTAGGTAAAAAAGTTAATCGGTTAAAAAATTATTGGGTAATAGGTATCTTCCCGCTTGACTCCTTTCTTATTAAAGAACCGGCTTGATTAAATATTGATGATAGATAGCGGATGCTTCTTGCTATAAAGCGTCCTATATGTTCTTCCATCGTCAATAACTTTAACCGCCAGTCGGTTAATGGTTTTAATTTAAAATCATATCCCTGCAAATAATGATCTTTGGTTAACAGACCTTTTGCTTTATATTCCTCGTATACCTTACTGCCCCGGTAGACCTCCAGTTTTTTGTTTACGGAGATCTGACAGTTTTTACTGTTAAAATAGCGCCGGGTAAG
>JAGLYF010000169.1 GCA_023132435.1 Calditrichia bacterium | reverse complement strand
CTGTATAAGTAGCCGATTCAGAAGGTGTGGTAATATCATGCGTTTGACTTAAACCATCACTCCAGTGGTCGTAAACATAACGTGATCCTTCTTCACCACTTTGTGGGGATGACACACCAATACTGTGAACACTTCCGGGATCCCATTGAAATATTCTTGGTGCTATATAACTCTCCTCATCGATTATAATCTCACGACCCGTTGGAGAGGTATTTATGGTTATTTCAGGTACCGTTGAAAAATGAGCGGTCTGGGTAACTGGGCCATTCATCGTAATATCCGCCGGATTACTTGTTCCACTATAAGATCCGTTTCCGCTTCCCGCCCAGCCTGAAAAATAATAGCTGTTATTGGGATCTGCTTCGATCTCAACACTTGATCCAGCCGCTCGCCACCCGCTTGCCGGTGTCACACTACCCCCTTCTGGAGGATCTGCCTCCATGGTCAGGTAATATTCCGTGTCAAAATATGCTGTATAAATAGCCGATTCAGAAGGTGTGGTAATATCATGCGTTTGACTTAAACCATCACTCCAATGGTCGTAAACATATCGGATACCCTCCCCTGTACTTTGTGGGGATGGAACTCCAATCTCATGCACGCTACCAGGTACCCAATCAAATGTCTGCGGAGAAGTATAAGAAATATCGTCTATAAAAATTTGTAATCCAACAGGAGAAGTTGTTATGGTAATGTCAACTGTTGGCACTTGAAAAAACCACGAAAAAATGTTCCCAAAAAGAGTCTCTTGACCTCCATAAAACCAAAAATTCCATAACATATCTTGATCACCGATTCCAACTACTTTGCCACCCGTCTCAAAAGCCGCAATCCCGACCAGATTACCATGAGGTTCCCAATAATCATCCGTATTGACGAACCAATCATCATAACAATCATCCGCCCCGTCATAACTTGCATCCTGATCCCCCCAACTTGAAGAAGAACCATAAGCAATGGATTGAGCGGATCCGGAGATATTTAAGGATTGTCCCCAATTTATGAGAAAAGAACTTACATTATTCGTAACTGGATGATTGGCAAAATTTTGTAATCGAACATATTCAACACCATTATCCGGATCCCCGTCTGATTCAGAACATCCCCCATCATAAGCATAATAACTCTCCGGATCACAGAAAAGGTCATCATTAAAATGAATTCCAAATTTATCCCCTATCATGTTCCGATCAGCTGAGGGAAAGCCGATTAGTTGACCAAGGAGTAAAAGATTACCGGAATAATTCACTACATAATCATAAAATATATCAGCTTCACCTGCCGATACTGATCCTGATAGGTCATAAAGAACAATGGCATCATATTGATTTAAATAGGATAGCGTGATATCACTTGGAGGAGTAGCCACTTCCGTGATTAAATATCCTCTACCCGTTAAAAGATCTCGAAAAGATGTGGCATCGACATCTAAATCGAAATTAAAATTTCCAAGGAAAAGAATGGTCTCACCGGCCTGTGGTGCTTGAATTACTCTTGCGGGTACACTTGTAGTTTCATATGAAGAATTTAATCTACCCCCTCCCCGATTTGGAGTTTGAGACCAAGATATATTCAGAGAGAATAGCAAAGTAAAAAGAATGATACATATTCTACGTGAAAATAAATTTTTCATTTTTACCTCCTTTAAGGGATAAAAAACGGCTACCAGTGGGTAAGACTGGATATTGCCTTCCTCATAAATATATGTAGCAACGAATAAATTAAGAAGCGTTTTAAGACGAATGGGAGTGTATTAAGAGGAAGATATGAATATGAATATGGAAATACAATAAAAATTGTTAAATACTTATTTCACAAATTCTTTATGCCCCGTGTCCTTGTCCGTACCCTTCCATGGATATCAAAGAATCCTCATTTAATCAGCTTCATCTTTCCTCTAAGCTGCCGGTCTTTCCACCTGATGATATAGAAATATGTGCCCGATGCCAGATGAGATCCTTCATATGTGATTTTATGCTCACCTGCAGCCAGGTTTTCACCAGAGAATGTCGATATTTTGCGACCCAGCATGTCAAATATGGTAATATCTACGCGACCACTTGCCGGGATGGTAAAATGAAAAGTTGTGCCGGGATTAAATGGATTGGGATAATTGCCATATAAGACGAAATCCCTGACTATTTTAGATTCTTCCTTATCTTTACTTGCTTCTATTATACCAAAGTAATTGAGAATTCTTTCAGAAAATTCTATCTGTTGTAATTCGTTATATATAGTTTCGAATGGAAATCCGGCGAGTACCACACTTCCGGTTGCGGAACCACCGGGAAAAATTCCGGTTTTCGCCACAGCTGCAATTTTATCATTATCATATTTAAGGATTGCTTGTGAATTATTGCTGGTATTAAATGCATCCGGATAATCTTCTTCATAAATCCCGTGCGTGCCGTCATCGTATTGAATCGTGAGATTATTAAAGACGCCGGTAACACCATGAACGGTATAACTTTGCGAATCATCCTGATAGTAGGCAGCACATAAATAATTGTGAATAAAATCCTTATCCGAGGCAGAACCCTTATAATCGAGATCCCATGCAATTTCAGATCCGGATACGAATAATTTACCGCCCTGTTTAAGATAATTTTTTACCACTGTTTGCTCTGGATCGTTAAAAGTCTCTTCGTCTGTGCTTTCATCTCCAAGTATCCAGAATACGGCATCGTATTCGTTCAGACTGATTGACCGGGCCAATAAATCATCATTATCGATTGTTTCGAAAGAAACCTGATTGGGTTCCAATGTTTTCCCCATCCCCATGGCAAATTCATGATAAGGAGCACTATAACTGCCATCCACCCGGTCAAAACCATCAACAATCAGAATGCGGGGTGTTGCCGGTAAATATTTATAACCATAGGTATCTGATGAATAACTTTCGTTTGAAGGATCATCTGCTGCCAGAGCTGTGAGCTTAAAATAACACGCCAGATCAGAATCTTTAATCAGGTTTATCCCGCGGGATTCCTGTTGCAAAGTATTATCAGCCAATGCATATTCCCAGTTAATTCCATCTAAAGTGAGATAGAGATTAAACCCGCTGATGCTGCTTTGATCACTGATATGCCATGCAATTCTAACGCTATCTGTCGTAAGGACGTGATTCAGCAGGGGTTTTGCGATCAGTGTGGGTGATCCTTCCATATTGATATAATATCTTGGGGTGTATGCGGTCAGTTCGCTGTAATTATAACTATGATATGATACCCGCCAGTCGCGGCCTGCGGATTCAACAATCAGCAATGAACCATCGGTATTGAAGTCAACAAAGAGTCGTACATGACCTACCTTATGTACCGCATCGGCCGGTTGAATCTTATCCCATGAATCATAGGCGATTGTAATATTATCGTCCATCATACGGGTAGAATAGTGTGAAGACAATTTCCAACATCGTGATACAAATCCTGAACAATCAACCCCGACACAATAGGAACTCACTCCGGAGGTAGCGATATCTCCTGCATATTTTCCGTTGAGAAGACCCTCGTCAAAACCGGCAATAGTCCAGAATCCACCCCATTTATAGGGAATCTTTAAGTTTTGCCCAACGTTCACCCATGATGGTGTCTCAATTTCAACACCGCTGGGATCTGTAGTCCGGCCATTTGTGAGATTTTTTTCTTCTGCTGTCCAGATATGTTTTACGTATGTATCACCGATTGCCAGGGTTTCATTCCTGGTAACCAAAGAAGTAATAAAAGATAAGGCTTCGCTTTTCTGCAAATTGATATTCTCAGGAAGGTTTGTTTCCAGATAATTAAAGTGATGCAAAGATCTCAGTTTTTCGGGATATATATAATTCAAAGGACCTGTATTCTGTTGATCGTTATACCAGGCGATTATGTGAATACCTTTTACACTGGAAATCATATGATACAGATTACCCTTTGCATCCACATCAAACTCACGGAAAATATAACTATGTTTGAGCAATGGGATCTCGATACGGCTGAGAAGAACACCATCCGGCGTAAACAGCTGGACTGATTTGTCAACCATTAATGGGACATGTTGTCTTATGTTTTCGACGTACAGGTAAAGATTTCCTGATGGTGTGCTGCCGATATGTTTAACGACGCCCAGATTGTCCTGAATGGATTCAATGTTGAATTTTTTCGTATTATTGATCCGGATTTCCGCCTGAGAAAAGGATGGTTTATAAATCTGTATTGAATTTTCAACCGGTAGCTTTTGCAAACCACCAGAAACTGGAAAAACGGAAGTTTGGTTACTTAGTGAGGCAGATATCTGTCCACTCAGGTTTTTTAAACCGGTAATAATTATATGTGGAGAGGGTGGAGAATAGATTTTTTGAACCAGATCATCTTTAACTTCGAATAACTCATTTTCGTTTAAGACAATGATATGGTCCTGTGACAGCAAGAAAAAATCATCTGCAAACGGCAGATTTAACGAAACATTTTCATAGAATTTTCCGGATTCATAGATCATGAGCCGCTGGTTTTCAGAATCCAGGATTAAAATATTATTATTAATAACACGGAACGCAGCGGGACCAAATTGACCACCAGGTCCGCTTCTTAACCCCGCCCGGGTTTGACCTATACCCCATGGTATATGTAATAATTCTTTATATTGGAGTTCGGCGTTACTATATGAATAAAACAAGAATAATGTGCTGAAAAGAAAAATCCGTTTCATAATACCTCTGTTTTTATTCTGCCTGTGATACTCATTATAAGACTCATTAGTTTCAACTTTCGGTCAAAAAACAAATACTTTTATAAAATATTATAATAATACATAAAATGCCACTGGTCAATATTTATAAGTTATTGGGAGAGAAATTTAATCGGTTTGTTATAGTTTCAAAACAGTTGTTTGATTTCAGTTAGATTAATGAAAGTCAGGAAAACCGTGGAGAGTGGCGTTTACTATTACAGATTGAAGTGTGATGCAGGTTTTGTTCAAACCAAAAAACTTGTATTACTTAAATAACCAGGCCATTCCGATTTTATCGGGGTGGAGTATTCTTCTTCTGAATTTCTATGAATCCTGGATCAGAAACCAATCTTTCCATCGCCTCATGGGATACATACCACATATTTTCCGGATCTTCTTTTAAAATTGGTGATTCAGCGATCACACTGGGATTTGGTTATACGTTTGGTAGTCATACGCTGAGGGAAACTGATTTTCTGGATCCTGATATTTTGGATAACGTCAAACTGCCGGACAGTTTTAATTTTAAGTATCGTAATTATAAATTTTTAATCGGTTTTTCAATATAAATATTTTATTTTAATCAATGTGTCAAAAGGAAAATGAATTTACTTTCAGAAACAAAATTGCCTCATAACTAATTGAGCCATACACCATATTTGAGTAGTGATAATATTCTAAAATAAATATTGCTATCAATTGATGGTTGTTTTATATTTAGGTTGTTTTTACAACCTAACAATAACATAAACGTCAATAAATGTCAAAAGTCTATAAGAAATTTGCACCTCAAAAAGTAGTCAGGCGAAAACAAGTGTTGGATTATTTTTCGGGAAATACGGAAAGGACCAACGCAGCTTTGCGCTGGTTAACAGGCAGTGGGAAAGCCCAACGTATCAAGACCGGATTATATTATTTCAAACAGCCGGATGAATGGTACAAGGACGAAGTGTTTATATCACAATGGATTGTTGCCTCAAACGCTGTGCAGAATGGCGTGATAGGCTATCATTCGGCTTTGCATTTGCTTGGTTATGCGTACAGCGAAGTGAAGGATGTTCAAACAGTCATTGGGCGTGATTACAGTCGGGTACCCAGAGCTTTTACTTATCAGGGAGTCAACTATAAATATTTCAGGGATGATCTGTCCTATGGGATTACTTTAAATATTCTGGCAGATACAAAAGTAAAAATATTTGATATAGAACGGGTGGTTTTAGAAGGATTAATGCAACCCAATAAATTTTACGGGATGGCCGAATTTCTAAATTCGGTTAATGATATAAAATGGTTGGATCTGGATCATCTATTTGAAATGGTCGACAATTACCCATTACCTTCAGTAAGTATGCGTCTGGGTTGGCTTTTAGAAAAATACAAAAGAAAATGGTACGTGGAAGATTCTTATCTGAAAAAACTTAGAGCTAACAGACCAGAAGACCGGGTATTTCTGGTTAACAGACAACGTAATGGAAATGTTTTGCACAAAACCTGGAATTTAATGGTATCAAAAAACTTGCTTACTTTAGAAGAGTAACATGTTCCGTTTTACCAAATCCGATTTGACTCGATTCAGCAGCGAAACAGGATTCATTCAGAATTCACTCGAAAAAATGCTCAGGTTGATTGATGTTCTCGATCAGATTGCTAGACACCCATTTCTCAGACACTGCTTTGTCTTAAAAGGAGGCACAGCGTTAAATGCATTCTATTTCGATTTGCCGCGTCTCTCTGTCGATGCCGATCTGAATTATATAAGGTCAATTTCTAAGCGCACAATGAATGATGATCGTAAAGAGATCGATCAGATTATTCCGGATGCTTTTGGTGGTGAATATCAGGTAACATTTAGTAAAACCGAATATGCCTTATCCCAATTTGAATTGCGGTATAAAACCCTAAGTGGAAGTCTGGATCGCATTAAACTTGAAATCAATTATCTACACAGATTGCCCATTATAGCTATAAATGAAATAGAAATTGACCGCTTTGGATTCAAATGCAAATTTCCACTTTTAGGATTTGAAGAACTCATTGCCGGTAAAATAATCGCCTTATTAAGTCGCTATACACCACGGGATTTATATGACGTGTACCTTGTATCGATAAGTAAAATTACAATTGATTTAGACAGATTACGTCATTTAGTTTTCTACCATGGATTAATTGTTCGCGATAGTATATTTGATCTGTTCAATTTAAAATTAAATACAATTACTGATCATCTGATACGCCGACAACTGATTCCCATGTTGACAGGTTCTTCTTATCCATCTTTTGCTGAAATGAAGAAAGCGATTATAATTTTCCTTGAACCACTTATTCAATTACATGGAACTCAAACTGATTCGATTGAAAAGTTTTATACAACCGGCGAAATTGAACTAGAAGATTTGTTTACAGATCCAGAAATATTAGTGAAAATAAAGAGTTCACCCTCATTTTTATGGAAAAAAGAAAATATTCAAGTTCACTTACTAAAAAGACAAACCTAAAAAACGTTGTCACAATAGTGAAATTCATAAATCCCACAAAGCCCTGATATATATAACCTAAACTACATTTCACACTAAGGTCTTAAAATCCCTTGGTCCCTCCCAACTCTTTGCCCCCCTTTCCCCAGGGCCGCCTCCGATAAAAGAGTTTCTTAGAATGATTTTCGAAGAATGAGGAAATTAGGTTCTTATAAACTGTTAATACCGATTTCAATTGTTAATTCATCCTTGCTATTTTCATTCTGTCCTTCCCATAATTCATTTCATCGGTATTTTATTGTTTGCCTCATATCAGTAACCTAACTTTCCGACAAACAAAAAATGGAGATGTTATGATAAAACGAATTATCCTTTTTAATCTGATCTCAATACTCTCTCTATTAGGGCAAACGGGCAACCTGGCTGGAAATATCAATGATTCCCAAACCAGCCAACCGCTGACAGGAGCCAATATATCTATCGAAAGTACGATTTTAGGGGCGGCAACAGATATGGATGGACAATTTGTAATATTGGACATACCTGTTGGTAGCTATAATATTTCTGTTGAATATGTGGGTTACCTCAAAGTATTAAAAAACAATGTGGTGATCAGGAGCGGCAAAACTGCCATACTCAACGTAGAAATGGTGGAAGATATTCTTGAGGTAACCGGGATTGAGGTAACTGCTAATTATTTTCAAATCCCAAAAGAATCTGTGGTAAGTTCTGAATCTATGGATTTTGAAGAAATACGACGTGCACCCGGCTCAAACATGGATATCCAGAGGATTGTTCAGGCACTGCCATCCGTTGTATCAGGATCAGATCAATTAAATGAAATTATTACCCGTGGGGGAAATCCCGGCGAAAATCTGTTTATGATGGATCACATTGAAATTCCAAATCCCAATCATTTTGGCATGATGGGAACCGGCGGTGGACCAATTAACGCAATTAATACTCTGATGGTGGAAAATGTTGATTTCTATGCCGGGGCTTTTTCGGCCAGATATGGAGATAAAGCATCTTCGGTTATGAATATTACCCTCCGGGATGGCAACCAGGAAAACTTCAGTGCAGATCTGGATCTAAGCATGGCCGGTTTTGGTGGAATATTGGAGGGGCCGATTCTAAACGGGTCAGGAAGTTATCTCTTGTCAGCCCGTAAAAGCTATCTGGACCTGATCATCAGTAATACCGGATTGACAGCTGTTCCATATTATTATAATTTTCAGGGAAAACTGGTTTTCGATCTGAATCCTGCGAATAAACTGATTATTAATGGATTTTATGGTGACGACGAAATTCATATTCAGGATAATAAAGGGCAGCGCGGTAGTCGATATGCGGAAAACGTAAAATCAGCTAACCAGCAATTTGCCTTTGGTAGTACTTTACGAACCCTGTGGTCGAATAAACTGGTTTCGTTTTTAACATTATCCGC
>JAGLYF010000168.1 GCA_023132435.1 Calditrichia bacterium | reverse complement strand
AAATAATTCGACAGAAAAAGAGTATCATTTAAAAATGGATTTCAACTGGAAACCTGTAAAAGAATTAAATGTAGACTTTGGAGCCGGAATCAAAGCTCCGGATTTTGAGCATAACCTCTGGGTTGACTCGGATACTACATTTTTATATGATATGTCCGGCGGAAATCCGGATTCTATAATCGGTATCTATAATATTCGCCCTGAATATACCCAGATAAATTCAAGTGAAGGATTAAAATACTCTGGATTTGTGCAGTTACGAACCATGTTAACCGCCAGAATGGAGATAAACGCCGGTCTGCGCTTTGATTACTTTGATTATAATGCTTTTCAAGCCATTAGTCCCAGATTTGGTGTTTCTCAAAATATTACCTCGACAACAAAGCTCAACCTGGGGGTGGGCCGGCATTACCAAACGCCACAATATATCCAACTGACAGCAAATACCGCCAATAAAGACCTTAAAGATTATTATTCTGATCAGATCGTTTTTGGTATAGAACAATTGTTCGGGAAAGACACCCGCACAACGTTGGAATTCTACTACAAAAAATATGATGACATACCCATTGAATATAGAAAAGTAACCGGAGATCCCTACGGTTTTTACAACGGCCTTTTTGTCAACCGCGGTGAGTCTTATTCTTATGGTGCTGAGTTCTTTTTTCAGAAAAAGCTGACTAAGCATTGGTCAGGCATTGTCAGTTACTCATTCAGCAATGCGGAAACCAGAGATTTGCGGGATGATTCCTGGTATGCCGGTGATTACGATTATCGCCATGTACTAAACGTGATAGGTGGATATAAATATTCAATGCATCATCTCTCCTGGTACAAAGACCTAAAAGGACAACTCTGGTATCAAATACTTGCCTTCATTATCCCTTTTGCGGATGAGGTGGAATGGAGTTTAAAATACCGCTATATGGGTGGACGCCCTTACACAGAACCGGTCTATCATCCGGAAAGAAAAGAGTGGGTAGTTGAAGCGGATCAAAAATACAATGCCAGCCGCCATAGCCCGTATCATCGACTTGATTTTCGACTTGACCGACGTTTCTTTTTTGGTTCATGGAGTCTTGTTACCTATATTGATATTGCCAATGTATTAGGCCGGGATAATATCTGGCAGTACCAATATAATGATGATGGTACCAAGGAAGAGGTATTGCAATATCAAACGTTCCCGGTAGTGGGCATTACTCTTGAATTTTAAAATGATAATGAAAATATCAAGACCTCAAAATTTTTACTAACTCTTCCGGATCGAATATCGGGATTTTTGATCCTTTAAAATCTGTTTGATTCCTCGTGACAATACCATCAAGATTTGATCTGAGAGCGGCTTCGTGAATGACTGCGTCTTCATAATCATCGAAATTAGCATGGGGCGATAATTCGAGGATTCTTTTATCTACAGAAGTGACATTAAATATATTTAAAATATTTTCTATGTGTGCTTTTGATGTTTTCTCAATTTTTTCTTTATCATCATCTGGTTTATGGATTAAATGTTTTAATTGATCACACAAAAATGAAGCATTGCTATACACTTCAAATCTCTTTTCAATCATAGCAAAGAAATATTTATCTTGCCTTCCTTTTTGATTCCTAAATAGTGGCATATAATACCGTCGCTGATGCCGCTTTGGTTGGAGGAGGTAAATATCCCCGTCCGGGAGAATGAAGTACCGTCCTACAACCGTGTTAAGAGGTGAAAGTATTGGAATTAAGATAAATCCGATTTTATTTTAAAAAGACAATTTTTTGCGAACTGGTTTCATTTTGGGAACGCAAAAATACGATATAGATTCCCGAAGACACCGAACCACCCCTATCATCTGTGCTGTTCCACCGGTATTGATGTTCCCCGGCAGGGAGCAGCTTTCTGACTAAAGTATTCACTTTCTTTCCAGTGATATCAAAAATGGACAACTCAATTTCAGTGGAGACTGCCAGTATAAATTGAATATCCGTCCCGGGATTAAAGGGATTGGGAGTCGGTGCGAGCAAAATAATGTGCCTATCTGATATTCTACTTTCAGCATCTCTGATACCCGTTTGACTATTCTCGACTGAGAATTCGTCGATAACCGTACCGGAATTATTTATGGCGGTAAAATCCAGAGAATCACCCCGTATATTCACCTCGCAAAAATGGTGACTAAAACTGGTTTTCTGAACATTTGGATGCCCGGACTCCGGCCAGTGGAGTGGAGCGCCGCCACCACCGGTTGTAATGTGGTAAACGCCATTTACCAGTGCTCTGGCATAATAATGATTATGTCCGGCAATGACCATTGTAACCCCGTACTGTTCACATAGCGGTTGGATATAATTCTGGACATTCGTATTATTTTCATGACCGCCCCCGGCTGACCAGCCTGGTTCATGTAACACAATGAATTTCCAGGTTTTATCGGAGGTTGAGAGATCATTTTCCAGCCACTGATACTGCTCACTGCCCGTGCCATAACTGGTATACTGATCGATAACAGCAAAGTGGGCAGGGCCGTAATCAAAAGACCAGTAGTAGCGATCGGCAGAATAGAACGGATAGGGGAAGTATTTTTTAAAAAGAACACCGGAACCTTCATGATTGCCCATCGATGCTATATACTGTAGCTCACTTAATATTTGCTGTATGTTTTTGTAAGAAGGATCAAAAAACTGAGTGTCCCAATGGGCCTCGGAATCACCATTCTGCACCAGGTCCCCGGAAGAAATTAGAATTGTCTGCCGTGAACTATCCGCCTGATATTTAACGATTATTTGGGCCGCCACACTGTTGTGTTTGGAGGGATAAGTCCGGGTATCGCCATAGAAAAAAAACTTAATATTAAGCGCATCGCTCAGTGGTCCGGTAGTAGCGGAACCACCGATGGTATCGTTTCCGGCAATTACCCGGTAATAGTATTTCTTTTCATATTGCGGCGCGAGAATTACATATTGAAATTGGTGATCATCACCATACTGAGCTACCTGAATCTTGCCCATTGAGTAGCTATTATCATCACCCCATTCTATCTGACACATCATCGAATCTTTCAGTTGCCAGTTTACTGATATTTCCATGCCAATTCCGGTGTAGATGAGGTAGGGCGCTTTGCGGAAATTCTCAGTCTGGCTATAACCGAGAACAGCCATGGTTAAAAGAAAAATGACTTTTTGCATAATTTCTCCTTTAGGCTTATCTGGTAGTGTAAAAAATAACCACAGAGTACACTGAGTGTTTCTCTGTGCCCTCTGTGGTTTCGTCTTATGATCCCTTTTTTCATAGAACTTTTGACACTACCCAGTTATTATTGAATAAGTTGGTTTCAATATAATAATGGGTTTTGTAAAGAAACATTAACCTAATTCAGAAGGGTAAGTGGTCTTCACGTATTTGAATCCTGCTTCCAGTTACGGTGTTCTTTTCGGTTTCTTATCTAACTTTTTTTTTGCCATTTGATCCTGTTTCATTTTCTTCTGTTTCTGACTCTTGTTCTTATCCTTCTTGCCGCCTTTGTCTCCCATTGTGTACATCCTTTCCTGTTATTAATCATCTTCTCGCCGCAAAGGGCGCTACGTCGTAAGTTATGGTTTTTCGTATATTCATTGTCTTTTCGGTCAACTATATATATACGCTAAAATAATGTTTTATAATGTATAACGGCCACCGCTACCTCGTATTACGAGGTTGAACAGATGGTTGGCAACATTCACATGATTAGTTTATAACACCCCATTCTAATACTGTAAATCCTTCTCTCTTAAAAGAAGGTATTTGAGGAGTTTTTATGTTTATGTTTTCATTGGATTCTTCTATTAAGTAGAATACGCGTATTAGATTGTCTGGTACTATTGAGAATTTTAATTGAATAATTTTCTTTAATTCTTCATTGAATTGGGGATAAATTACATATGTTTTGGTTGTGTCAAGCAGTGGTATCCAATATTCTATAAAATCATCTATTTCTTCTTTGGCAAAGAGCAAAGATTTTAGATTATTAATAAAGAATGAACTTAAATCAATGCCATTAATTTTCCAGCCATATTCTCTTTGCATTAATTCAGGAATCTGGGCTTCGTAAAATAAATAGTCATATTGATTATTTATAAACCCGGAAGGTAACACCTCAATTTCCCAACCATTTTCATAATTGGGTGTGGACTCAATTATTTTACCACCATTTGGGAAGATTAATTGAATGTCTAAATGTATCCTCTCAGTTGGATAGATATAGATATTAGGTTTTTTAACATAAGGACCAAAATTATTGCTTGAATCTGCATCAATATATCCAGTAATTGAATCAAAGTCTTTTCTACAAGTGGTCAATAATGATATTAGAAGAATTGCAGGAATCAAGAATAGTGTTCGATTCATATTTCCTTCTTTCTTTTAAACTCGTTGCCTAACATATAAGTGAGTGGAATGACTCACTATAACAAGATCAACCGCATTACAATTAGATTAACTTTTCAGCTATCACTTCATTTTCAATAGATTGATAATGCCTAATATGTGGACTAACTAAACAAAATTTTACATAGCTATTCCGCATAAATCGCCCAACATTGAGATACATTGATAATAATATAAAATAATCATCTAAAAGCAAAACAAATATATTAAAAATATATTAATTCCATATTTATAAGTAAGACAATTAATTAAGAGGAGATAGTATATGCTATTACACGACAATCGCATTAGCATGCGAATTTAAAAACAAATTTTAAAAAATGCTAAGCGCAGAACTAAAGAACTTATCAAAAAAAGAAATGACGACGACGACTGATCTATTCATAGCGCCCCGAGACCTGGTTGAGTTTTCAATTAGGTTTTTTAATCACCCTTTGACAGAGTTTATGCCGATTTCAATTGTTAATTCATCCT
>JAGLYF010000167.1 GCA_023132435.1 Calditrichia bacterium | reverse complement strand
TCACGAAGAGAATCTCTTTTGCAATATTGTCCTAAAAGAAGAAAAACGAATTGATCCCAGCAACGGAATTTACGTATTCGATAGTCGCCTTTGTACTTATTTACGCTATAGTTGAAATCAAGTCTCGAAATTAAATGTATCATTTGACCAAAAATTGTAGTATTATATGCCATGGCTCGATAACCTCCTGTTTTATTTATTGTTTATGTCAAAACAAATATACAAAACAAAGGTTTATCGAGCTATTTTTATTTAATTTATTTTCATCTTAACCGGACACTCATGATATTATATATTATTTTTATTTAAAATATTGAAGTATATATTTTTTAAATGCTTCAATAGGCACCGGAGGAATGTTTCTATTCGTAAACAACTTAATATATTTCCTCATCATTGTATCACTTTTATAATGTCCATCTAAAAGCATTCTCATAATAAGGCGATTCGATTTATCCATGATACTAGAATATAAGCATTCTGCTATGATAAAGCTATAGTTTCGAAATAAATTTTTCCTCATATTTATCCTACTTCAAATATTTTTTGAATGGAAAATACTTTAGCCTCTCAATGCTGGGATATTTGGTGGTTTTAACCTGTACTTTCCTCTATTGTCCACTTGTGTCTTTGACAGTGTTTGCCAAATATTTGCTAAATCATTTGAGCAGCACCATCTTCTTCACATCCTGAAATTCGCCCGCCTCAATTCTGTAGTAGTATATACCACTGGAAAACTGGCTGGCATCCCATTCAAATTGATGATAACCAGCATTTTGTTTTTCACTCACTAGTGTGATTACTTTTTGTCCAAGTAGATTGTAGACACTCAATTCTACATCACTGGTCACTGGTAATTGATAATTGATCATTGTAACGGGATTGAAGGGGTTTGGGAAATTTTGATCCAACTTATATTTATCTGGTATTTTATCTGTTATTGCTTCAATTAAACCACCAGTAGGATCAACTATTCTCTCTTTAATTTTTAGAAATTGATTTGCAGATACGTTTGTTGTATCCCACTTAATACCGCTGGGCCAATTAATAATAAGAGAATCCACAGAACTCGCCTCACCCAATCCAAGATGCACCACCAAACTGTTTTGTCCCATGTATCCAGTCTTCGCAGAAATTTCCCTATATTGCCGCAGAGTAGTTCCATTACTTTGGGTGACGATTTTTAATCTGCTACCGATTGCATCCCGATTCGATATCACACCCGTACATTTTATTTTCAGCCATTTGTTGCTATTACCTGAGTTATTATAAAGAACATTTCCTTCCCAAGAGTTTGCGAGAAATAAATCAAGATCACCATCGTTATCGTAATCTGCCCATCCTAATCCAGTGGTACTACTTCCATAATTACTGATTTGCCAGTGCTCAATCATTGAGAAGGTGCCATCACCCATATTCTTATAAAGAGCAGTATTAATATCATCTGGGTATGCTCCACCATAGAAATCACCGACTACAAGATCTAGATACCCGTCATTATCGAAATCAGCCCAGGAAGCAGTCCTGCCATATTTATCTCCACTGGGAATGGAATTGACCTCTGAGAAAGAACCATCTCCGTTATTTTTAAAAAGAACATTCGTCGGCCAGTCAGTTATAAATAAATCTGAGAATCCATCATTGTTATAATCACCCCATGTGCAGGTATAGGCCTGGTGTTTTATATTTTCAGCCTGATCCCGGGTAAAGGTACCATCGCCATTGTTTTGATAAAAGTAGGAGTCTGTTTCAAATATATTACCAATAAACACATCCATGTCCCCATCATTATCATAATCAGACCAAGCTTGCGGTTCAGCTTCATGGTATTGGGTCACGATATCACCAGAATCAACTTTAGCAAAATCTCCGTTCCCAATACCCCTGTATAGAAAATTTAATCCTAGATCATTAGCGGTAAACAGATCTAATAGCCCGTCATTATCATAATCAATCCAGCTGCAAGAATAACAATAAGCCATATCATTGACAATCGCTCCCTCGGTTATTTTTGTAAATGTCTCGTCACCGTTATTCCTATATAAACAATTAGATTGATCAGGTTCAGGATTCACAGTAAACAAATCCTCATCACCATCGTTATCATAATCAGCCCAAGTTGCATCCCATCTTCTGGTCGGATCTGTGACGATGATACTGTTATCAATTTGTTTAAAAAATCCATCTCCCATATTTTTATAAAGTTGATTTCCAGTATATATGTCCGGCCAACTATCAGAATTATAATCCATCCAGTTACAGTAAGATGAACTGCTGGCGCCAACTTCTTTTACTCTTATAAACTGATCGACAATAATATTCTTTCTCTTCTTCAAGGTATCAGATTGAGTCCCATTACTTGTAATTAACGTAATATCATATTCTCCAAATTCTGTAAAGGTATATTGCGGATTTTTCACAGTAGAACTATCCCCATTTCCGAAATACCATTTCCAGCTGCTGATATTACCTACTGATAAATCTGTAAATTGCACTACGGCGGGTATGGACTGAAAGTAAGTCTGATTTGCCGAAAAAGAAATCTTTTGTTCCACTGGTTCTATGATATTTAGATATTGATTTACTTCAATATCATTGTATTCAGAAATAATTCCTGATGTCCAAATGACTTTAATTGAATCAATATTATTAGCATTTGCCAGGCCGAAATGTGCCACAAGGCTGTTATGTGTGCCGTAGCCATCCTGGGCTCTTATTTCCCTTGTTTGCCAGATAGATAGTCCATCTATTACCGCTTTCACCTGTACCTTTGCACCGATTGCCGCAGCATTGGTGCGGGTACCTTTCAGTTTTATCTGTATCCAATTATTGCCGTTGTGTTCGTTCCGATATAATAAATTATTACCGGTATTGGCCACAAACAGGTCCAGATCGCCATCATTATCATAATCGCCCCAGGAACCGCCCGTGGAAAGTCCAATATCTGTTGCCAATAATTTCCTATAATTTCCATCACCATCGTTGCGATATAAAAGACTATTAAATCCATAATTCGCTACAAACAGATCCAGATCACCATCATTATCAAAATCAATCCAGGTGCTGCCGCGGGAATTGCCACAATCATTCGGGATAATACCGGTATTTATAGAATTGAAAGAACCATCTCCGTTATTTAAATAGAAAAAATTATTGCTTTGACCATCATTGGTTACAAACAAATCCAGGTCGTTATCATTATCATAATCAACCCAGTTCGCACTATAAGAACGGGCAACATCTGTTGTGATCGGAGATAATTCAATAGCAGAAAAAGAACTATCTCCATTATTAATAAAAAAACTGTTTATGACGCTGCCTGACATTATATTATTTGAAAGAAACAGATCGAAATCACCGTCGGCATCATAATCGCCTAAACTACCACCCCGTAGACTGATCGATGGTATTTCGATATACTTTTCATTCAGCCGATTTATGATTTCACCATTATTAAAATATTGAAAACATCTGTAAGTATTATCACTATGTAAATCAAAAAGATCGACAGCACCATCATTGTTCAGATCGATCCAGGTGCTAAAATAAGAAGTGTAATTATCTGAAACCAAATCCCCTGAATAAATTCGATAGAAATTACCGGCACCGTCATTTTTGTATAGATAGTTCACGCCGCTATTGCCGACATACAGGTCTAAAAAACCATCATTATCGTAATCCCCCCAGGTACAGTCATTTGAGTTACCAACATCGGTACCGATTTGACCATTTATAATTCTTGTGAACGTACCATTTCCATTGTTTTTATAGAGAAAATTTGTTTCACCATAATTTGCGACAAACAAATCCTGGTACCCGTCATTATCATAATCCGCCCAGGCAGAGGCCCTCGAATCGCCATTATCATTGGCAACATCTCCAGTAGTGATCTTTGTAAAAGGTGCATAATCATAAACCGGGATTTCAGATTTTAACCTACACAATGGATCTCCAACCACAACATTTTGCCAGCTGAGATATGCCATGGACATATAGGCCGCCTCAATTAATGTAAAACCGGTGGCATATCTGGCAAATAAAATATTTTCATGTGGGATAGCACTTGCATAGGGTTCATAGACATGACCGATTCCGCCCGTTCCGCCGATTGCAATAAAATCGGCAACTAAATTATGATTACTACTCCGGCCTTCCGTGGTAAAACTAAAACCGTTGAAACTTTCATATGAATTGAACAATGCGCCATTTGCCAAATTAATATTTAAATCATTTAAAATAAAAGGATACCCTACGCCAGCATGGACACCGTGCCCGCAGTAGCCGATTATATCTCCCTGGTCGTTTTGGGTAATATGATTGCTTGTATTATCGTAAACAGAATTCTGCCCGAGTTCATCCAATATACGTTTGGCTTCAAACATTTTGTCATAGGTGAGGCCCGGATAATCATCCAGTATATACCAGCCCGTACCCGAAGTATCCGGATTCACCCCTCTGTCGATCATTGAAATTACATCATTTAAAGTAAAAGCATCGAGACGACTAACCAGGTAGGATATTTTTGAGCTCGAATGTACAGGATAGCTAAAACTGTCAAAATGGTATATTTCACCAAAATACGGATTGTCTGTGTTATACTCGGTTGAATAGTCATCGTTGAATAGCAAGCACAATTCTGAATCCATTGAACTCATTTCCAGATTGATGATACTGAAGGAAATCTTTAAGGGCATACCTTTGGTCAATACGATAAACCTGATCTCTTCCTTAATTCCCCTTTGTATCAGACTATCACGCAATACATCTCTGATATAGGTGTTATAATAATCTCTGGTAATCACTTCTGCCGTATCACAGGCAATGGGACATAAGTTTTGCAATGGAATCTGACGGGCGTTTTTGTAATAGGTCGCAATTGAATCCCCATAGGAAGAGTTTGTATTATAAACCACAAAAACATGTTCCGGCCCAGGTTTTGAAAGCGATATTAAACTCGTAGACGAGATATCAGTTGCAGAAAATATATGATTATTTTTTAAGTTATCCGGAGCAACTGGAATTTGCGAATAGAGGGCAGGATTAATAATTATAGCGACCAGAAAAAATATTAGTGAGATAATACAAAGTTTATTCGGCATATTAATTACCCTAATAGTTTTAGCATGAACGTACTACTTTAACTCATGACGCTGCGTATACATCGAAATCAGACTTAGTTTTAAATATTCACTATTTACTTTTAGGCAATATTTCCAGGTAGAAGCGGCGATTACTCACCGCTCCCCCCACAGATCCGTACTTGCGAGATTACCGCATACGGTTCTTCGGTACACAACCGCTCTAAGAAGCCTTATCTGCGATCGCATAATCCAGCTCTTTTCAGAACTGAACGCATAACTTAGCTGCCTACAAGCAAAAGTAAATTAGAATGCGTGTACTATTCTTGGTTTGGCCAATGGATAGTGACTCAGTAATTTACTGAAAATTTCATAAGAGATATAACTTGTACGGGAACGTCGTATCTCCGGTACCAAAAAATTCTTTTTGATCGGCCCTAAAATTTTCTTTTTTGTGCTCCGTTTTTAATTCTTTTTTCAATTTATTAAAGAATGGCGCCAAGAATGACTTATGTAATTCATCCATTAATATGTATGTTTTTTCTTTCATTTGAATCAATTCCTCCGGAACATCCGGGGGGCTGAAATCCAAATCATTTTGGATAAGAAAACCGAGTAATAAAGAAGCTTCTTTTGTACTTAATCGCTTGCTATGGTCAATCTCATGTATTTTTTCTGGATCTATACGAAAATCTTCAAAAAGAATCATACAAAGAGCGTATATATAACCCTTAGATTGTACCAATTTTCTAAGATCTTGAATAATTATTTCAGTTTTTCTCATGATTTTGGATTACGAAAATTATTTGGCACATAATCGGGATAGGGGAACGCCTCGCGGCGCCACCCCTCCCACAACACCTGGCATCCCGCAGAGACGGGACCAAGGCGTTTCCGTTACACGTTCACATGGAGCAAGGGTAAACCCTCTCCATGTTCTGCGTTGGAGTTTCGGTAGACAGGTTGTACACCCCCAGATCGCTCTCGCATTCGAGTGCCAGCCAGCCTTGGGTCGGCTTTCTGTTTGTGTCGTCCTGCACCTACTCCTCCTGTATCGGTTCAGGCCTTCGGCGGTGCCGTTGCGGCTCAGCCTATCTGTTGCTCCGCCTTTCGGCATTGGAGTGCCTCACTAGCCTTGCCTGGTTTCCCGCCTACTATGCCTTCTGCTGACTCCTGCCGTGCGATCAAGAAGGATCTCTCCTACTTCAGTCCATAAGGACAAACGGCAGGCCTCCCGGGGTAAGACACATAACCTTCCACACGTAGACGCCGGATTTATAAAGCACACCCTAATGGAGAATGGAGGACTTCGCTAGTCACGTGCCCGCTGGTCCCGAGTGTACCACACCTCCTATCCGGTTCCTGTTCGTCGTCCCGTGCTTTCGCGTTGAGCTTCCTTCCCACCCCACCTCGCGGTGACGCAGTTGCCCTTTCGCTTCCCTTCGGCTTCTCCTTTACCTGGCGCGGGGACTCCCACCCCGCAAGCTACGTGCCATGCCCGGCACACACGGTCAACGCTCACCTGCGCAAAGTTTTAATTCTCTAACCTTCAACTTTTCAAAAACCTTTTTGAATTCGCTAAATTCATCAAAAGTGAACAGCTCTTTGCGTCAGGTGAAGCGGATGGTTAGGCATTATTTATTTCAGTAAAATAAATTTTTTTGATAATGTACCATTCGAAGTAACTAAACGATATATATAAACACCGCTTGTAAGATTACTTCCGTCAAATTGAACTTCATATCTCCCCGCTGGTTTTTCTTCATTGACAAGCGTGGCTATTTCCCTTCCCAATATATCGTAGACTATCAAAGTAACTTTACTATGATTTGGCAACTGATAATTGATAATCGTGCTCTGATTAAATGGATTCGGATAATTTTGATCCAATGCAAACTCAATTGGAATTCCCAAATGATTATC
>JAGLYF010000166.1 GCA_023132435.1 Calditrichia bacterium | reverse complement strand
GTAAAACGATCTAAGAAAGGACTTACTAATTGCCCTGGACATTAAGGATGATGCTGATCACGTTTGCCATTGTTTTAATACCCTACACCTATATCGCCTGGCGTCTGATCAATGCGCTGGCCTTATTTAACCCACAACTTCACAGACCTCTCAAAATTGTGATTCCGGTTATTTTTCTCCTTTTTAACATATTGCCAATCATAAGTGGTATCGCTTATCTTTTGGGGCAATATCGAAATCTTTTCTTTTTTTCTGACCATTTCTCTGTTTTCGATGTTTTAATTCTAATCCCTTACTGGATTGGTTTGATCATTGTTTTGGAAACTTTTCCCTACTTTCTTGCTTCTGACCTGTTTCTTCTTATTTCCCGATGGTTTTCTGTTTCCCTAAAAACTAATTTGGTTAAATGGATTGCTTTAACAAAAATTGTATTATTTACCTTTTTTGTCATTTTTGTCTCCATCCGGGTATATCTGGATACCACAAAGATAAAACTCTCAGAGTATGAGATACCGATCAAAAACTTGCCTCCGGCTTTGGAAGAATTGAATCTTGTTTTAACCGCTGATGTGCAGGTAGATAAATATTCACCGGAGCATAAAATTGAGAGTTTTAAACTAGATATTGAGAAACTGGATCCTGATATTCTATTTTTTGCCGGAGATTTAGTCACTTCAGGTACTTACTATATTGATCAGGGCATTGGGGTTCTTTGTGACACCGAGGCCGGAATAGCCAGAATTGCCTGCGTGGGAGATCATGATATCTGGTCTGATGCCGGTCGAATTGCTAAAGGCATAGAAAACTGCGGGTGGGAGTTTCTTGATGATCAGCATAAAGTTTTAACCTTTAAAGATAAAAAGATACTAGTGACCGGTGTGAGTTATGTTTACAGTAAAAGAATCTCTCCGCCCCGACTAAAAGAGTTATTAGAATCAGCCCCCGAAGCTGATCTGAAAATTTTACTCGTACACCAACCTTCAAAAATGGTGATCGCATATGCAGCAAAATATGGTTACCACATTTTACTCGCCGGACATACACATGGTGGCCAGATTATTTTCAGACCATTTGGTTTTACAGTTACCCCGACACAAATGGAAAATGACATATTTACCGGTACCTTTAAAAAAGATGATATGAGTGTTATCGTAACCAATGGGATTGGAGTAAGTCTTGTCCCTCTTCGCTACCGGGCCCGGGGTGAGATTGTTCAGTTTAAGCTTAAACAAGCAGAATAAAATCGAAAAAATATTGACACCTTGATTTATCAAGGTGATAATGAATCTATCAGAAATCCATAAGCCGTTTAAACGGCTTACCATTAGGACAGTTCTCTTTTCCACCTTGCTAAAGCAAGGTGTCAATAACTATGAGGTAAAAATGAAACTATTTTCCTTAATCATATCAATTTTCCTGATATTATATTCCCTTCCCCTCCAGGCAGATGAGGGCATGTGGCCCATCACGGAAATTGATCGTATCGATCTGCAATCAAAAGGATTAACCATCCCGGTTGAAGATATATACAATCCGGAAGGTATCAGTCTGATGCAGGCTATTGTTCGTCTTAGCGGATGCACTGCATCGTTTGTATCCCCCGACGGATTAATTATTACTAATCACCACTGTGCTTTTGGAGCCGTACAAAGATCCAGTACAACGGAGAATGATTATCTGACCAACGGATTTCTTGCCAAAGACCGCTCCGAAGAAATACCTGCTCGGGGATATACAGCCAGTATAATGGAGACTTATATCGATGTTTCATCAGAAGTACTTAGTGTGGTCACTGATGATATGGATCTGGGTGCACGAATAAAAGCGATAAATAAAAAGAAAAAGGAATTATTGGTACAGGCAGAAAAAGATTACCCCGATAAACGGGCTGAGATTTCTGAAATGTATATCGGAAAAACCTACCTGTTGTTTATTTATACAAGGTTGAGAGATCTTCGACTGGTATACGTACCCCCAATCGCCATAGGTAATTTTGGAGGGGAAAATGATAACTGGATCTGGCCCCGTCATACTGGTGACTTTTCATTTGTCCGGGCCTATGTCGCTCCTGATGGATCTCCGGCTGATTATTCTGAAGAGAATATCCCCTATCAACCAAAAATACATTTTCAGGTCGCCCCAGAGGGTGTTAACGAAGAAGATTTTGTTTTTATATTGGGTTATCCAGGGCGTACCTACAGGCATCGCACATCCTACTATATGGCATATGAAGAAAATATACGTCTCCCTTATCTGGCCTCTGAATATGAAAAAGCGATTCTCATAATGGAAGATTTCTCCATGAAAACTCCTGAAGCTGCCTTAAAACTGGCATCACCTATCAAGGGATTTTCCAACCGAATGAAAAACTATCGCGGCAAATTAACGGGGATGAAAAGAATAAATCTGGTAGTAAAAAGAAGAATTGAAGAAGAAAAGTTGCAGAAATTCTATTCTGATAATAATGATAAAACAAAGGAACTCAAAAGCATCCTGAAAGAGATCGAGGACATTTATCAGCAAAAAAGCCAGAATGCCAAAAGTGAACTATTAATAAGCAACATATGGAGAATATCCGTACCGCTCAGAAATGCTCACACAATTTACGAAGCAGCAGAAAATAGGTCAAAACAGGATATCGAACGGGAATCTGCTTATATGGACCGTAACATTGAACGAACAAAAAAAAGACTCTTTCTGGGATTAAAATCCTACTATCCCCCATCGGAAAAAATAATCTTAGCGGGATTATTGAAACAAGCGATGGAATTACCGAAAGAGCAAAAAATTGAAGCACTTGACGAGATGATATCGGATGGGAATATCGATTTATTTGTCGATAATCTATACAGCGAGACGAAATTTGCTGATGCAGAAGTCCTGCAACAAGCGTTTTCTATATCATCAGAAGAACTTGCAAAATTAGATGATCCCGCCATTAATTTTATCTTAGCAATGGATCCACAATTACAACGCAATAAAGAAAGATCCAGAGAACAAAGCGGTGCTTTGAATAAACTTCATCCAAAATTGATTGAATTAAAAAAAGACTTTTATAAATCAGATTTTATTCCGGATGCAAATAGCACCTTTAGATTGACATTCGGATATATTCGTGGTTACTATCCTAAAGATGCCATTTATTGTTCCCCAATTACAACATTTAGTGGCGTTATCGAAAAAACAATTGGCAAGGATCCATTTATAACACCACCTGGTCTTATTGACCTTTACAAACAAAAGATATTCGGACAATTTTACAATCAAAATTTAAAAGATGTCCCGGTTGCAATTCTCTATAACACCGATACAACCGGCGGAAATTCAGGTAGCCCCGTTCTGAACGCTAAAGGCCAACTTATCGGAGTAAATTTCGATCGTGCCTGGGAAGCCACAATCAATGACTATGCATGGAATGAATCCTACAGCCGATCAATCGCCGTTGACATTAGATATGTTCTCTGGGTGACACAAAAATTTGCCGGCGCGGATTATTTATTAAATGAAATGAATGTACCCTTAGAATAGTGAGGATAAAATGGCAAACCTGGATGATTTATTTCTCAACGACACACTTACTTTGCGTTCGCGGTTTAATGGTTCTACCAGAGTTTATATCCTGCAATGAAATAAATTCTTGATACTTTTTTGCCCGGATCATACGGTGTCTTATCTCCCCAGGCGAATTGTAATTCGACAGGTCCCAGAATCGAACTATACATAAATCCAAATCCATAACCCCATAGGGCTTCACCGGTATGTTCAGTTCCCGGTAATCCAATCTCATAATATGGGCAAAACCGAGGGCACCTCCACCACGGAGAGCAATTCCGATTTTGAATTCATCATTATTCTGTGCATAAATTGAACCGGACAAGATCAGAATAAATACCAGTATTCTCCGCATTTTTTTCCTTCTACTTCCTACTTCCTACTACTTCTTACTTCTTACTTCTTACTTCTTCCTTTTTACTTTTTACTTAATAATCAGATTAGATCGTATAAAGAAGAACAGTTTTCTTTTTTATCTCGTATTCATATCTCTCTTTGTCATTGAAGATATCATCTACTTCCATTGTAGAGAGTATATTTTTAATATTTACCGGATGGTAATAATAGAGAACACAGCCCAGATAGGTTTCAACGGCCAGATTATAGCGCATTTTGGAAACTGGTGACTCTTTTAATTCTTGTAGTATTTTTTTGTAAAATTTCGAAAAATCTGTTTTTCCGTGATCAAAACAACGCCATATTACCAGGGCCATATATGTGATCGTAGTTCCCTGATCCTGTATTCCCAGATCCTGAAGTTTAAGAGGGAAATGACTGAAATTCTTAAAAATGTTGATATATATTTCCCGGGCATAGGGATAGTGATGGTTTTCAGCCAGGTTTCTGGCAATTCTGTAATCAATTTTATCAAGCATTGATGGTCCTGGTTACAAAAACTGAATTTGTTAAAATTAGATGCTTTTTTTGGATATGGTGCAAGTATAATAACCCTCCCCCTTTAATCCCCCTCCCTTATACATAAGGGAGGGGGACTGGGGGTGGGTTAATGATTGTAAACATGAACATCTTGTTGTGGGAAAGGTATTGATATACCCTGTGCATCAATAAAATCGCCGACTTTAAACGGTTTAAAAAGTAACAGTAACACACCACCAGCAAAATTGCCTAGACTGCCTTGTAATGCAAAACCAATAGCCAGGCCAGCAGCACCCATGATAGCAATAAATGATGTCATCTCTACACCGAGCATGGAGACCACGCTGATTATCAATAATACCTTCAATAAAATACTTACCAAACTGAGTAAAAATCTCTTCAGTGAGACCTCGATGTTGGCCTTATCCATGGCCCTATCAAAACCCTTACCAAGGAGCTTTATGACCCACAAACCGATAAGCAGGGTTACGATAGTCAGAAGAACATTCGGCCCAAAATTTAGTAAAAGGCCCACCGCCTGATCCGTATAAACTGATACTTCATCCATTAAATTTTCCTTCCTTAGTTCAACTTTTAAATTTAGATTATATAACTTGATCTATTCATATCCCGCACCTGCGGGACTCGGGGTAATCAAAAAATGTCCACGAATTTCACGAATTTTCACGAATTAAAAAAATATATTATAAAAAATCCGTCCCGCCCCGTTTCACGGGGGTCATCCACGTTCTATAATTATCATGGCGTCTTTGTGAAATAAATAGTCTCACAGAAAGTAAAAATTTTGCTAAAACAACAAAGATTTTGGCGATAATAGCATAAATCATGAAACTTAGTCCACGAATTATTTGGAATGACCTTTGTAATTTAATAATCGGTGCTATTAAATGATATTCTAAATTAGTGAAAATTCGTGTTCATCCCGTGAGATATTATTAAGCATTGTCCAGATTAATTCAAATATCCTTATTTATCTCATAGGATAAATTAATAGAAAGAAAATTGATCTTCGTGGTTAAAAAAATAGTCCGCTTAATCCTTTTCCGATTCAAAATTTTTCTTTATCTTAAATAACCATAAAAGTATAAAGGAGAATGTCATGCCCTATGATTTTCCTATTTTTATTAATGGAGATTTTTGTAAAACAAATGATGTTCTTGAGATCCGATCTCCATATGATAATCACCTCGTCGGGCGCACCTATAGAGCGAATTCTGAAGAAATCGAAGCGGCTATTGAGGCATCGGTAAATGCATTTGATGAAACTAAAAAAATGCCCATATATGAGCGGGTAGAAAAATTGGCGGCAATTATTGATGATATTCGTACCAATAAAGAAGAGTTTGCTCATATTATTTGTGAAGAGGCTGGAAAAGCAATCAGCACCTCTCGCGGAGAAGCAGAACGTGCGGTGATGACATTTACAGATGCTTTGGAAGAATGCAAAAGAATCCGCGGGGAGTACCTTCCACTTGATTATGACCCAAGTGCCCAAAATCGTTGGGCGATGATCAGGCGTTTCCCGATTGGACCAATTTTTGGTATATCACCCTTTAATTTTCCCCTTAACCTGGTCTGCCACAAAGTGGCCCCGGCTCTTGCTTCCGGTAATACGATGATCCTGAAACCGGCTTCGCAGACACCTCTTACCGCCCTCCGACTCGCTCAGTCAGTTTCAAAAGCCGGATGGCCTAATGGAAGTTTTAATGTATTACCGATGGATTCAAAAAATGCTCACCTGCTTCTTGAAGATAATCGGATACAAATGGTTACCTTTACCGGTAGTCCGGCAGTCGGATGGGCCTTAAAAAATCATGCTGGTCGCAAACGTGTCACCCTTGAATTAGGGGGAAATGCAGGCGTTATTATTCACCACGATGCTGATATCGAATACGCTGCCTCCCGATGTGCTGCCGGAGGCTATGTACAAAGTGGACAAAATTGTATCTCTGTACAGCGGGTATATGCACATAAAGATATATATAAGTCATTTATGGATGCCTTTATTGAAAAAGTAGAAGCGCTAAAAACCGGGGATCCCGCTGAGGAAGAAACTTTTGTCGGTCCGATGATTCATTCGGCCGAAGTAAAAAGGGTTAATGAATGGTTAAAGGAAGCAACCGACGGTGGCGCAACAATTGTAACCGGGGGAACAAGCAAGGGTAATATGATAATGCCGACTGTTCTGACCGACGTCGATCCCAAACAGAAGATCAGTTGTCAGGAGGTGTTTGCTCCCGTCGTTGTCGTCTATGAATATACAGATATTGAAGAAGCCCTTGGACAAATCAATGATTCTGAATATGGGTTACAAGCCGGTCTGTTTACCAAAGATGCCGGAATTATTTTTAAAGCATATGAAGACCTTGAGGTAGGTGGCGTCATAGTTGGTGATGTCCCTACCTTTCGCGTTGATCATATGCCCTATGGCGGAACAAAACTCTCAGGTATGGGAAGAGAAGGGGTCCGATTTGCGATCGAAGAAATGACCGAGATGAAGCTGCTGGTGATGAACGTGTCTACGTGAGATGCTAGACGCGAGACGCAAGACGTAAGACGTTAGATGAGATAATCATTAAGCGTGGAGCGTTGTGCGTAGGGCGTTGATATTAGATGTTGGATGTTGGATACTGGATGCTGGCCAAATCTTGGATGATTTGGCCCCGATAAGTCGACTGGAAGGAGACATTTTTTATCGGGGATACTGGATGCTAGATGTCGAATGGCAGAGATCTGTTCACCCTTAGGAAAGAGCCTGTCCCGCAACTGCGGGAGGGCTAGGGGGTTGTAATAGACCACGCCGCGCCTATATTTGTGTCATATGGCAA
>JAGLYF010000165.1 GCA_023132435.1 Calditrichia bacterium | reverse complement strand
CTGGCGGGGATTCGCACGCCGGTAGGCGCATTTCAAACCTGCCGGCGAAGGGGAAACTTTACTGTTGCTATTTGATAAATCTAAAATTAATGAATTAACCCGGCTAAGTTGAATAATAGGTTATAAAAAGATGTAAAAAATCAATTTCTCTATTTTATTAATCTTTTTGTTTTTTTACCCGGAATCCAATTCTCGGAAATGGATTGACCACACTCGAAGCCACATTACGCAAATGAGAATTGATGCGCTTGAGATGTCTGAAATAGAGGGCTAGAGCGACCGCTTTTCCACTCGATATCTTGGAGTCTTTTTCATTTAGAAGATCATTTACATGTTTATCACAAATTTTGTTCACCCATTTATACTCAACCAACAGATTCTCAGCCTTTTTATCATCGGCTTGTTCAAATATCTCCCGAACACGCTCAAAAGTATCTTCTACCGCATTTTCAACTTTTTTAAGATCTTTTTCAAATTTACCACCTTTGAGTACACTATTAATGGATTCAGCCAATTCAACCATATTTTTTGTGTAATCACCAACCCGCTCTATGTCTATAATAATGCTAACTAAGACCAGACCCGAATTGAGATCTTCCATACCGGCAACACACAAATGATTAAATACATTTCGTCTTACTTCACGTTCATATTTGTTGATGGCAATATCCTGGTCACGGATATCAAAACTAAATTTATACTTTGCGTCTTCTCGTAATCGATTTTGAATTTCCTTATACATATCAAAGGTGATATCGATCATTTCATAGGTTCTTTCATAGGCCTGATCCATCAATGAATCTTTTTTGAATATATTAAATAGCTCTTTAATTATCATAATTTCTCCATAATTATTCTAAAATATTCCCTCAATACTGAAATGGCTCACTAAATTGATTGAGAGATATTATCATTAGATAATTTAAATCAGTACATAAATTAACATCATCAGCATTTATTTACAAAAATAATTTTAGGATTCTATCTTAACCAAACGTACTTCCTCGATTATGTTTCTACTAGCTCTTGTAATCATTATTAAACTATCATTCAGGGCAATCTTTTCCCCTGTTTCTGGTATACGACCGAGTTCAGCCAATATAAATCCTGCCAATGTCTCGTATTCACCTTCTGGTATATTCACACCAATTTGCTCATTTATTATTTCAATGGATTCTGAGGCTCTTATTTTCCAGGTGGTTTTATTTATTCTTATAATTGGTTGTTCTGAATTCTCTGTCGATTCTTCAATCTCACCAAGAAGTTCCTCAACCAAATCCTCGATGGTTACAAGACCTGCAGTCCCGCCATATTCATCGATAACAATCGCGATACTTGTATTCATTTCTTTGAATTCATGCAAAAGTTCGTTGCATTTTTTATTCTCGGGAACATAGGTTACGGGTTTTATGACCTCTATTAAACGCGTATTATCAGCAAAAAGATCGTATATAAAGATAATACCGGTAATATTATCAATTGTTGATTTGTATACCGGTATCTTTGTTTTACCGGTTTCGATCATAAAATTTCTTATATCTGATATTTTTGATTTCTCACTGATTGCCTGGATGGATGTTCTTGGAACCATCGCTTCACGAACGAGTGTATCAGGAAGATTAAGCACCCGGGATATGATTTTTTGTTCTTCTTCATCGACAACACCTGACAATCTTGCCTCTCTTAGCATGGCAACAATATCATCCTTATCAAACATTGTTTTTTCGCTCTTACTGCCTAGTCGAAATAATCTGATCACAGATAAGCTTATTCTTGTGGCTAAAATGATCAACGGATTTAGCAAAAAATGGAAAAACCGCATAATATCCACGATTTTTAATATCAGGCTATGTGCATAGGTTCGGAATAGTACTTTTGGTATAATTTCTCCAAATAAGAGAATAGTCAGTGTAATAACAATCCAGGATAAAGTTTCATCCCAATATGTGATCAAAAATATAGTTGCATATGTGGTGGCCAATACATTCGCCAGATTATTTCCTACCAGTGTAGTTGAGAGAAAAATATCAGGATTTTTAAAATATTTTTGAGCACGTATGGCTGATCGGAGTTTTTTTCTTGTCCATATTTCAATTCGAAGAGGATTGGTACTTATAAATGCTGTTTCAGAACCTGCAAAAAAAAAGGAGAATATAAGACCTATGATGGCAATAATCAGTTCCATTATATCACCGATTGCGATAAATGTGTGTCATGATTCCAGAGTTTGTCATCGCGTTGTGGATAATCAGTATTATAGTGTAATCCCCTGCTCTCTTTTCGATTTAAGGCGCTACGAACGATCAGCTGAGAAACCGTCGCAATGTTGCGTAATTCAATTAGATCATTCGTTACCACAGTCTTTTTGTAAAATTCTTCAACCTCCGCAGTAATGACATCGAGTCTTCGCGAAGCTCTGGCCAGCCGAAAGTCAGACCTGACGATTCCAACATAATCCCACATCACTTCACGAATCACATGCCTGTCATGAACTAAATAAACCCATTCATCCTGATTAAAAGTACCTTCCAGATTCCAGGGCAGTATATCCGGGATATTTAATTTTGTTATCTTTAAATAAACAGATGCCTCCTGAACGGCAGGCTCTGTAAACACCAGTGCTTCCAGAAGCGAATTACTTGCCAGACGATTTGCCCCATGTACACCGGTGAAAGCGACCTCACCACAGGCAAATAATCCTTTAATTGTAGTACTTCCCTTCATATCAACGACAACACCTCCACACATATAGTGGGCAGCAGGAACAACCGGTATCCATTCTTTGGTAATATCCACCTGAAAATCAAGACATCTTTTATAAATACTTGGAAAGTGTTTTTTTATTGATTCGGCATTTTTGTGTGTCAGATCTAAATAGACACAGGGCTCCCCACTCCTTTTCATTTCCCGGTCAATTGCCCTGGCAACAATATCTCTTGGTGCAAGTTCGGCGCTCTTATGGTATTCTTTCATAAAGGAATTTCCATCTTTATCCCTCAAAATGGCGCCATATCCTCGGACAGCCTCTGATATCAAGAAAGCATCTGATCCTTCTTTAAACAAGCTGGTAGGATGAAATTGCATAAATTCCATATTTGCTATTGTTGCACCGGCCCGATATGCCATAGCTATTCCATCACCGGTAGCGATTGAAGGGTTAGTTGTATGCAGATATACCTGACCACAACCACCAGTTGATAGCAATATCACCCGGGCTGATATGATTCTTACCTTGTTATTCTCAACATCCAGGGCATAGGCACCCCAGCAATGGATACCTTTGCTATAATCTCTTCCTACCGTTTGGTGTTCAGTTATAAGATCGATAGCAATATGATTTTCGAGAATCTCAATATTGCTATTATTTTTTACATTTTGCAGCAATGCCCTTTCAATTTCCCGTCCTGTATAATCCCGGGCGTGTACGATCCTTTCCCTGGAATGACCACCTTCTCGAATCAAATCGAGAGACTGTTCATTGGTTTTGGAAAATTCAACGCCGGTCCTCAATAATTTTTCGATCGCAGCCGGCCCGTTTTCAATCATAAACCTGACCGCATGTTCATGACATAATCCAGATCCCGCACGCAATGTATCATTAATGTGGTTTTCAAATGAATCATTTGGGCTTAAAACTGAGGCAATTCCACCCTGGGCATAATTTGTATTAGACTCTTTATCTTCTTTTTTTGTGATAATCGTAACACTACCAATTTCTGCAGCATTTAATGCGAAACTCAGTCCGGCAATTCCACTTCCTATAACCAGGAAATCTGTCTCGATTTTCATGGAATCTATTAATCCTTGAGTAATTGTGCTTCCAGATCCTTGCATTTATCCAGTAAATCTTTGTGGATCAGGGCATTTCTAAGGGTGAGTTTTAATCGGTTGGTTGTAAAGGGTTTTTGCAGGATATCGTAGGCCCCATCGTCAATCATTTTCATCAAATTATCACTGGAGCCATGAGCCGTAACAACGAGGATAGGTGCATCTATTTTTAATTCTTTTTTCATCTTTTGAAGTAAAGTATATCCATCCATCTCCGGCATCAATATATCTATCAGAATAACCTCAAAATGATTTGTTTTTAGAATCGAAAGTGCCTCCTTCCCTTTCGTACACGGTGTGATGTCGAAATCATCTTTGAGCAGATAGAACTGAATCAGTTTAATCATAGTGGGATCATCATCTACGACCAAAATACGTTTTTTTTGCTTTTTTTCTATCATTAGTTTCCTTGATCTATTCATAGCGCGGTAAACCGCAAGTGTCTAAAGTTAAAAGTGATCTAAAGTGCCTAAAATAATCCCGAGTACTCGGGATTTTTGGCGTTAATAGCGTAAATATCTCGCGCAAAGACGCAAAGTAAATGGGTCCACGAATTACACATCACGCCCTACGCACCACGCTTCACGTTAATCGTGCTGCGTCGTTGTGAGATTTGAACTATCCGTATTTTTATATTTTCATCAAAAATTTATCCAGGGTAGAAAAAAAATTGGCTAATGGCAGACCAACAACATTAAAAAAACATCCTTCAACCCGTTTTATCAACAAAGAACCAGCGCCCTGAGCTCCATATCCACCAGCCTTATCAAAGGGTTCCCCGGTATTGATATAGGCACTTATTTCGTTTTGACTGAGATTACGAAAAGTCACTTTTGTAATTTCATGATTAAACACAAATTTATCCTTCGATAAGAGGGAAATACCAAAACCGGTGACAACTTCGTGGGTGTTTCCACTTAATCTCTTCAATATATCACGGGCATGTGCTTCTTCTTTTGGTTTTTCCAGAATATCTCCCTTGTATACAACAATTGTATCTGCAGAAATAACAAGACTTTCCGGTGATGTTTGTGCGATTGAATGACCCTTTATCCGGGCATTGTTTGTCGTATACTCTACTGGTGATAGATTGTCCTTATTTATTTCTTCGGCATAACTGGGCCGCACTTTAAAACTTAATCCTATCATTTTGAGTAATTCGAATCGGCGTGGTGACTGTGAGGCCAGAATAATATCAAATTCATCAATATTTTTTAGTAATGAAAGCATAATTTATTTTAAATAGATTGCCAATAATCCGATAATCATATCTGCTTTTAACAGATTACTTAAAAAGCCCAGGTTTGCAGGATCGCTATCCTTTCGTGACCTGTAAAGAACGAACAACAAAACGGGATAGATACCAAAACAAATAGTCAGGAAGTATCTTATGCTATATATGCCCAAAATATAAGGAATTGCCGTTAAGAATACCAACAGAATAAAATCCACAGATATCAATCCAATGGACCTGGAAATACCATACTTAACCGGAAATGTATTTGCACCCGCTTGTTTATCGCCCTCTATATCCTGAATATCTTTTAATATTTCTCTGCCAAAATGAAATAAAAAAGCAAAAGCAGCCGGAAAAAAAGTTTCTTTATAATGACCGACTGCCACACCGCCATAAACAAAAGCCATAGCCGTGGCAAAACTTACAGTAAGATTACCCCAGAGAACTGTTCGCTTTAAACGAAAACTATAAAAAAACAGAAGTATGCTCGTCGTAAAAGCAATCAGAAACATACAGACATTCATGTATAACGCTAAACACCAGGCAAGGATATAGACAGATATGAAATAGATAAATGCGGTTTTTTTTGATACGGTTCCGGCAGCAAGAGGTCTGTTAGGTTTGTTTATCCTGTCAATCTCAATATCATAATAATCATTTATAACATTCGCTCCCATGGTAATCAAGGCTGCGGATAGAGCGGCTAAAAGCACATTTTTAAATGGATCCAGTCCCCAGGCTAATTCTGCAGCGACAATAATTGTTAAAAATGAAATAATAACATTTGCCGGGCGTGAAAGTTTTATCAATAATATAATTATATTCATAAATTAACCTGATCTTTTTATAAATATCTACCGCAAAGACATAAAGAAAAATAGTCCACGAATTACACTAATTAATTCGAATTACACGAATTTTAACAAATATGTATTAAATAATCGTTGACTAATTCGTGAAATTCATGCATCAATTCGTGTAATTCGTGGACCCAATAAATTTTTTATACCTCAATATTATCATCAATTTGATCTCTGGAAATACCAAACTCGCGCATTTTGCGCCACAGCGTTGTTCGTCCGATACCCAAAATTTTTGCTGCTTCAGACAATTTTATTTTTTTATTGATGAGAAGATCTCTGATATGCTCCGCTTCTATTTTCTTTAGTGAACTATCCACTGGGACTGATTCTTTCCAGGACGTGTAATTTCTGATCGGATAAGACTGAAGACGTGTAGGCAGATCAGTCACTGTGATTTCTTCGCCAATCGAAACAGCAAAAGCACGCTCAATAATATTTTCTAATTCTCTGATATTACCTGGCCAATCATACGAGATAAATCTTTTGTTTACTTCTTCTGAAATTTTATTAATCTGTTTTCCATTATTACGGTTTAATCGATTTATAAAATACTTTGTTAATATCGGTATATCTTCCCGGCGCTCCCTTAATGCCGGCAGATTAATCTGCACTGTATTTACCCGGTAAAATAAGTCCGATCTGAAATTACCTTCCTGAGTTAATTCCTCCAAATTGTGGTTGGTTGCTGTTACCAGCCGGATATCGACTTTTACCGGTGTCGTGCTACCAATTTGCAGGATTTCCCGTTCCTGAAGCACACGTAATAATTTCACCTGGATGATGGGAGGTAAATCACCGATTTCATCCAGAAATAAGGTTCCACCTGAAGCGATTTCAATCAACCCTCTTTTTGCAGAAATTGCACCGGTAAAGGCGCCCTTTTCATAGCCGAATAATTCCCCTTCTAATAGTGTTTCGGGGATGGCGCTGCAATTTACTGCAACAAAACGAGCATCTGAACGCAGGCTGTTTTGATGTATGGCTCTGGCGATAAGTTCTTTACCGGTTCCCGTCTCTCCGGTTATTAATACATTGATATCGGATGGCGCTATTCGACGCATGAGTTCTAATACTTTTTGCATGCGACGGTCGGTAGAAACAATATTATTAAAAACAAAACGATCATCCGAATATAACCAGGCATAAAATGATCTGATTTCATCCTTTAAACCAGGATAAATTGACTTAAGATAGTCCCTCCTGTTTCTGGTGTGAATATCAATCAATCCAGTTATTTGTGTATGTGACTGGATAAATATATTGGGGGAATTTGAGGATGCTGCAACCTGTTTATTTTTTGATAAATCAAAATAAATATATAATAGATTTTTATTTCTTTTTGCTGCAGGAATGATCCAGTTAATTATTTTAACACCTGATTTTTCAAAATCTATTAATATAGTATTATCATCAAGCTGATTTTTAAATTGTGTTCTGTTGATTGGAATACATCCTAGTTCGATCCCGGATTGATAGGCTTTAGAAAAATCATCATGATATAAATAATATTTGTGATTTTCAGTTCTTTTTACAGCATTAACAACCTCCTGCATATCAGAAATCTGTGCGCCAATAAAAATAAATTGGAAATCATCAAAATTGCCGGATATTTTCTTCGCAATATCTAGCAATACTTCAGGATAGACGACACAATTCTTGCTAATAATAGGATCATTCTGAAGATCATTACCTATTTTCTCGCCCTGACGGTACATTTTTGTTAAAATCAATCCAACGGATCCCTCATCAAGAGCAAGGTTAAATTCTTCCCGTATTTGTAACAAGACTCGCGGATCAGCAGGTAAGCCTTCTTTTCGGCCTATTAAAAGCTCGAAAAAATACTTTAAGGTTTCATGATCGACAAGTGAATTATCCGTAGTATGGAGAGGGCTATTCAATTTTTGACCGATGTAGTCATTCAAGGGTTTAATGATGACATTTGAATTTGAACCTACCGCAAACACTTCAACCAGATTATTCTGCCGGATTATAAAAAGCTCATTTATATCTGATCTTTTAAATTTACGATAGCAATCTTTGACCCAATCATCTCTCTTGGTTAAGCCGGATTTCGGTTTTTTAATACTAAATTGATATATATGCATAATATTCTTACTTAAATGAGTGAATTCCCGAAAAGAATTGCGTAATAATCAACATTGAAAATAAAATCCAGAAAAATCCTAAAAGACTGAAATGAGCAATTCTTCTACCATGCCAACGATATCGTTTTTTTCCGATAATCGATATCAAATATAAAATCCAGGCCAATAAAGCAGAGGTCAACTTAGGATCCCATGTCCAATAAGTTCCCCACGCTGAACTTCCTATAAATGATCCAATAAGTATTCCAATGGAATTGAATATAAATCCTATCAGAATGGCATTATAGTTTAATTGTTCCAAATACGCCAATGACGGAAGTCTGTCATAGAAATAACCCATTTTGTTGCTTTTTATTTCATGAATTAAAAACAGATACATTGTAGCGAGGAGAAAGGCAGAGGAAAAGGCCGCGTATCCTACCAGGTTGAAAATGACGTGTATTTCAAAAGCAACATCCTTTAAAACATCAGGGAGAATAGCGTTTTCTGAGATAAATAGAACAGAAATACCTTGTAAAACAAATAAAATACCTGAATAAAAGAAACCCAATGAATAATCCTTGTCTTCCCGAACGATAATCTTATTCAGTATCGCAAATATAAACATAAATACCGAGAGTGCCTGAAAAGCATCTGCTAATGGTAAATGTCCTATCTCGAACGTTAATACAATTAAGAATATGGCATGAATCAGAATGGCTGTATGATCGAGAAATCTTGCCCTTTTCAAGTAGGCTTTATCACGTTGATTAAAATAAATGTAGAAAAAGATAGCACTAACCAGATAGGCAAGCGGAGAAATAACTTTTAGAAATGTTATCACCATTTTAAATATTATGTTTCATTTAGGAACATTATTGTTTCATTATGAGACATATTGCAATTTCAACCCATTATTAAGTAAAACTGTCATTACTCCTAATATAATAAAAATATTCAATTTATGCAGATATTATTTTAAGATTTCATATTGGTATGATTTTTGTAGTACATAGTGGTCTTGTTAAAGTGAGGAAAGAATGAAATTATCACTTATTGTTGTGTTATTTTTATTTATTACGAATCATCTCTTTGCTTCAGTGGTTGTCGGCAAAATATCCTCTTCTATTAATGGAGCGCCTATTATTGGAGCTAATATCTATTTGGAGAATACTTCCTTTGGTGCAGCTTCGAATAATAAAGGTGAGTTCGAGATAAAGGATGTACCGGCAGGTGAATATGCAATTATCGCAACGTATATTGGTTATAAATTAAGGAACAGCCCGACCATTATCCTCAAACCTGATGAACAACTCAGGTGTGACCTGGAAATGGAAGAAGAAATCTATCAGGCCGATAATATTGTCGTCACAGGGACAAGATCTAGGCGATTGATTAAAGACAGCCCGGTATCAACTGAAGTAATTCACGCTGATGAAATAATGAATTTAGGTGCTAAAAATGTTGGTGAAGTATTAGAAGAAAGAGCCGGAATTATTATTACACAGGATGGAGCGCGTGGTGGGATCTTAAGCGCCCAATTGCAGGGCCTGAACGATGAACATACGCTGATATTAGTAGACGGTGTTCCGGTTATTGGAAGGATTGCCGGAAAGTTAGATTTATCCCGGCTTTCTGTGCAAAATATCGAAAGAATTGAGATTGTTAAAGGGGCTGCTTCATCTTTGTATGGGAGTGAGGCTGTTGGCGGGGTAATTCATATTATTACCAAGGACCCAGAAGATAGTTTTAATTACTTTTTTAATGCCAGTGTTGGTAGTTATGAATCGAGAAATGCCAGAGTTGACCTATCACTGGCCCATAAGAAAACATCTGCCCTATTTACCGCAGAAACAAAAAGAGCGGATGGTTATGATTTAGATCCTACAACAGCTAACACAACTGCTGATGCATTCAAGAATTTTAATTTATTCTCCAAACTAAAATATAAATCATCAGAATTTTATTCAGTCCAAGTCAGTGGTGAGTATTTCAATCAGCGACAAGCAGGGTTTGATGGCGGTAATCGGATAACAGATACACAAAATTGGTATATCAATGCCAGCAATGACTGGATTATGAAAAATCGCTCCAATTTCAAATTTCGTCTATATCATACATCCTTCACAAAAGAAATTAATCGAGCTGATACCTATGTTAAAAACATCGAAACTTTGAGTCGTACAGAATTTAGATATAATCGTGTTATTGCTAATCATATTTTTACCATTGGGGGAGATGGCTCTTATAATTGGTTGCAATCAAATCGTGTGGAAAGCGGTGAAAAATCAGTAAAAAATGTTTCTATATACGCGCAGGATGAGATTTTTTATAAGCTTATTGAGTTTAATCTTGGAATCCGTGCTGATTATCACTCCGAATTTAGATGGCATTTATCACCCAAAATAGGATTTTTATATAAACCAACTGATGCTTTTCGAATTCGTGGGTCTTATGGTAGTGGATTCAGAGCGCCAAATTTTATAGAACTCTATCTTGACCTTGATCATTCAGGTTTAACTTCGCAACCATACATTGCTTATGGAAACCCTGAACTTCATCCTGAGTCTTCAAGAAGTTTAAATTTTGGCCTTGAATATCACGTTTCCCCACAGACAATATTTAAAGTCAATTTTTTTCATAACCATGTTGATAACATGATAAATAGCCTATTCCTCTACCAGGATACGGATGGTATTCAGTATTATACATATGAGAATATTACCGAAGGAAAAACACAGGGTTTTGAATTTGATAGTTTGTTTCGTTTTTGGACATATTATCGTTTAACAATGGGATACGTTTATACCGAAACACTTGATTTATCAAGCGATGAGCCCTTTTATAATCGCCCGAAACATTCAGCACGAGTGAAATTTGATTGGGATTTTGCCAAACCTGGATTTTCCGGAAATATGCGCTGGCGATATATTGGTGAGCGTCTTTTAGTTAATATTCATGGTCAGGAAATCATCGCATCCTGGTACGCTCTGTGGAATACCCGTCTTCTCCAAAGGATATATAAACCTCTCTCGGTATTCGTGGAAGTAAATAATATATTTGATTATCAAAACCGTAATTATGTCGCTCTACCAGGACGTATAATATTTGTAGGCATTGAATTAAACTAACATGAATTATGCTATTATAGCCAAAAACTTTGTTATTTTAGCAAAATCTTAAAAAACTTTTATCCACGGATTACACTGATTTGCACGGATTAAAACTAAAATAATAATAATTTTTAAATAAAATCTGTGACAATTCGTGTAATCCGTGGACTTCTTTTCTTTGTTTGTCCCGATGAATCGGGATGCCGCGCTATGAATTGATCAGGCTAATTATTATATAAGGAGTGTATTATGAATCTATTATCGATTATTTTTTTAATCTTCAGTTTATTCGTTTTATTTGGATGTAGCACAAATGAAAATGAGCCACTTGGACCTGAACCAATTGGAGAACCAATGGAACTTGCGGTGACTTACGATCAGATTTATTACATTAATCTTGCCGAAAAATCTGTAGTTGAAGTAACCGATCCCCTCTTAGATACAGGTTGGGATCTCTCGCTCGATATATTAACGCGGATTCATCTCAATGGTGGCTCTACCGCTCCCGGCTCCGTTTATGCGGCAAAGGTAGAAGGAATAGCATTTGAAGATGTAAAAAATGCTCCGGAAATCACCTATATGACCGATGATCAAAATGGCGGTTACATTGGTGAAAAGTGGTATTATTATGATGTAACCACCCACACCGTTAATCCGCTTGATCATTTTTATGTAATTAGATCTACCGATGGTGAGTTTTATAAATTTAAAATATCCGACGCGGTTTTTACAAGCCGTACAAATGGTGAATTAACCATTTATATCGAAAAAGTAAGTTCACCATCCTCGTATGAAACCCAGTCTACTATAGGCCGTACACTTACGACAGAAATTACCTTATCGACAATTGAATCGGTATATTTTAATCTGAAAGAGGCAAAAATCGTTGAAGTAACAGATGAAACCACATCGATGGATTGGGATATCAAAACTACCTATCTCACCGTAAATTTAAACGGTGGAACAAGCGGTCCGGGAGATTGTTCGGCAATAATGTACGAGGATGTCGAATTTGACAGTGTTCAAGCTATTCCGGCCGACGGGTATGTTGTTGATGATTCAACCACTGCCCTGGCTATTGGTGATTCCTGGTGGTCATATAATCCGGCAACACATACTCTATCCCCGGTTCCAAATGTTTACATAGTTAAAACAGTTGATGGCCATCATGCGAAACTGGAATTTATTGCAAAAGATTTTCCTACCCAGTCTGAGGGAGTAGCAATAATTAAACTTCACTATACAGAAAATGTTGGTACATTTTAGGAATTGGTAATTTGAAACTTGGCACTCGATACTCGTCTCTCGTCACTCGTTTCTCGCAGATATTTGCTCGTTACATTGTAGGATTTAACGAGCAGCGAGCAACCAGAAACGAGCGACGAGTCTGTTTTCGCCATTTTTAATTTTATTTTACTTCGGGATCTAATTCGACTGAAGGTAAATTGAGGTTAGTTTGTGAGTTATATTTTTCTGCTTTTCCTCTTTCTATTATCTGGTAATATTGATTTTTTCCAAGCGCATAAAAAAATTGTGTTTCGCTGTTTTCGATCAGTTTTCTTTTGACCAGTTTATTATCAGCCAGGATTTCAATCAATCTTTGCAATTCCAGCATCGTGTATTTGTCTCTCAACATCTCCTTCTTATATAGTTCGCTCATCGTTTGTGGATTTTCTTTCCATAACTCTTCCAATACAGGTAATCCTTCCCTGCCATTTTCAATATCCTGGGCAGTTATTTCTGTTTTTAGCTGGATTAGCAGGTACTCACTTGCTAATTGTAAAGCAAGAAAAGCAACCGGAAAAATCGGAACAAATGCGTTTTCCCGAGGCCTGTTCATTATCAAATTCAGTTCATCCCGAACCATCCGAGGGACGTAGTAGGAACTTCCACGCATATCTAATTTAAAAGGATCTTTCGGGATTATATTTGGAGAAATATACTGATTGATATCCAGTTTTTTGCTTTCATGTTTAATCTCAAAATACTGATCTGCAGGATCCTGCCAATTTCTTAAAGGTAAAACGGTTTTTGGAAAACTGACACCGGTTGAATCAGAGTGAGTATTAAAATTGTAAACAGGGGTTTGTAAACCAAGTTGTGCGAAAGAAATATTTACAGTAATTATAATAAGAATGAGAGGTAAAAATGGAACATTGATCTGTCGAACAAGGTTTTCATCCATAAAGAATCTATGTCTTTAGTTGAAATTAAATAAAAAATCTAAACCAACACCTAAGTTTATACGACGATTTTAAAGATCAGGTCCCAAAAAAAATTTTTCTACTTTATATTTTTTTTCTCAGTCTCTTCACTCTTCATTTCATCTTTCTTCTCGTCTTTCTTTTCATTTTCGGTGCTTTTTATTTGTTCATCCGGCTTGTTTACAGATAATTCTTCCTGAATATCATTACTCGCCTTCTTAAACTCCCGGATTCCTTTACCGAGGCCCTGAGCCAATTCCGGTAATTTTTTTGCGCCAAAAATGAGCAGAATGATGAACATGATTATAATTAACTCTGTAGTCCCTATTCCAAACATATCTATGCCCTCTCCTCTTTTAATCTATCCAACGAAGGGCATAAGCGGCTATCAGGATGCCGATTACGCCCATCACGTTTAATTTAAATGAAAATCCCAGCGTAATTGTCAACAATATGATATCGAGTGTGCCCGGACCGATACTGGCACTGGCTGACTTTAAAAAAAAGTCCTGTACTACACCTTGTGGAACAAGAATGCCGATGACTTCTCCTATCGCTGTCCCGATCAATGCTCCAACTATTATAATAAATATGATGAAAGCAGTACTTTTTTTCCGCATATTTTAATTCCTTCTAAAGCTATCCACAATAGATGATAATATTTTTTTACCATCTGAATTTCCGAGCAAATGTTCTGCATTACGCTCAGGATGTGGCATCATACCAAGGACATTGCCAGTATTATTTATTATACCGGCAATATTCACGATTGATCCATTTGGATTTGCTTCGGTATTGATATTGCCATCAGGTGTGCTATATCTGAAGACAATTTGGTTATTCGCTTCCAATTGTGACAACTCCTCCGCACTACAATAGTAATTACCCTCACTATGAGCAATCGGAATAGTTAATACCTCTTTTTCATTACATAAATGTGTGAATACTGTTTGCCTGTTTTCTACTTTTAAATTGACATCCTTGCAAATGAATTGACGGTATTTATTCATAGTAAGTGCGCCCGGCAACAAACCTGATTCCGTCAGTATCTGAAAACCATTACAAATCCCAATTACTTTGACACCCAATTTTGACTTTTCAATAACTTCTTTCATTACCGGAGAAAAACGAGCAATAGCGCCACAGCGAAGGTAATCACCATAAGAAAACCCTCCTGGCAGAACAATAAGGTCGTATGAATCCAAATTTGTCTCTTTGTGCCATACAAAGTCGGTTGGCTGATCCAGAATCTTCTTGAAGGCAATATACGCATCATGATCACAATTAGAACCTGGAAAAACAATTATCGCCGCTCTCACGTCAATTCCTCTATTTCATAGTCAAAATTTTCTATTACAGGATTAGCCAGGAGCTTTTGACAGATCTCTTTTGTTTCATTTTCAACTAAAGACTGATCTAGACTATCAAATGTCAATTCTATATACTTGCCAATTCTGACGTCGCCTACACCTTTAAATTTTAAATCATTTATCGCGTGTAGTACAGCTTTTCCCTGAGGATCAAGAATCCCATCTTTCAAAACAACTTTTACTTTAACTTTCAAATCAGGCATCCTTTTCTAGAGAATTGTCGGTATTTAAAAGTAATATCCAGGTAATCAAACCTGTTAAAATATATAATACCATAAATGGAAATACAACGATTTGTGGAAATATAATTATTAATATAGCCCCGATTATTATAAGAATTACTTTCGTTTTTTCTTTCACAGAGCCTTTAAAATTCAGGTTTGGCATTGTTTCATATCTAATGGTGCTTACCATTAGTATAGAAACGACAAATAGAAGAATGATCATGATTTTTGGAAATTTCCCGGCATTATCATAAAAAAACTCTGAAAATATCACGAAACTTGACAAAGTTAATGCTGCAACGGGTATCGGTAAGCCTGTAAAATAGTTTTTATCGAATCCTTTTAATTGAATATTAAAGCGTGCAAGACGAATACTTCCGAATAAAAGGGGCAAAAAACTAAGCAGTATACCGACCACACCCAGGTTTTTTGCATAAACCGAATAGAGGAGGAATGATGGAGCAAATCCAAAAGTTATTACATCTGCGAGGGAATCATATTCCACACCAAATTGGCTGGCTGACTTGGTAAATCTGGCGATTTTGCCATCCATTATGTCAAGAAACGCTCCGGCAAATATCATCCAGGCCGCGAGTGATATTTTACCGTTAAATGCGGAAATAATAGAATAATATCCACAAAACATATTACCAACGGTAAAAAAACTGGGGACTATCGACCGGGAAACTTTTACCATTTATTTAAATTCTCCAATTATTGTTTCACCGCCATAAACTTTATCTTTAAGAGAAACCTTTAGTTCTACATTTTCAGGAAAAAACATATCAACCCGGGAGCCATATCGTATTAAACCAAAGCGGTCTCCTGCATCAACTGTATCCCCTTCAACAACATGATAGATAATTCTGCGGGCAATTATACCGGCAATCTGTTTAAAAAGAATCTTCCCTTTTTCATGACGGATACCAATAATTGACTGTTCATTTTCCTCTGAAGCTTTATCAGCAAAAGCCACCAGGAATTTACCCTTAATATATTTAAGGAATTCAACTTTACCGATGACAGGTATCCGGTTTACGTGTACATCGAACACTGATAAAAAAATACTTACTCTTCTCACTTTTGTCTTAAAATAATAGGGTTCATCAACATCCTCTATCATTACGACCGTTCCGTCGGCAGGTGAGAGTATCAAATCATTCCCCTTGGGTATATTTCGTTCCGGATCTCTGAAAAAGTAAAAATTGAACAGAAATATAATCGCAACAATACCGGTAAGGATTTTCAACAGAAGAACAGGAAAGAAATATGTGACAATTATACATAAAACAAAGATCAGAAGAGTTATAACAATTACTTTTATCCCATCAGGTGCAATCATGAATTTAATCCCTTATACTTATCTGGTTGACTATATTTTGATAAATTTCTTCCACTTTACCTTTATCATAGCTATAAACATCCTTATCTATATTATGTTCATTGTCGATGCTCCAAAATATACAGGTATCCGGTGATATTTCGTCTCCGACCAGTAGATAGCTTTTATATCTGCCTAATGTTATTCGTAATTCTACCAGGATCATATTTCTTCTTTCAAAAAATGATTTAAGCACGGCATTAACTTTGGCAACCGTTCTACCCAGATAATGGACTTCTTCCTGACCGATCAGATTAAGAGCATTAATATGAGATTCATTGACGATTGGATTTTTCAATTTTTCATTTTTATAATAGTATTCAACTACAGGTGCATTGAGTAAAGAACCTTCTTCCATTCCGAACCTTTTACTCAGGCTTTTATCTACGGCATTTGAGACGATAATTTCTAAAGGTAATATTTCACTTTTCTTGACCTGCATTTCCTTATCACTCAATTTCGAGATAAAATGTGTCATCACATTATAACTCTCAAGATATTCAAAAATCTGGCTGGAAATATCATTGTTCTTAGCAGCTTTCCCCTTGACTTTTCCCTTCAGGTTGCCATCAGCATCAACCATGCTATCGTTAAAGGACAGGATAAGCCTATCTTCAGAATCACCTTCGTAAATCTTTTTTGCGCCTACTTCGTCAAGAAGTTTTTTATTCGACAATGGTACCTCCTTTTTTATTTAACCCAGGCCAACTCTTGTAAAAATAGTGTCAAGATTTTTTAACCGGTTCTCTAATTTAAATATATCTTCAATTTCATTTATTGATATCACCGCCAAAAACTCGTTGTCCCCTTTTAGGGCTTCATAAAAGGAAATATTTTCGTCCCATACCTTCATAGCATTTCGCTGGACCAATTTATAAGATTCTTCCCGACTAAGACCTTTTTTGGTTAAAGCCAGCATCACAGCCTGTGAGAATATTAACCCATGTGTTAAATTCAGGTTCTCTTGCATTTTTTCCGGATTCAATTCCAGATTCTTAATTAATTCTATAGCTTTTTTCAGCATATAATATAATGTGATCGTGGAATCCGGAAGGATTACCCTTTCAACCGATGAATGAGATATATCTCTTTCATGCCAGAGGGCCATGTTTTCCATGGCAGCTAAAGCGTTTCCCCTTAATAAGCGGGCAAGTCCGCATATACGTTCACTGATAATCGGATTTTTTTTATGCGGCATAGCCGAAGAACCTTTTTGACCCTTAGAAAAGAACTCTGTCGCTTCAAGAACCTCGGTACGCTGAAGATGTCTGATTTCAATTGCAATTTTTTCAAGGCTTCCGCCAATAAGGGATATCGTATTCATGTAATGTGCATGACGGTCGCGCTGGAGAATTTGGGATGAAATATTGGCAGATTTAAGTCCCAATTTCTCACATACATAGTCCTGGATAGATGGATCAAGATGGTCAAAAGTTCCAACTGCCCCTGAAATCTGTCCAACCCTGATAGTATCGATGGCCTGACTCAATCTTTCCATCTGACGATTTAATTCATCATACCACAATGCTAATTTAAAACCAAAAGTGATCGGTTCGGCATGAACTCCGTGCGATCGTCCGACCATCACCATATTCCTGGTTTCTAAAGCCCGGGTTTTAATTACAGAAATCAGTTCAGCAAGTAATTTTTTTATGGTTTCACCAGCCTGTACCATCTGAACAGCCAGGGCCGTATCCAAAACGTCAGAAGAGGTCATTCCATAGTGAATGTAGCGTGAATCCTCACCCACATATTCAGCCACATTGGTAAGAAAAGCAATTACGTCGTGTTTCACCTCTTCTTCAATTTTAAGGATTTGGGAAACGTCAAAATCAGCTTTTTCTTTTATTGTTTCAAGAGATGATTTTGGTACAACTCCTGCATCGGAAAGTGCTTCTACGGCTAAGATTTCTATTTTTAGCCAGATTGAAAATCGATTATTATCACTCCAGATATCGGCAATCTCGGGCATGGAGTATCTATCGATCATATTAATAGTCCCTGATGCTTTCCAGATTCAAGTTCAGATTAACTATCTTACCATCTCTCCACACTTGAATAGCTAAAGTATCACCAACTCTGAGATCTTCTTCGTAAATTGCTTCAGTCATATGTTTGTCAAGTGCAATAGCGGTATTTCCGAGCTTTATGACAATATCTCCAAGCTTCATACCTGCCTTTTCTGCAGGACTTCGTCTGTCGATATAAGTTACAACAACACCATCTGTACCATTATACCCCATTTTACGCGCTATGACACGATCAAGATTTTTAACACGTATACCAATCCAGAAATCCCTATCGATTTTCCGATTTGTTTTTAAATCCTCGATCAATCGTGATATTCTGTTTATTGGGATGGCAAATCCAATTCCGACAGATCCCTCCCCCCGATCTGAATAAATAAACGTATTCATTCCAATCACTTCACCAAGAGCATTACATAACGGTCCACCGCTATTTCCATGATTTATTGAGGCATCTGTTTGGATCATATCCTGATAAATACGTCCACTCATTTCTCCAAAATCCCGGTTAAGCGCGCTAATGACCCCGACAGTTACCGTTGCCCTGTTGTTAATTTCAAAAAGACCGAAAGGATTACCAACAGCAATAGCCCATTCACCCAATATAACGTCATCCGAATTACCTAATTTTGCATATTGTAGAGAATTTATATCAATTTTCAACAAGGCCACATCGGATTTCGGATCAATGCCGACTATTTGCGCTTCCGCTTTTTCACCATTTGTTATCGTAATGATTACCTCGGTGGCATTTTCAACGACGTGTTCATTGGTAAGAATATAACCATCAGAAGAGATAATAAAACCTGAACCAAGGGAGCTTATTTGCTGCTGATAACGATAGTCTTTAAAAAGATCCGGGAAGAATTCACGTAACTGAGGATCCCGGGTAGAAAATGGGCTCCTTCTTTGATATTCACGTACCTGGGTTACATTGATTCCAACAACGGCAGGACTTAATATACTTACTGCCCGGGTTATACTGTTTTGTCTGGAGGAATTAATATCCTGATTAATTTTATCTATTGAAGAATTATCGTATAGGTTATTTACAAAAAGGGAATCTTCTCCTAATGATGAACTCTCAGAATCTGATCCAAAATGAAGATATAAAAAGATTCCTGCTATTATCCCTATACAGAAAATAAAGATTGTTCGAATAGTTTTTCTTGACATAATGATACGAATTTTACATGCGTTTTTTAACTTTTTCCCAATCTTTTAAGAAGTTCTCAATTCCCTTGTCCGTTAACGGATGTTTTGTAAGTTGTTCGATCACTTTAAAGGGGATCGTAGCAATGTCAGCGCCCATCAAGGCAGCGTCAAGGACATGTAAGGGATTTCGAACACTGGCCACAATGATTTCTGTCTGAATACTATAATTACGGAAGATTTGCACAATTTGGGAGATTACTTCCATTCCGGGTGTTGTAATATCATCAAGTCGTCCAACAAAGGGACTGATAAAACTAGCTCCGGCCCGGGCCGCCAGTAATGCCTGGATAGCAGTGAAAACCAGAGTGACATTTGTTCTTATACCGTCCGAATTCAGCGCCTTTACGGCTTTTAGACCCTCTTTGGTCATCGGAATTTTTACTACAATATTCTGGTGAAGTTTTGCTATCTCTGTTCCTTCTTTAACCATACCTTCCCAATCGAGAGAAATAACTTCTGCACTGATTGGACCGTCTACGATTTCGCAGATCTTTCGCAAAATATCTGTTGGATGCCCTTCTTCCCTTGAAATCAGGGTTGGATTCGTAGTGACACCATCAAGAACGCCAATGCTCGCCGCTTCCTTAATTTCGTCGATATTTGCTGTATCGATAAAGAACTTCATATATTCCTCTCCTTCTATCTATAGGTAGTGTAAAAAATAACCACAGAGTACACGGAGTAATCTATTAATTTTATTTTTGTTAATACTGCTTCTCATTATCTCCTCTCTGTGATCTCTTATAATATGACTCTCCTTATTCCTTCTTTTAATTTGTCTACATTAAAATTGATCAACAGTCCAACTCTTAGATTCTCTGCTTTCAGATAAGTCAACACTTGAGCAATATGAATACCCTTTATTGCTTCAACACACTTTAATTCAACAATCACCTTGTTTTCTATCAAATAATCTAATCTATAATTCCCAATAGGATTACCCTTATATTTAATCTCAAGTTCTTTCTGTCTTTTATATACAATACCCCGTGACTTTAGTTCATGCTCCATTGCCTCTTCATATAAATTTTCTAATAGACCTGGTCCAAGTGAAGAATGAACTTCTATAGCACAGGATATTATTTTCTCAGTAATATCTTTAAAGGGATATTCTTTAAGAGTTCTCAGAGTATTTCTCTGAGGTCTCTGTGGTTTCATCTTTTAATCCTATTTTTCATTTTTTCATGTAACTTTTGACACTACCTATCTATAAATTGCCTATTTTTAATAAAATATTTTTTCCAAAATCAATCCTCTGGCTGGTGCAGATTGACTGGCTAATGAACGATTTTTATCTCTCAATATGTCATTTATATCAGCGACATTTAGTTTGGATCTGCCTACATCTACAAATGTTCCCACAAGCGCGCGCACCATACCGTGAAGAAACCTGTCCGCCTGAATTATAAATATTAAAAGATCATTTTTTTTGAGCCACTGTGCTTTTTTTATGTGACAAAAATGATTATTCACTTCTGATTTTATGCGGCAAAAGCTGGTGAAATCATTTCGACCTGCAATGCCTTTTGCTGCTTTGTTCATTCGCTTCAGATCAAGGTTATAAGTTAAATGCCATGAATAATCACGCAGTAGCGCTGTTGGTTGAAGAGCAATGCAATAATGATATTCACGTAATTTTGCGCTGTACCGTGCATGAAAGTTGGAATTTACCAACGAAATATCTTTAATCCGAATATCTGTTTTTAATATCCCGTTCAAAGAACGCAGCAATTTTCCGGGATCTGTCTGATATTCGAGATCAAAATGGGCAACCTGTCCTCGTGCATGAACTCCCGTATCTGTGCGACCGGCACCAACAATTCCAATATGATCCGAAAAAATCTGTTTTAATGCGTGCTCAATTTCACCCTGGACAGTTAACTGGCCATTTTGTATTTGCCAACCATTGTAGGCTGATCCGTCATATTCGATTATGAGGCGAAACCGCATATTTTTTATAAAAATTCTTAAAAAACAAGGATTAACTTAATCATTCTTTAAACTTATTGCAAATCGATTTGGGCTTAAAAAAAAGCCCTAACCTATAATATATCCTAAACTTAGCGCCGTTCATAGTTCGATTTTGCTACATTTCCTGGAGAACCTTCCCAACTACAAGTATGAAAGCGGCGGATAAATATCTCTTGACTTTTTTGGGGTTAAAAAGTAGTTTCTACACAATTTTCTTCCTGAAATCTTTCAATTAATTACAAACAATCAATTCACAAGGAGCGCTTATGGAAAAAACGGCGTTTGAACCGTTTGTACCTGCAGATTCTGATATGAAGGAATTATCGGTAAAAGCGATTGTCCTGGGTGTTATAATGGCTATTGTATTAGGTGCAGCCAACGCTTATTTAGGGATGAAAGCCGGATTGACTGTTGCTGCCACATTTCCCGCGGCTGTGGTTGCTATGGCCGCCCTAAGAATCTTTAATGGTACAATTTTAGAGGAAAATATGGCAAGAACTACGGCCTCTGTTGGTGAAGCACTAATTGCCGGTGCGATTTTTACCATTCCTGCCTTTGTTATTAGTGGCGTCTGGGAGGAACTTCGCTATTGGGAAAGTACTGCGATTATGCTTATTGGCGGTGTTCTTGGAGTTTTATTTGTCATTATTCTACGGCGCTCTCTCGTCGAAGAAGCCGATCTTCCCTTCCCGGAAAGCGTAGCCGCTTCTGAGATTGTCAAAGCCGGTCAGGGAGGACAAACCGGTGCTGTATATGTGTTTAGTGCCATGGGTCTTGCTGCTCTTTGGGAATTATTTAAAAATGCCAATGGTCTTCACATGGTTAAGGACTATGTTCGGGACTTTTTCCCTATGGCTTCATCAAAAATCAACATGCTTGGAAAAGAAATTAGCTACGGAGGTGGATTTCTATTTGAATCGCCCGCTGCATCCCCTGCATTGATAGGTGTTGGTTTCATTGTAGGTATGCGGGTTTCTGCTGTCCTCTTCGCCGGAGCTGTGTCTGGCTGGTTATTTCTGGTTCCTGCCTTTGTTTTTCTCAATCCTGATTTGAGTAATTTACTGGAAACCGGCAGCAGCTGGGTGGATATCAGTATGGAAGTATGGATGCGTCAGGTGCGACCCCTTGCTGTAGGCACAATGATTGTTGCCGCCTTCTATACTTTGTATAATCTCCGCTCTGCGCTTGTCACAGGAATTAAAAAGGCTTTGAGAGATATTGCCGATTCAAAATCGGGTGGTGATGAAAAGGTAAGCCGGCTTGAAATTGATTTGGATTTTAAAAAAGTGATGATTACAATCGGAGCTACTGCAATTCCGCTTTTTTTACTCTATCACTATTTTAGCGGATCAATTGGTGGATCAGTTCTCTTAACAATTGTGATGATTATTGTTGGCTTTCTTTTCGCCGCTGTTGCCGGTTATCTTGTTGGTCTGGTTGGCAGTTCAAATAACCCTATAAGCGGCTTAACGCTTTCCTCACTGCTTATCGCCGCCTTACTGATGGTTGGTATAGGGGTAACCGGAAATCAGGGAATTATGGCTGTTTTGGGCGTTGCAGGGATTGTCTGTTGTGCCGCCGGTATTGCCGGAGATATGATGCAGGATCTGAAAGTTGGACATATTCTTGGTGGAACACCGTGGCGTATGCAAATTGGTGAGATAATTGGTGTTGTTGCTGCCGCCTTGGTCCTCATCTGGGCTATGATTGTTCTTGATCAGGTATATCATATTGGCAGTGAAAATCTTCCTGCCCCTCAGGCAGGGCTTATGGCATTGATGGCCCGCGGTATAGTCGGTGGTGATATGGCCTGGCCCCTGGTCCTTTCCGGAATGTTTCTGGCCTTTGGGCTTATTCTTGTAAAAGCACCTTCTCCGATGTTGGTTGCTGTTGGAATGTACTTGCCTTTTCATTCGACTGCCGCCATTTTTGTAGGTGGAATCATTAAATGGTTCCTGGAATCTTCGCTGAAGAAAAATAATGCGACGAATGCGCAGAAAACAAAGGCTGAAAATACAGGTGTTCTTCTATCTTCCGGTCTGATTGCCGGTGAATCCCTGACGGCAGTGATTCTGGCTTTTGTTGTCGCGGGAGTCAGTTTGAGTGAGGGTACATTTAATCTATCCGATTATACCCTGTTTGATCCAACGCCTTGGCTAGGGATTTTAGCCTTTATTGGATTATTTTACTTGCTGATTAAAGTGCCACTAAATAATGCACGGGAACAACTTTAATCTTTTTTAAAGGGGAATCATTTTATACTCCCCTTTTTTATATAATGATAGATGTAGTCCATCTTCAAGATGGACTACATCTTGTTTATATTTTTAGAAAGGAACGGGCTTGGAAAAGGATCAAACAGACTGGACGCAGTTAATTCCTGAACGTAAAATGGATTGGGAGACTGATCCGGAAACTCAATTTGTCGTAATCAAAAAACCAAAGTTTAAAAATCCTTTATTAAAAAAATACCTGTTACCAAGATTAAAAAGCCCGGATTATTCTGTAAAGCTGGATAAAATTGGATCTTTCGCCTGGAAGAATATTGATGGGAAAGTATCATTCGCAGAAATTGGTGAAAAAATGAAAAAAGAATTTGGGGAATCGATTGAACCGGTTGATGATCGTCTCGGACAATTTATCAATTCACTTCGACGGTATGACTTTATCAGATTTGTTAACTTGGAAGACATAAGTTCCGATTCTCATTGATACAATTCGAAAATCACGTATAACAAATCACGTATAACAAATCACAAATCTCAAATAATTCTATCCAAGTTTTTTTCTTTTGATCATGTACTCCATTAAAGCCAGATCCAGTGTTTGGTCTGTCGTAAGTAAATGATAATCAATCAGATACTCCCGACACTGACGGCGATAACTTTGCTCGAATTTTTTAACAGCTTCAATATATTCCTGACGAATATACCATGGATATGTTCTGATTTTTTCTCCGGATTCTAAATCCTCAAATTCGATATCACCTTCAAAATCAAAACTCAATTCAGCCGGATCAAGCAGATGAAAAACCAGGACTTCGTGTTGGTTATACCGAAAATGCCGCAAACCGGAAAGTACATTTCCGGGATCATCATAGAGGTCTGAAATTAGAATAATTAACCCTCTGCGTTTTAATCTCTCCGACATTGTGTGAAGAATTCCTCCGATATCCGTGTCTTTTCCTGCCTGTATGGTATCTAATTCTGTTAAAATTGGCTGAAGATAAGAAGAGACTGAGCGAGGAGGTAAAATTTTCTGTATTTGCGAGTCAAATAAGGATAGTCCTACTGCATCGCGTTGTAGAAGCATAAGGTAGGACATAGCCGCCGCTAGGTTTTTGCCATAATTAAGTTTGGAAACTGATGTTGTGCGAAAAGTCATTGATTTGCTTACATCCAGAAGAATATAAGCTTTCAAATTTGTCTCTTCTTCAAACTGTTTTATGAAGAACCGGTCTGTGCGGCCAAATACCTTCCAATCAATATATCTCAGATTATCACCATAATTATAGGGACGATGTTGCGAGAATTCAACACTGAAACCGTGGAATGGACTTTTATGAAGCCCGGTAATAAATCCTTCAACAACCAACCTGGCTCGTAATTCTAAATTATTAATATTGCTCAGAACGGCGGGATCTAGATATTTTTTAAATAAAGAAACTTGGTTCAAACCTTAGACCTGTCTATAATCCCTTTGAAATTGGGCGCAAGAATCTGAGAGTGAAATTTCTATATCATGTTTTTTACATTTATAATAAAAATTATCTTTACTCTCTTCATCCGTTAACTGGATAAATGACCTACGATATTTACAGTACTGACAGGAATTTGATTTAATGACTTTATTTTTCTGTGGTTGGAAAAATATACCACTGTGTTTAAACAGAAGTCTCACTTCAAATAGTAATTTATTCATCTGTCCGATAATGGAAACGATTTTAAGAAATGTTACCACCTGAATTGCAAAAAAAATCAGAAGTGCTATAAGAAGAAAGTCAGTCATTAAATAATTACCTTTTATGACTACTGTTAATAAAATTTACAAAAATTTTCTGTTTTAGTTCCGGATTTTTGTGAAGATCGTAAAAATATTGAAGCTAATCAATCTTTATAGTTTATTCTCTATAAAGATAAATTAATTATTTACTTTCTTGATATTCAGCCGCAGCCAGTGTATTCTTGAGAAGCATGGCGATGGTCATCGGCCCCACTCCTCCCGGAACTGGTGTTATCTTTGAAACTTTTGGTAAAACGTTGTTGAAATCAACATCTCCTGCTAAAATATACCCTTTTTCATTATCGGCTGAGACGCGATTTATACCTACGTCGATTATTACTACATTCTCTTTAATCATATCTTCAGTCACAAAATTAGCCGTACCCATCGCCGCGATTAAGATATCAGCCTGTCGCGTATAATGGGCGATATTTTTGGTTCGACTGTGAACAACTGTTACAGTAGAATTTGCCTGCGGAGATTTTTGTATCAGAAGATTGGCTAACGGTTTACCGACAATATTACTTCGCCCAATGATTACCACATGTTTTCCTTCTGTACTTATATCATTGGCCTGTAAGAGTCTTAAGATACCTGCCGGTGTGCAGGGTAGAACATAAGGCTGGCCGCTTACCAATTTTCCAACATTAACCGGATGAAAACAATCCACATCCTTTAAGGGATTTATAAGCTCGATCACTTTTGTTTCATTAATATGATCAGGAAGAGGCAATTGAACGAGGATACCATGATATTGAGGGTCTTTATTTAATTGTTCAATCAGATTTAAAAGATCTTCCTCACTTGTATCTTCAGGTAATTTTATCGTTTCTGACACAATACCTGCCTTCTCGCAGGCCTTACTTTTATTACGCACATAAACAGCTGAGGCAGGATCTTCTCCTACTAAAACAACAATCAAACCGGGTTTGATACCCCTGGCGATTAGTTTTTCAGTTTCTTCCCTGACTTCTTCTTTAACTTGATTGCTGACGATCTTGCCATCAATCAGTTTATCTTCCTGATTCATCCTGTCTCCTTTAGGCATAATCTACGCCTCTAAATTCCCGTATAACCACAACTTTAATTTGACCGGGGTATTCAATTTCCTCTTCTATCTTTTTTGCTATATCCAGGGCAAGTTGATGCAGTGTCATATCATCGACTTTTTCATGAGAAACAATAATCCGGATCTCTTTACCGGCTTGAATGGCATATGAGTGGTGTACACCATCAAAAGATTCGGCGATTGCTTCCATCTGTCGCATACGATTGATAAAATTCTCCACAGCCTCTCTTCGGGCACCTGGTCTGGCTTTGCTCAATTCATTGGCGATTTGGACAATCACTCCTACCGCAGAATTAGGTTCTACAGTACTATGATGAGCAGCGATCGCATTCTGGATAATTTCACTTTCATTAAATTTTTTCGCTATATCAGCCCCTATTTCAGCATGGTTTGTATCTGTTGATTTTTCTGTTCCCCGCCCGATATCATGTAATATACCAGCCCGTGTGGCCAGATTAACATCTAATCCTAATTCAGCAGCAGCGATACCTGAAATTGCAGCTACTTCCTTTGAATGCTGGAGAACGTTTTGACCAAAACTGGTTCTAAATCTCAATTTTCCTAACAGATAGACCAATTCCTGGTGAACACCATGGACCCCACATTCGAGAAGGGCCTGTTCACCCAATTCCCTTATATACTCATCCATTTCGCTTTTGATCTTCTCATACATATCTTCTATCCGACCCGGATGTATTCTTCCATCAGTGACAAGTTTTTCCATTACGATCCGGGCAATTTCACGACGCATTGGATCAAAAGCACTTAATATAATCGAACCAGGCGTATCGTCAACAATCACGTCCACCCCGGTGACAATTTCAAAGGCGCGTATGTTTCTTCCCTCGCGTCCGATAATCCGTCCCTTCATATCATCAGCGGAGAGCAAAACAGTTGAGACAGTGGACTCGATCGCCATATCCACACCGGACTGCTGCATCGCGGAAATTATAATATTTTTTGATTGATTTTTTGCTTCTGCTTTTGCTTCTTCCACAACGTTTTTAATTGTCTTTGCTGCGCTTTTTCTCGCATCCTCGATCAGATTATCCATCAGTACTTTTTTTGCTTCGACTGCAGTCAATCCGGCAATTTTCTCCAGAATCTGATTTTGATCATCAATGATTGTCTTTAATTTTTCTTGTCGCTGTAAATTCTGTTCATCCTGAATCTTTAAGTTTTTTTCTAAAACATTCAGTTCCTGTTCTTTTTTAGCAATAAAATCTGATTTACGATCGATATTCGTATCTTTTTCATTCAGTCGTTGTTCTTCCTTTTGTAGAGATCTTTTTTTGTTGCGAAATTCCTCTTCGAGATTTTGTTTGAGATTATAAAATTCTTCATCCACTTCGAGACGTTTTTCTTTTTTTTCATTTTCTGCTTCAATTTTCGCATTTTCAATGATCTCATTTTCTTTTTCTTTTGCGCTTTTTAAAGATTTTTTACCAAATGAAGAATTTAGAATCCATCCTATTACTAAAAAAATGATCGAAGTAATAACGATAGTTATCAGAAGTGTTAAAAACATTCTTCCTCCTGCCCCCTGTTCATTTAGAATTCCAACAAAAAAAAGCCCTGTATTAAACGTGAAATGCCATTTTTGAACCTGTTTCCAGTATGATGGGTACCCTCCTGAACGGGTCACGTTTCCCCTCATGGGGCATACATTTGCCGCCCAGAGCCGAGCTCCCTGTTTAAAGGTGTTGGTTCTTAAATAAGCACCACGTTTAGATACAGGGCAGTGCTAAATGCCGTTTGTCGTTTTAAAGATCTATTACATCTTGCAAAGAACGATTAAGTTTTTGTGATTCGTGATTTACTTGCTCTAGTAAACGTTCTTGATATTTTTGATTCTGAAATAATTCTTCAGCGATATTCAATGCTGCTAAAATAGCTATTTTTACATTTGAATTAATTGCCTGAGACCTATCGATTTCTTTCATTTTTTGGTCGACATATTCAGCAATTTTTATAAGTTCTTCCTGATTTTCAGTCGCTTTCAGAACGTACTCAGCGCCAAAAATATTTACTCTTAATTGATTTGTTGGCATTATATCCTTGTATTAAGACTCAACACCCTATGTCAGGCTTTTTACTTTGTTTCTTAAATGCATAAGCCTGGAAGTAACTCTTTCCTGTCGCTGTTTCAGTAAACTATTTTCCGCCTTTAAGCGCTTTAGTTTCTGAACAGATTTATTTGTGCCGTCTTTTACTTCTTCCTGTAATTTTTCGTTTTTTTCTCTTAGTGTGTTATTTTCAAATTTCAAACGGACAATAAGGTCCGCAGATTCCTTAACTAATTGTTGTAAACGGTTGAATTGCTCTAAACTCATGTCGATTCACGCAATGTTGCATTGTAGTTTTTTACCGCATCACTAATTATCTTATTGAATATCTTACTAACCTCCTTATCATTTAATGTTCTCTCAGAAGACTGGAAGCGTATGCGAAAAGCGATGCTCTTTTTGGTATCATCTAATTGTTTCCCTTTGAAAAAATCAAAAACATTAACTTTATTGACAAGCGGTTTACCAACTTTATATATCAGATCCTCTAATTCTCCCGCTTTTATTTCATCTGATACAATAAAGGCAAGATCTTTTTCGACAAATGGAAATCTTGAATACATCTCAAAGAGCTGATTCAGATTAATACGATTTTTTATAGCATTAACAGAAAATTCAAAGCCATATACATCTGAGTCTACATCAAATCGTTGGGCGATCTCCGGTTTTATCCGGCCAAAATATCCCAAATTCTGATTTTTGGCCCGGATTGCAATTACCTGATCCTGATCAAAATATACTGTCTTATCATATAAAATAAATTCAAAATTGTCAAGGAATATTTTGTTCAGATACGCTTCAACAGATCCCTTAATATCATAAAAATCAACAGCAGAAGCCTTTTCTGACCAACCTTGATTTCTGCGTGAACCATGGATTATACCACTCAAATAATACGGCTGTGAATCTGCGGATTCCGTATCTGAACTATGAAAGACCCGACCCATCTCGTAAATTCTCAAATCAGTTGCGCTTCGATTGAGATTATATGCCAGTACCTTTAACAGACCGGGAATCAGCGAACGACGCATGATATTCATATCATCGCTTATGGGATTCATGATTTTTATAAAATCATTTTTTTCAATTTTCTCCAGTTCACGTGATGAAACCATACTGTTTGTTAAAACTTCATAATAACCCTGCTCCCTGATTTCACTTTCTAAAAATTGATGGAGTATTTCATCACGGTTTTGTGACGCATCGTATTCAATGTTTGTCTGCTCTTTTACCGGTATATTGTCATAATTTATCAGACGTGCAATTTCCTCAATAAGATCGACTTCCCTTTCGAGATCAGGTCGAAAAGTGGGAATAGTTGCTTTTCCCTTCTGATATGTGATCTCAAGTCGGAAAAAGATTCCGCTTATTTCCTTTTCAGTTAATTGTGTGCCCAACAGATGATTAATTCTTTCCAGCCGTACGTCAATTTTTTTTGGATTATATTTTATTGGATATTCATCAACAATCCCCTCAAGAACTTCACCACCGGCCAGTTCTGCTATTAGGAATGCTGCCCGGTCGCAAGCAAATGGGATACCATTTGGATCCACGCCACGCTCAAATCGTTGGGAAGCTTCTGAAGGAAGTCCTAATTTTTTTGAAGAGACACCGATACGCACCGGGTTAAAATAGGCACTTTCCAACAGAATATCGGTAGTTGTTTCAGACACCTCAGAGTTTATTCCACCCATTATACCACCAATGGCCACAGGTTTGTCTGCATCGCAGATCATTACCGTATTTGGCGGAAGTTTCCTTTCTTTCTCATCCAGAGTTGTGAATTCTTCATTTTTTAATGAGTCACGTACTTCAATTCTATTACCGGAAATCTGCGACAAATCAAAGGCATGCAATGGTTGCCCTAATTCGAGTAATACGTAATTTGTAATATCTACAATGATGTTAATGGGCCTGAAGCCTCCAGCAATAAGTCTTTCAGCCATCCATTGAGGGCTATTACCCATTTTAACCTTTCGGATAACTCTTGCCGCATATCGGGGACACCCTTCCGCATTTTTAATAGTCACCGATACGACATCAGAGGCCTTCTCTGAAATTTCTGATTTTTTAATATCCGGTTTTTTCAATTTTTTAGATAAAATAGCAGCCACATCCCGGGCAACGCCGACCATACTCATCGCATCCGGACGATTTGGTGTAACCGATATATCCAGGACATAATCCTGATTCTTCTCAAGTTGCTCATACAAATCCTTGCCCAACGCCAGGTTTAAGGATAACTCCCAGATACCATCGGAATGTTCTGCCAGACCAAGTTCCTGCTCAGAACAAATCATTCCGGAGGATTCAATGCCCCGGATTTTAACTTTTTTTATAACTAATCCGTTGGGTAGTTTTGTACCGATTGGTGCGAAAGCAATAGTCTGACCCTCAGCAACATTTGGGGCACCACATATCACCTCCAATTGTCCATTGCCCGTGTCAACACTGCATAGCGACAGTTTATCAGCATTTGGATGCTTTTCAACCGAAAGAACACGCCCGACGATTATTCCCTCAAATTTTGGAAAAAGGGGAATAACTTCTTCAACTTCCAATCCGGCCATCGTTAGTTTTTCAGCCAATTCATCGGGTGATATATCAAAATTCACATAATCCCTAAGCCAATTGTAAGATACTCTCATAAATCTGTTTTTTTGATTTTAAATTTATCTTTATTTTTTATCTGTTTCTGAAAGAAACGAAATATTAACCCTCCCTATCCCCCGAGTACTCGGGGGATTTCCCCTCCCTTATGTATAAGGGAGGGGATTAAGTGGTGGGTTATTTAAAATTGCTCGAGAAACCTGTAATCGTTTTCAAAAAAGAGACGAATATCGTAAATGCCGTATTTAAGCATGGCAATCCGGTCGACCCCCATACCGAATGCATAGCCTGTGTATTTTTCTGAGTCATAATTAACATACTTAAATACATTGGGATCGACCATTCCGGCGCCTGAAATCTCCACCCAACCGGTATTTTTACATACCCGGCACCCTTTTCCCATGCAAAATACGCAAAGGAAATCATACTCTGCGCTAGGTTCTGTAAACGGGAAAAAACTGGGGCGGAAACGGACTTTAATATCGGAACCAAACATTTTATGAGCAAAAGCGGTAATAACACCTTTTAAATCCCCAAAACAAATCCCTTTGTCCACGACGAGACCCTCAACCTGATGAAAGAATGGTGAATGGCTGGCATCCGGTGTATCACGTCTGTAAACACGGCCTGGGGCAATTATTCTGACAGGTGGCTGAGTTTTTTCCATCACCCGCACCTGGACCGGTGAGGTATGTGTACGCAGAACGATATCATCCGTAATGTACAAAGTATCTTGCATATCCCGGGCCGGGTGATTTTTCGGCATATTAAGTGCTTCAAAACAATAATAATCTGTCTCGATCTCCGGTCCATCTTCTACAGAAAAACCCATACCATAAAAAATGGATTTAATTTCATCCATAGTTTTTGTCAGGGGATGTTTTCTACCAACAAAAGGTTTTCTGCCCGGTAAGGTTAAATCCAATTGTGAATCTGTTGATTTCTTTTGCAACCTGAATAGTAAATTTTCTGTTTCAGTATTTAAATAGGATTTTAATTCATTAAGATATTTTCCGATCTGTGGTCGTTCATCAGGTGCTAAATCTTTCATACGGTCAAATAAATCTGCTACTTCTCCCTTACGTCCCATATATTGTATCTTGAGTTTATCTACTTCAGGGAGCGATTTGATCTGTGAAAGATCACTCTTAAATTTTTCTTTAAGTTTTTCAATCAGATCTAACATTCTTTACCTTTAAAATTAAAAAAGGAAGTGTGTAAAAATGACACTTCCCCCAAATTATCACACCGTATTTTGCG
>JAGLYF010000164.1 GCA_023132435.1 Calditrichia bacterium | reverse complement strand
GGTATTCTTGCGCTTGGTGAGGCAATTCGCCAGTGTAAACTGGAAATGGATGAGAATAAAACGCGCATCTCTGTTTTGCGTGACCGTCTGGAAGCCGGTATTATGAATAATCTTGACCATGTTTCCATTAATGGTGATCCGGCACACAGGACATATAATATAACGAATATATCATTTCTAAATATTGAAGGTGAATCCATTTTACTTCGTCTGGACATGCATGGTATTGCGGTTTCGACCGGCAGTGCTTGCTCTACGGATTCTTTGGAACCGAGTTACGTCATTATCGCACTGGGTGTTGATCCGGTAATTGCGCACAGTTCTATCCGTTTTTCACTGGGTAGGGAAACAACAGAAGCCGATATAGATAAAACCATCAAAGCAGTTACCGAAACAATAACATTCCTACGTAAAATGAGCCCGATCATTTAAGAATAATGTTAAGCCAGACATACTAATATGAAAGGAATGCAATGCAAAATGTTCAATTGATCGATCACCCCTTAACCAAGCATTCACTCACAATCTTACGGGATAAAAATACTGATACTGAAACATTTCGGCGGCATACAGCCATTGTTTCACAAATTATTATTATGGAAGCCAGTCGAACGTGTAAACTGAATGTAAAGCAAATTGAAACACCTGTTGCATCTATGCAGGGCTATGAAATTTACCGCTCCCTGATATTTGTACCGGTACTGCGCGCAGGTATTTCGATGTTAGTTCCAGCACGCGATTTTTTGCCCTGGACTTCAGTTGGTTTTATTGGTCTGGAACGCGATGAAGAAACCGCTATTGCCCATGAATATTATCAAAAATTTCCTGAACATATTGAAAAAAAACTGATAATGGTTCTGGACCCGATGCTCGCTACCGGAGGATCTGTTTCCGATACGATTTTCCGGCTTAAAGAAAAAGGTGCAAAACGCATTGCCATTGCCTGTATTGTCGCGGCTCCCGAGGGAATTAAACGAATTAATAAAGAACATCCCGATGTTAAAATTTATACAACTGCTATTGATGATCATCTGAATGATAAAAAATATATTGTTCCCGGATTGGGAGATTTCGGGGATCGATATTTCGGGACATAAGAAACGATCAGCTTTCCCGTTTTCTATTCGATAATAAGATAACATCCCGCAATTCTTCTTCATTTCGGGCTGTCATCCATTGTTTTTCAAATTCACTTTCATGTACAAGATTCGCAATTGCCATTAATGCACGTAAATGGTAACTGCGTTCATCCAACGATCCGATTAATACAAACATGGTATGTACTGGTTCAGTCGTTTCTGAAAAGCGCACCCCTTCTTTACACCGTATCGGTATAATATCAAAACATTTTTCACCGGGTACAATAATGTGCGGGATAGCCAATCCCGGTCGAATAATAGTACTCGACTGGCGTTCACGCTCTTTAAATCCCTTAATGAGAATTTCCGGGGAAATTTTCCAACGTTTAGAAAAATTCTCTGCAATATCAAGTATGAGGTTTTCTATCGTAGGTGATCCCGAGATATCCATAATTACGCAGCTTTTGATTAATTGATCAAAACGGTCTTCAATAATTTCATCACGTTCTATCACAATATCGCGTAATTCGCGCTCCAGGGTAGAGCTTTTCAATTCTTTTGCAGTAATCCGCTCAATAATATGCATCAATGCGGATGTCCGGTCAATACGTTTACGGGCATATCCAAAATAAATAATGATACCAAGTATAAAAAATAAGCTGCTGATAACCAGAGGGACCAAGCCCATACTAGCCAATAAAAATAAATATGAAATAATGGCGAAAATGGGTAGATAAGGATACAAAGGAAGTTTATACTTAGGACGATAATTTTGAATCTTGCTTTCCCGCATAACAATAACTGAAACATTATTCATCATAAAAAGAATGATCTTTAATGTAGATGCGGTTTTCACCAGATTCTCAATATTAAGAAAAATAATTACAATTATCATAAATACACTGGTAAACAGAATGGAAATTACCGGAGTATTAAAACGATAATGTAAACGTGAAAAGAATCCCGGCAGTAATTGATCTCTGCTCATCGCCAGGGGAGTTCGCGATGCAGCCAGGATTCCAGCATTTGCTGTTGTAATAAAAGCAATCATCGCTGCAACACTTAAAATTATAATTCCTGTTTTTCCCATCAGACGATCAGCTCCCAAGGAAAGAGGTATTGATGATCCGGATAATTCCTGAGGAGGAACAAGTCCGACGGTAACTCCTGTAGCAAGAAGATAAATAAGTGTTACAACAGAAAATGATAACAGCATTCCAAGTGGGATATTACGGCCAGGATTTTGTATCTCTTCTGCAACACTGGCAATCTTGGTCAATCCCCCAAAAGAGACAAACACCAAACCGGCAGTAGCGACCACAGAAAAAATACCGTGCGGCATAAAGGGTGTATACAATTCCGGCTGAGTGGAAACAAATCCCCGTCCGATATAAAGCCCAAGGATAGTGATTAATATCATAACCAGCGCAACTTGAATATGGCCGGTTACTTTGACACTTACTATATTAAAAATAGTAAACAGCAAGCAAATCGCAACGGCAATAATTTTAATTTCATTGGGGGTTATATTAGGATATAAGAGAATGGCAAAGGCACCTATACCAATTAAGGCAAAAGCACTTTTAAAACTGAGCGAAAACCAATTTGCAAATCCACCGAACATCCCCAATAAGGGTCCTAAACTGCGATCTATAAAAAAATATACTCCCCCTGATTTCGGCATTGCAGTAGATAATTCTGCTTTTGCGAGCATACTGGGAATAATTAATATTGCCGCCAACATGTAGGCCAGTATCATTGCCGGTCCCGATTTTGCGTAGGCTAGGCCCGGGAGAATAAAAATACCTGAACTTATCATCGCACCGGTTGATATAGAAAAAACATCAAGAAGCTTTAACTCTTTTTTAGTAGACATGTTTATTCCCAAGTTCAATATATTTAATATAATTATTTTAAATGTATAAAGAACATTTTTTTGAAATATTTTCTATGGAGTAAAATATTGAAGGCAGTAGAGCGAATAGCATTGCTTTACCGCATGAAAAATACAATGCTGGCAACTGGGATAATAGTTATTTTTTTGCTACATTTACTTTATCTAAATCTTCTATAATATCCTGAAGTTCATTTAATTGACGTGATAAATTATTAATACGAAATTCGATAGAATTAAGGATCCAAAATTGGAAATGGTCTATCTTAGACTGACGGCTTATCATCCAAATAATCTTTATAGAAACCAGAAAAATACCAATTTCAATGGAAAATAAAGGGGGAAGCGGAATATTATTCAATCCAAACACATGCCGCATAATATCAAAAGCAAAAAGCAAAAAAATTAAAGTTATGAAAATCCAGTTGATTTTTTTGTCACGTTTTATATCACTAGTACTTCCAATTTGTCCAATTAATTGCCTAATGCGTTCACGTTCATCCTGATATGATTTAATTTGGGCTTCAAGCTCTTCAATATTATGTGTGTTTATATCCATCTTAATTATCCTCTTTTTTCATGATAATGTAATCATTTCAAGTCAGATATGAAAATAATTTTAACAGGAAGGGAATCAGTAGGCAGAAGGCAGAAGGTAGTAAGCAGTAAGCAGTAAGCAGTAAGCAGTAAGCAGTAAGCAGAAGTTAGAAGAAAAACAGAAAAAACAGAAAGTTAATATTTATCAGTAGTGAGATGGATAGACATTGGTATTAATCTGTAATGATCTGTGAGTTGTTTTTCTTTTCGTAGCTGCGATTACGCGCATAAAGTAAAACATCGATTGCGACCATCAAAAGATTAAGTCCATAAAGATAAATTACAGGATCATAATGAAATACCAGTTTATGCAGGATCCCGGCTATGTATCCACACATCACAATAAGCATAAATAAAAGACTTTTTCCTTTAGTGGATTTTGAAGTCCATGACCGGTAAATGGAAAATGGCCACGCGGCCCCAAAACATATCAGCATAATAATTTCAAAGTGACTCATTAATCTCCATGGAAATATAAATCTTTTATAGGTGTTTCATCTATCCAGATAC
>JAGLYF010000163.1 GCA_023132435.1 Calditrichia bacterium | reverse complement strand
GGCATCAAAAGTCGCGCCCTCCGGTATATTTTCCACTGTGTATACCAGTTTTCCGGCATCCTCTTTGTCTTCATCCGTACCTTCCGCAATTTCAATCGTAAGTACCTGATTTTCATTTATCATCTGATCATCCACCTCGGGCAGGGAAGGAGGACGGTTTACATGATTGACGCCTATTTTGAAACTTTTTTCATCGGTTAAACGGCTATCGGTAAATTCGATCACGCGAATGGTGATATTTGTATAATCTCCCGATTGTTCATATGTCGGAGTCCAGGTCAAGATTCCATATAATGTGTCAAAAACCGCACCTTCCGGCATATTATCGATTTCAAAGGAAAGTATGTCTCCGTCCGGATCAAAAGCTTTTGCCGTAATAGTTATGATTTCCTGTTCACTTATGACAGTATCAGGAAATGCTGCCAAGGTGGGGGGGCTGTTATAACGCAGTATTAAGGTCTTACTGTTGGCCGCGACAAATACATAAACATCATCTTTCCAGATTCTGTACACTTTGTCTTCCGCCTGATAGCTGCCGCCGGGTATCATTTCGGGCAAATTAGAAATATCAACGATTTCCATGCGATGTTTTGTTTCGTTGGCCATAAATAAATTTTTACCCGACTTGAAAACATCCGGTATATATCCATCGACAGTCATTTTGTTAACCAGTGTAGGAAATTTCGGATTTGTTACATCAATGATACATACACATTCAGCACCGTCGGCCATATATATATGATTTCCATCTAAAGATATTGCCCTCACATTTTTGGGCCCACTAAATTGTCCCAGGCGGACAGGATTATTTTTATCACTTACATCTAATATTTGCAATCCTCCGGTTTTATCTGCGACATAAAGAATATCATCCATAATAATCATCTCCCAGGCCCAACCGGGAGTATCAAAATTTCCAAGCGCTACCGGACTGGCGGGATTTGATACGTCGTAGATGGAAACACCTGTTTCTTCTTCTGCCACATAGACATACGGATTCTTTGCAACTACCCAGAAAGCGTTCCCCTTGGTCGTAATTTTTCCAACCCGTGTAAGTACTGAAGGAGTTGATATATCTATTATATGGACACCTTCCAGTTCATCTGACAAATATCCATAATTCCCGTCAATATAAAAGTTATGGGCACGATGTTCATTCAGATACTTACCGATTTCTTTTGGTGTCTCCCGGTTACTTACATCAACAACCTGAATCCCGGCCCAGATATTAATGACATATAAAATATTGTCATGATAGGTAACATTTTGTATACCATCCTTTACTTCCTGACCGGCTTCTAAGCTAGTGGGTAGAATTGATGAAATATATTCAGCACTGGCCCTTTGTGCCAGGATCTTTGATGAATCAAGAAAGACCATTGCTATCATTAACAGCATAAAATTTGTACAGAAATGGCCAAAATTTTTCATGCTAGACTCCAAATTTAATTGGTGGGCATTAGGTCCAACTAATTGAAATTATATAGAGTTAAATAAAATAATATAATTCTCACACCCCAAAAATGCAAGATTTTAGCTCTTCTCGTTTTTATACTCAATGGATATACCTTATTATCAAGTGTTTAGATAAAAAGTTGAGTTTTTTTTAATTTTTTTTTGTCCGTTGCTTACCACAGCAATGATCTTCAAATCTTAAGATAAAATTTGTTGCCCTCTTTATAATATTTTTGTAATGTTTATTTTTTATAGTCAGTTGTTCAGAAGACATTTCCTACATTTTTCATAAAAATAAAGGGTCTTCTCATGAAAAAAGCCTTGATTTTTTTTGCACTTATTATCGTTGTTGCTGTATTTATACTCATAGTATACCAGATTAAGACCATCTCAGGATCTCGGAGCGATGACAGTACTGCTAATATTTCGTCTGTCGCCGTTTCGGTCTATGTCGACAATTGTGCTCGCTGCCACGGTAGCGATGGAGGAGGATTCGGTGATAAACCTGCGATTGATAACACCAAAATGAATGTTGAGGAGATAAAAATTGTAATTCAGTATGGATTAGCAAAAATGCCGGCCTTTCAAAATATTATGGATCCGGTCTTAAGTGAGCTTGCAGAATATATAAGTAGCTTCTAAATACTTTTTTATTACTTATGATCCATCTTATTATTATTTTATTCCTGTATCATTTGATAATCCCCAATAAGGCAAAAAGTATTTATTTAAGGAGAAACATACATAAATGATACGAAAAAATATTTCAGTCACTAATTCAGAGTCTGAAATAATTCGGGCGGAAATTTATCATCGTATTGCGATAAAAGATGCTCCTGTAATTATTATATGTCACGGATTTAAAGGTTTTAAAAATTGGGCTTTCTTTCCTGTCTTAGCCGAATCTCTCGCCCGGGCTGATTATATAGCTCTTACCTTTAACTTTTCCCGAAATGGGATTGGGTCGGATTTACAAAATTTTACAGAATTAGATAAATTTGAGAAAAATACCTATTCTCATGAAATAAAGGATTTACAATGCATCGTTGATGCCGTAGCTTCCGGCGGAATAGGAAAAGGCTTGATTGACCCTGAGAGGATTGGCCTGATGGGTCATAGCAGGGGCGGCGGTATCTCCATTCTCTATACCCAAAACGATCCGCGTATCAAATCCCTCGTAACCTGGTCGGCCATCGCTACTGTTGAGCGATATTCGCACGAGCAAATAAATCAATGGAAAAGTCAAAAATATCTCGAATTCGAAAATAAAAGAACCGGACAGTTAATGCGGGTTGGAATCGAGTTATTAGAAGATATTCAGAAGAACAGAACGAAGCTAAATATTCCAGCGGCAGCGGAACAACTTGAAACACCAACCCTTATCATTCATGGACAGGAGGATGAATCCGTACCGGTGGAAGAAGCTCAAACTATTTATGATCACATAGCTTCTCCAAGCAAAGAACTGATGATTATTGAAGGTGGTACCCATACTTTTGGTGCCCGTCACTCACTGGAATCAATGCCAAAAGATTTAGAAACGGTTTTCGATTTAACAGAAAGCTGGTTTGATCGATTTTTAAGATAGGGGGTTTTATTTTTGAAAATTGGAAACTATCATCTGTTTAGTGTTGAAACCGGGTGTTTTGCTCTGGACGGAGGGGCCATGTTTGGTGTGGTTCCCAAAAATCTCTGGGAGAAAACGAACCCTTCTGATTCGAATAACCGAATCTCCTTAGCATTAAGATCTCTTTTATTAGAATCTGATAATCAGCTAATTCTTATTGATACCGGTGTTGGTTATAAATTCGATGAAAAATTTTCAAAAATATATAACATAGAATTTTCAGAATATTCTCTTGAAAAAAGTCTGGATAAATACAATTTTTCCAGGATGGATATAACTGATGTAATTATTACACATCTTCATTTTGACCATGCCGGAGGCACGACCTTTTTAAATAATGGAAACCTGGAATTGACCTTCCCGAATGCCATACATCATGTTCAGGGTGAACATTGGGATTGGGCTTTAAATCCCTCTGAAAAGGACAAAACAAGTTTTATAAAAAAAGACTTTTTACTCCTTGAACAAAAAGAAAAATTAAATAAATTACCCGGCCCGATGGAACTTTTTCCCGGAATAGAACTACTAGTTATGTACGGTCATACTAAGGGCATGCAAATCGTAAAAATTTCCGGTTCTAAAAATACTTTTTTATACTGCTCAGATCTGATTCCGACGGCATCTCATATCCCGGTTCCCTGGGTTATGGCCTATGATAATAATCCCCTGACAACCATGAATGAAAAAAGCCGATTACTACCACGGGCGGCAAAAGAAGGATGGATATTATTTTATGAACATGATCCCTTTCGCGAAGCATCAACCGTGCTATCCAGTGATAAAGGATTCCGTATGAATGATGAAATACATATATGACAAAATTTTATCCAAAAGTGTCACTCCAATGGTAACACTAACGTCTCCCCTTAAAAAAGGGGATTAAGGGGTTGTAAAGCGTTGACATCTTTTAAAATATTTCGTTTAAAACAACCCCCTACCCCTCCCGCAGTTGCGGGACAGGCTCTTTGCTAAGGGGGAATTAAATCTTTGATTTTATGATACTTATAATCTTAATCACATTTTATTTTGAATATTATAGATCAATAACTGAAAATAAAAAATGCGACAGGTAACTTATAAGCGTAAAGGAAGTTTTAAGGGATTTCTTTTTATCCTCGGTTTGCTAATCGTGAGTGGTATTCTATTATATACACAATACCTGGTCAGTATTCTTCAGGAAAAATCCCGCGAATCTATAAATTTCCGTGTGCGTGTTCTGGAAGAAAATTTGAACAATCCGGACACGAACGTCGATTTTGGATTTCTTCTTACTGAGGTTATCCAGGGTATCGATTTCCCGGTCATATATACAGATGCACAAATGGAACCTCAGCTTTGTATCAACATTAAACCGGAATTCGATTCTCTAAAGGTATTAACACCGGAAATTTCAAATGAGCTAAAAGAAGAACTCCAGGATCTTGATAGTGAAAATCCTCCTGTATCAATTTCATACCAGGGCTATGTTCTGGGTTATTATCATTATGGTGTTTCTTCCATTATAAAGCAATTACGTTGGTTACCTTATATTGAAATTGCTGTCGCGATTCTTTTTATCCTTATTGGATATATCGGTTTTTCGCAGATAAAAAAGAGCGAACAAAGATATATCTGGGTAGGCATGGCAAAAGAAACAGCTCATCAGTTAGGCACACCTCTCTCATCAATTCACGGATGGATTGAACTACTCAAGGATAATCCGAAAAAACTCGACCTGGCCCTGCATGAAATGGATATTGATGCTAACAGACTGAGTAAGATTGCTTTGCGTTTTTCACAAATTGGGTCTTTTCCCGCATTACAAGAATTAGATGTTGTCGAAATTCTTCAAAATGCCGTTTCTTATATTAGAAAACGCTTACCACGTATCGATAAGAAAATTTCAATAAAGGAAAATTATGAATTTAGCCCTCTTATTGAACTCAATGGTGAGCTTTTTGAATGGGTGATAGAGAATTTAGTAAAAAACGCTGTTGATGCAGTTGAAAGCCGGTCAGGCACTATTGAGCTGAAACTAAAAGCTGAAGACGACCAATTTATTTCAATAGACGTATCCGATACAGGAAAGGGTATTGGCGCAAGAGATAAAAATCATATTTTTAAACCAGGATATAGTACAAAAAAAAGAGGCTGGGGATTAGGCTTAAGTTTGGCTAAAAGAATAATAGAAGAATACCACGGAGGGAAACTTTTTTTAAAAGAAACACGTCCGGGGATAGGTTCCACCTTTCGAATACTATTAAGACGCCCATTATAGGCAAAAACAATTTTACCTTAACAACGTTTTTACTTTTAATTAACATTTGCGAATCTTAATTCAAATTTTATACTAAGGAGTTCTTTTGCCAACTGCAAGACAACAGGAGTTCGAATCACTTATTGCACCACACCTAAGCTCTCTTTATAGTACCGCTCTCAGGATGACTCATAATCAAAACGATGCTGAAGACTTAGTGCAGGATACTTTATATAAAGCCTTTCGAGCTTTTGACCAATACCAGAAAAACACCAATTTCAGGGCCTGGGCTTTTAGAATCCTGGTAAATACGTATATAACAGCTTACCGGAAAGCAATTCGTCAGCCACAAAAAGTTAGTTATGACGACCTTGAAGAGTTTTATCTGTATAAGAAACTGGATGAATCGATTAGTTTACAGGAAACAGCTAAAGAAGATTTTCTTGAAAATTTCTTCGAGGATGATGTTAAAGATGCATTAGAAAATTTGCCCTACCAATTTCGGCTTGTGGTATTGCTCTGTGATGTTGAAGGTTTTTCATATAACGAGATTGCCAATATTATCAATACACCACTTGGCACAGTTATGTCTCGTTTATATCGGGGGAGAAAACTGCTTCAGAGATATCTCTGGAGTTATGCCAAAAAGAGAGGTTATGTTCTGAATGAAAAAAACTAATCAAAAAAAATACGATTGCGCAGAGATTGAAAAACGAGTACAGGCATATCTTGATAATCATCTTTCGGATGAAGAGATTCTGATGATCGAAGATCATTTAAGTTATTGCCTGCCCTGTGACAAAAAAGTAGAGTTTGAACAAAAATTAAAAGAAATAATCAAACTTAAAGCGGCTGAAAAAGAGTATCCTAAAGCTCTGGAAGATGAGTTGAAAAAAATTATTCGGAATCGTTGATTTTTTACCTCAGTACCTGCAGATCTTTATTCAATACAACATTTCTAAACTTATATTCCCGGATGAACCAGGTATTATCTATCCCCTTTTTTTGTAATTGCAATATAAGTCGTTGTGGAATCCAATAATCCTCCAACTTTCTTGATTTTAAACTAACTATAAATCCGCTTTCAACCTGACCATTTTGATATATTTGAACCGTCCACTTGTTACATATCCACTTATCTTCAACCAAAGTATATCCCGGATAGATATATACAACCTCCTTTTTGTGCACATATCTGGTGATGATTTTTATACAGAGTCCATTTATTCCGAAAAACATTTTTACCTTTACATTTTTTCCGTTTTCAAATATTTCATACTCAATAAACGCCGTATCATCTATAGCTGTTACCAGATATGTTTCAGGCAGATCATCCAGTATATTTCCTGCTGAAAATCGCTGCCAGTCTATTAACAATCCCTGTAATTCCTGTATCATATCCATTTGAAGTTGTTGAATCTCGTTCTGTTTGTCATCATCGCCCGCTTGAGGTAGGGGTCTTTTGATATAATACATTTGATTAGGATTTTTCCAGATAATCTCCAGCGGATATATTTCTTCTTCTGAAATTTCTTTTGATGCTTTGAGAAAAATATTCGAGGTTACCCAACTGGAAAAATTATCTAGTTTTGTCAATTTTAACGAATGATAAATTGTCTTTGTACGATATAAAAATTCCGATTCATTAAATTGTGCCTGTACGTTACCGTTAAATATAAAAAGGAGAAGTACAACAATCTTTAAACTATTCTTCATTAGCTTTTTCCTGCAGTTTATCCAGGTTTTCTCTTAAAGTGAATCCAGCAAGTTCCAGTCTTCAATCAAAGAGTAGCCGGTAATTCCCAGAAGAAAGAGCATAACGACAAGAGGAAGAATTCTTTTAATTTCTTTGGACATGATAAAATTTACTGATTAATACAGGTGTGAACAATTCATTTTTATTCCGGCGGTTATCTTCAATATTATAAAATCTACCATTAGGAATAACACTGCCATTAAGTTAAAATATCAGGCTGTTACCTTCTCATGGTAATAACTTGAAATTTTGATCTGCAGTAATTAGCTTTTAGAAATTTAATTTAATGGTAATCATGTACACACCTGCAATAACCTTCGAGAACGACAAACTCACCATAATTGACCAGACTCTTTTACCTGACCGTTTTGAATATGTTCCAATTACAACAATGACAGAATGTATTGAGGCAATTAAAATCCTGCGTGTCAGAGGAGCTCCGGCAATCGGGATATGTGCCGCCTATGGTTTATATTTAGCGGCGCAATCGTTATCTTCAAAAACATATAATGAATTTCGAAAAGAGATGGACGCTATTTGCGATTTACTTTATAATAGCCGTCCGACAGCTGTGAATCTAGGCTGGGCTATCCAACGCATTAAATCTCTCTATCATGCAAATAACGATAAGCCGATAGAAGAGGTTATATCATTTATAAGGGCAGAAGCAATAAAAATTCATTCCGAGGATAAAGAATTTTGTCAACAAATGGGTTATAATGGGCTGGAGGTGGTGCCAAATCCCGGTAATATACTAACCCACTGTAATACAGGAAGTCTTGCCACCGGTGGTTGGGGAACCGCTCTGGGTATTGTTTATGCCGCCTGGGAGCAAAAATACCGAATCCATGTTTATGTTGATGAAACCAGACCTTTGGGACAGGGCGCCCGGCTGACTTTCTGGGAACTTATGAAGAATAAAATTCCCTGTACTCTTATAACTGACAGCATGGCCGGATCATTGATGAAAGACGAAAAAGTTGATTTGGTACTTTTCGGTGCGGATCGAATTAGCAAAAATGGTGATGTCGCCAATAAAATTGGATCGTATAATCTTGCAGCTCTGGCCAGATTTCATGGCATTCCCTGTTATGCCGTTGCTCCCAGTTCTACTTTTGATCTGACTTTAGAAACAGGGGATGAGATCGAAATCGAAATGAGAAATTCGCAAGAAATATTGCATATCTATGGTTATAATGATAACTTACACGATAAAGCTGAAGTCTATAATCCGGCTTTTGATGTGACACCCGCAGAATTCCTGACTGGAATTGTTACTGAAAAGGGAATAATTAAACAACCAATTTCAAAAAATTTACCTAAACTCATTAAGTAATCTTTAAAGGAGAAAAAATGAGATTTTACACAGGTGTTTTAACAATTCTTTTATTTACCATATCCTTATTGGTAAATGCCTGCCGGCCGCCAGAACTTGAGCAGGCGGTTATCGATTATAATGGTGGTCGTTATGATAATGCCTATACTGGAGCCTTGTCCGCCACCGAAAAATATCCGGACAATGAAGAGGCATGGTATTATTTGGGTGAACTTCAGGGAAGAAAAGGTCAGATTAAAGAAATGATGTCGTCCTTTGATAAATCCCTATCACTCAAAAACACACATCAGGCTGAAATCGATTTTGCAAAGAGAAATTACTACAGCAAATACTACAACAATGGTGTTTCTTCCTACAACGCTATAATAAAAATCGAGGACAAAAAAAGTGAAGAGGCAACAAAACGACTTGAGCGGGTTATCAGTGATTTTACAAATGTTAACCTTATCGAAAACGACTATATGGCAAACCGGATGATTTCAATTGCGTATCAGTTTTTGGAAGATGATTCAAGCTCTCTAAAATATTTATATGCTGCGGCAGAAGCAGAGCCCGATACGGCACTGGCCTATACTGATTTAGGATATTACTATCAACGCCATCAAAACTACTTAAAAGCAGCAGAACAATTCAAGAAGGGTATAGAAGTTGATCCTCAAAATTCTGAATGTCTTATCAGATATGCAGAAAGTCTGGATCTGGCCGAAAAACAAGATGAAGCCATAGCTGCATATAAAACCGCATTTGAAATAAGTCCTGCAGAAAAAGCGATTCCTTTTAATCTTGGATTGTTGCTCTTTAAAAAGGCTAATGCTGTAGAAGAAGACGAAGCTCAGAAAACCAAATTAATGGAAGAAGCGATACTTTATTTCGAAAAAGCAAAGGAAATTGATCCTGAAATTAAAGAAATCTACGATCTGTTGGGAACTTTGCTTCTTCAGCTTGAACAATATGACAAAGCGAGAGAGATATTAGAACATGGTGTTGAACTTTTTCCAGAATCATCTTCGGTATGGCAAAATCTGAGCTTTCTGTACGCCAAATTGGGAGAGAAAAAGAAGGCTGAAGAAGCCTTTGAAAAATCAAAACAACTTGAGGAACAAGAGAGAGATATCGAACAATAGAGATAAATCCAATCCCATTAAACGGCAAGATCGTGGTTTGATCTTGCCGTTTTTATTTTCCGCGATTCGTTAAAAAATATGACAGTGCTTCCAACTCAATAGACATATTTTCATTTTTTATCATCACGCCTTTTGGCACTTTCAAGCTTAAGGGAGAAAAATTTAGGATGGCTTTTACCCCGGCATCTGTTAAACTATTCACAACGCCTTGCGCAACATTTCCCGGAACGGCCACAATTGCAATCTGTATTTTTTCTTCTTCCAGATATTCTACCGCTTGTGCAAAAGGCATTATTTCAAGATTGCCAATAATTGTACCAATTTTATCCTCATCGTTATCGAGTAGAAGCTTGATAATAAAACCCTGTTTTTTAAATTCCTGATAATCAACCAGAGCACGTCCAATATTACCAATTCCAACAAGGGCAACATTCCATTTCTTATAAAGTCCCAGGATTGTGCCGATATTATTTTGTAGATCAACTGTGTTATACCCCAATCCTCTTTTACCAAATGTACCAAAGAATGATAAGTCTTTTCGTACCTGTGCTGAAGTTACGCCATCAATTTCAGCAATTTCATCAGAAGAAACTGTTTTTACTCTTTTTTCGATTAAACGTCCTAAAGTTCTGTAATACTTTGACAGACGGCTTATCGTTGAATCTGAGATTTTCTTCATTCTGGCCTCCGACAAGAAAGATTAGTTAAAGTATATGCCCTTATATATCTAGCTTTCTTCGATATCATTCGTGCCATTCCCATTTCCATTTTCAAGAACGATTTTTGCAACATCTCCGATCTTATCATTTTTATCGAGCCTTATAAGTTTCACTCCTTGTGTATTCCGACCAATAACTGAAATCTTACCTATATGCTGACGAATTACCACGCCATTTTCTGTGATCAGTATAATATCTTCATTATCGACCACCTCCAAAACAGCCACCAAATGACCTGTTTTTTCATTAACCTTCATCGCAATAATGCCTTTTCCACCACGGCCCTGAGTACGATAGTCACTTACATTACTTCTCTTACCCAGCCCTTTTTCAGAAATGGTCAACAGGGTGTCTTCACGCTTTACTACAACCATACCGATGACCTGATCACCGCTTCTAAGTGTAATACCTTTTACACCGGCAGCGGATCTTCCCATATCCCTTACTCCACGTTCATTAAATCTAATTGAGTAGCCATTTCGCGTAACAAGAATAATATCGTTTGATCCGGTGGAAACAGCCGCACTGAGTAATTCATCATTCTCTCGAATGGTGGCCGCGATAATCCCCCCTTTTCTGGGCCGGCTATAAGCACTCAAATCGGTTTTCTTTATAATCCCTGATTTGGTAGCAATGACAATATAACCATCATCGTCAAAATTTTTAACCGGTACAAAACCGCAGATATTCTCTCCTTTCTGAATATCTATCAAATTAATAATCGGTCTTCCTTTTGACGCTTTTCCGGCCTGCGGGATTTCATGAACTTTTAACCAATACAACCGCCCACTATCCGTAAAAAACAGAATATAGTGATGGGTGCTGGCAATAAACATATGTTCAATAAAATCTTCTTCCCGTGTTTTCGCCCCGGTTGAACCCCGACCGCCTCTGTTCTGGCGCCGGTATCCACTGACAGGAAATCTTTTAATATTACCGCGATGCGAAATCGTTATTACCATATCTTCTTCGGCGATCATATCTTCAATCGTCAATTCTTCATAATTGGTAATAATTTCAGTGCGACGATCATCTCCATACCGGTCATTTATTTCATCAAGTTCATCTTTTATTATTTGCATCCGAAGACCCTGGTTGTCCAGAATCGACCGCAATTTTTCAATGAGTTTGAGAATTTCTTTATACTCTTCTTCTATCTTTTTACGCTCTAATCCTGTTAATCGCTGTAAGCGCATCTCCAATATGGCCTTAGCCTGAATTTCACTCAGTTTAAATTGCCGCATGAGGTTTGTTTTTGCCGTTTCCGGATCACGGGATTTTTTTATCAACTCAATTATTTTATCGATATTGTCCAGGGCTATTTTTAAGCCTTCCAGGAGATGAGCTCTTTTTTCAGCTTCATCAAGTTCGTATTTCGTTCTTCTGACCACCACATTATGCCGGTGACTGATAAAATTTGTAAGGATTTCTTTTAGATTCAGGATCTTTGGTTGTCCCTTAACAAGGGCAAGCATAATAATCCCAAAAGTGGTTTGCATCTGGCTGTGCTTATAAAGTGCATTCAATATCGATTTTGAATTTGCATCTTTTTTAAGTTCTATAACAATTCGTAAACCATCACGATCCGATTCATCCCTAATATCAGAGATTCCTTCTACCTTTTTTTGGTGAACAAGTTCAGCTATCTTTTCAATCAGATTTGTTTTGTTTACCTGATAGGGAATTTCAGAAATGATAATCCTTTCTCTGCCACTTCTGGCCACCTCAATATTAGCCCTGGCTCTGACAATGACACGACCCCGACCGGTCATATAGGCATCCCTGATACCCTGATAACCAAAAATAATTCCCGATGTTGGAAAATCCGGACCGTGTATGTGTTTTAATAATTCCTCAAGTTCCAGCTCAGGATTTTCTATTACGGCATGAATAGCCGATATTACCTCCGAAAGATTATGTGGAGGGATGTTTGTGGCCATTCCAACAGCAATTCCGGAAGAACCGTTTATTAGTAGATTTGGTATTAAGGCAGGAAGAACTTGTGGCTCTTCCAATGTATCATCAAAATTTGCAGTAAAATCTACGGTATTTTTTTCCAGGTCCCTTAACATTTCGTCCGCAATTCTTGCCATACGTGC
>JAGLYF010000162.1 GCA_023132435.1 Calditrichia bacterium | reverse complement strand
GTGTCATACACGGCGGCATCACCATGTGGATGATATTTACCTAAAACTTCACCAACGATTCTGGCACTTTTTTTATAAGGTTTGTTATAATTCAAAGCCAGACCACGCATTCCAAACAAAATGCGACGATGAACCGGTTTTAGCCCGTCACGTACGTCAGGTAGCGCTCGCGATACAATTACAGACATCGAGTAATCGAGATACGATTTACGCATCTCATCTTCAATCAGAGTCGGTATAATTTTTTCACCGTTAGCCATATTTTTTCCTGTTTATATATCTAAGTTTTTAACATATTTTGCATTTTTTTCAATAAATGCCCGCCGGGGTTCCACATCATCACCCATTAATGTGGAAAATATATGATCTGCTTCAGCAGCGTTTTCCAGAGCAACCCGGAAAATGGTTCTTTTTTCCGGATCCATGGTCGTTGACCATAACTGATCCGGGTTCATTTCACCCAAACCTTTATATCTCTGCAGATCTATCTTTCCCGCACCATTCAATCTCTTGAGTAACTGATCTTTTTCATCCTCCTCAAAGGCATAAGTGATGTTATTTTTATTCTTAATACGATAAAGCGGTGGTTGGGCAATAAATATTTTTCCATAATCGAATAATTCTTTCATATAACGATAAAAAAATGTAAGCAGCAGGGTGCGTATATGAGATCCGTCTACGTCCGCATCAGTCATTATGATTACTTTTCCGTATCTCAATTTTTTGACATTAAAATCATCGTCGCCAATACCTGTTCCAAGAGCAGTTACAATTGTTTTTATTTCTTCATTTGTAAGAATTTTATCAAATCTGGCTTTCTCAACATTCAGAATTTTTCCTTTTAAGGGTAAAATGGCCTGAAATCGTCGATCTCTACCCTGCTTTGCGGAACCTCCTGCAGAATCACCCTCTACAAGATAGATCTCACAATGTTCCGGATCATTAATCGAACAATCGGCAAGTTTTCCCGGTAATGATCCGCTCTCTAATGCGGATTTCCTCCGGGTAAGATCTCTCGCCCTGCGTGCTGCCTCCCGGCCCCGGGCTGCGCTCTTGCATTTTTCAATGATCGCCTTACCGGTCGGAGGATTATCATCTAAATATTCAAAAAGCTTTTCATTGAGAAAGGACTCAACAATTCCTTTAATTTCTGAATTGCCAAGTTTTGTTTTTGTCTGACCTTCAAATTGCGGTTCCGGTACTTTGACGCTAACAATTGCTGTTAGTCCTTCACGGGTATCTTCACCCTGTAAGGTGATTTTATCATTTGGTTTAATAAGATTGTTTTTAAGGGCATAATTGTTCATTGTTCGGGTTAGAGCAGACTTAAAACCTGATAAATGAGTACCCCCTTCTATCGTATTTACATTGTTACAATATGTGAGAATATTTTCGGTGAAGGTGGAATTATACTGCATGGCTATTTCAACCGGTACATCACCATCAGTTTTTTCTATATAAATTGGTTTTCTATGTATGGGATTTCTTGATTCGTCTAGATAGTTTACAAACTCAATAAGTCCGCCTTTATAATGAAACTCATCTCTTTTGTCTTCCCGTTCATCCAAAAGAGTAATACACAAGTTTTTATTAAGGAATGCGAGTTCTCGTAATCTTTGCGCCAATGTATCGTAGTTATATGTTATTTTAGGGAAAATTTCATTATCTGCTAGAAACTTTACAATTGTTCCGGTTTTTTTACGTTTGCCGATAACTTTTAATGGCTTATCCACGAAGCCACGTTTATAGCTCTGAAAGTATACTTTTCCGTCCCGGCATATTTCAACCGTACACCATTCAGAGAGCGCATTCACAACCGATGCACCGACACCATGCAGACCACCGGAAACTTTATAGGAGCTTTTATCAAATTTTCCGCCGGCATGCAACATGGTCATTATTACTTCGACAGCTGGAATTTTTTCCTGTGGATGTTTATCAACTGGGATTCCCCGGCCATTATCTTCAACTGTGATTGACTCATCCTTTCCTACCTTTACCTTTATCGATGTGGCATATCCGGCTAAGGCTTCATCAACGCTGTTATCAACTATTTCATAAACCAGATGATGCAGGCCACGGGTGGTGGTATCGCCAATATACATTGCCGGTCGTTTGCGGACAGCTTCAAGTCCTTTGAGAATTTGTATGTTTTCTGCTGTATATTCATTATTATTGTTCATTGTTTCCGTCATTAATACTACCCCTAAATTATTTTAATTTTTTTCACAAGGGAGGATTTTATCCTTCCATTAAGTAAATTTAGCAATTCCTTCTGTCTTAGTGCAAGTTCCTGCTTCCATATATTATTTTTTGCCTGAATAACCAATTCGCCATTATTTATTTCCACTGGTTTACACTGTTTAGAAATTTTATTTCCTACCAGGGACTCCCAACGGCTAAATATCAGCTCGCTGTTTACCGCTTCAGCCAAATCATATTTTTTTAGCAGGTTTTGTAGTATCGAAGGCAAATCCTGGTAATTACGATTACGCGTCATATAATCTTTTTTCCTTCAAAACAAATTTTTGACTGGTATGGTGCGTCTTAAATTTATCCTGCATTGTTGTTGTTATATAGGCCTGTCCAATTACCTTCAAAAAATCCAATAATCCCCGCATTCTAACCTCGTCTAATTCACCAAAAATATCATCCAGTAATAATATGGGTTTAATGTGACGTTCTTTTGAAATATACTCCCATTCCAAAAACTTTAAAGCTATTACAAGTGTTTTATTTTCTCCCTGAGAACAAAAGTCTCTAAATACTTTATCTTCCTTAAAAAACTGAACATCATCACGGTGAGGTCCGATAACGGTTTTTCTTTTTTCCACTTCATACTTAAAAACAAGATTGAGTTTTTTTTCAAATCTTACCGGAATTCTTTTTCTGTCTGATAAATAATCTTTATCTCCCAGACTCGATTGATAGTCAACGCCTATTTTATCACTTAGTGTTGAGATTTTATTGTAATATTCAGATAAATGTATGTTTAAAAAATCTATAAAATCCAGACGATTAGAAATGATACGGGATCCATGTTCAATAAGTTTTTCATTCCATATAGAAATCTGATTTTTTATATCCCCTTTATTTTCTTTTCCCAGTAAGGCATTTCTTTGCTGCAATGTTCGACGATATATTTTCAGATCTTCAAGATACACAGGGCTGATCTGAGAAATCAGTATATCAAGAAATCTTCTTCTTTCCCGCGGACCACCCAGGGTAAGTTTCAGATCATCAAGTGTTAATATGACACAGGGAACTGTGCCGATATATTCAGAAAATTTTAACACTTCCTTTTTGTTTATAAAAAGATGTTTCCCTTCTGAACTTGAGTGAAAAATTCTGATAACCTTTTTATCTGATTCCCCGGAAACAAAATTGCTTTTAATATTAAAGTGCTTTTTATTATAGGAAATCACATGATTATCGTTGGATGTTCTGAAGCTTTTGGTGAGAGCAAGGTAATAAATCGATTCTAAGATGCTCGTTTTACCTTGCCCATTTAATCCAGAGATGATGTTTATTCCATCGGAAAATGTTATTTTTAGATATGGAAAAAGACGGAAGTTTTCAATCTCCAACTCTTTTAGAATCATCTACTATCCGCTTAACCTGACAGGCATCACCAACATCAATAGTTCTTCTTTATCTTTTTGCTCTTGTGGAAATACTAATCCCGGTCCGTCCTGTGATTCCAACGAAATTCGTACTTCACTGGTACCAATATGTCTTAGTGTATCTAATAAATAATTTGCGTTATAAGCTATTTCCAAATCTGAAGAAGCATATGTACAATTCAAACTTTCATGTGCTTCACCACCAAAATCAATATCCTGTGCATATATATCAATTTTGTTTTCACTAAATTTTAATTTGACCTGATAGCTGATCGGATTTGAAAATAGTGAAACACGCTTTACGGAGGCGATCATGGAATCCCTGTTTATTGTTAACTCTTTTGTATTATTTTGGGGTATCACACGTTCGTAATCCGGATATGGTTCGTTAATAATTCTTGAATATAAAAGTGTATCTTCAAATTTAAACAACACATGATTTTTACCTAAAATTAATTCCTGCTCACCATCATCAGAAATATTTCTGGCCACCAGGTTTAGGGCACGTGTCGGAATTATTAGTTCCCGTTGAACATCCGGTGAATTAAAATCGGAATTTGAAATTTTTACCAACCTGTGTCCGTCAGTGGAAACCATTCGTATACTATCATTAAAAATCTGGCAAAAGACACCTGTGAGAGCAGGACGTAGATTATCCGTTGAACAAGCAAACATTGTTTTTTCAATCATTCGCTTGAGATATTGATTCTTGATTTTTATAGTATCTTCTGTTTCCAGAGAAGGAATGCTCGGATAATCATTTACATTTTGACCGGAAATTTTATATTCTCCAAATTGTGATTCCAAAATAATTTTAAAGTTAGAATCAACTTTAAATGTCAACTCCGTATCCGGCATTTCTCTTAATATATCCATTAATAGTTTACCAGGAAGAACGATAGAACCACTCTCTTCAACCTTGCAGTCACACCATGATAATTGGGTAATTTCAAGATCTGTAGCAACAATTTTCAATTTACTATCTTCAATGTTTAAAAGAATGTTATATAGAATATCAATAGTGGTTTTACTCGGTATTACATTGATAATTTTCTGCAAAGCTTTGAATAAACTATCTCTTGAGACCGTAATATTCATAGTTCCTCCATATGGTAAAATGATAAATGAAAAATACTTAAAAAAAGCATTTATTTCAAGACGTATTTATACTCTTAAATATATGTAATATAATATAGTTGTAGTATATAGTCCTGTGAATATGTGAATAACTCTTTTAATAGTCAGCAGATGTGTGTTTTGAATAAAAGTAGTTAAAATTTGTATGTGAGTAAAGGTATAATAAGCACATATATAAAGATAAAAAAAAATTTATTTTAATAATTTATTAACAATATCCACAACTTATTAAGACATATTCACAACTTATATGTGGATAAGTTAAAATCACCAGAATTAATACATATGGCTTGATTATTGACTGCTAATATGTTAAAATTGTTAGTTTCGACAATATTAGATGAGAATATTATATAAAGGGAATTAAAATGAAAAGAACTTATCAGCCAAGTAACAGAAAAAGAAAAAATAAACATGGTTTCAGGGAAAGAATGAGTTCGAAAAACGGACGTGCTGTTCTGGCGAGAAGAAGATCAAAAAGTAGAAAAAAACTAACTGTCAGCGATGAATTTATTCGCTCAGCATAAAATCGTAACGATAAAAAAAAATACTGAGATAAAAGAATTACTATCGACCGGAAAAAAAATTAATACTAAATATGGTGTTTTTTTTCTTGGTAATAAAAGAAAAGACGAACGGATAAAATTTGCTGTTCTTATTAAAAAAAGCGTAGGTAAAGCTGTCTGGAGAAATTATTGTAAGCGCATAATAAGAGAATATATAAGAAACAAAACCGATAATTTTCTTGAAAATCGGCAAGTTATTTTTCTTTATACCTATGATGGTAAAATCAATTATAAGCTTTTAGAGGAAGAATTTGATAAAAAATTAGCACTCTTATGAAAAATATATTTTTAGTTTTAATTAGTTTTTATAGAAAATTTATTTCACCTCTTTTTCCTCCACATTGCAGGTTTTATCCTACATGTTCTGAATATAGCTATCAATCTATCAGGGACCATGGCGCAATAAAAGGTTTATGGTACAGTCTCGTACGCATAAGTAAATGTCATCCATTTCATGAAGGTGGATTTGATCCGGTAAAAAAATAAAAATAAACCAGAATTTAGGCACTTATTATGGACAAAAAATCTTTATTGGCAATTGTTATGATTACAGTTGTTATACTCATTCTGCCCTATTATTATAATCTGATTTACGATGAACCTGTCATCGAAGATACTGTAAAAGAAAGAGTTGTGGAAGATCCGACTGCTCCAAAGCAGGATGTAGCTATCACACCTGAACAGATTAAAACTCCCGAAGTACTAAGTGCGGAAGAAGAAACAATTGAGGTTCCGGAAGGTGCGATCACAGAGGCAGCGGAGATCTTTTATTCGGACATTAAAACACCTTTAATTACAGCAAAGATTTCAAGCCAGGGCGGAGGTACGTTTAAGCACTGGTATTTAAATGAATATGATACCTGGGAAGGCCATTCAGCAATAATTATCGATCATGCGATTCTCCAGAATGGAATCGGCCTTACTTTTACAACAATCACCGGTGAAAGAGTCAATTTAAACAATTATAAATTTGAATTGGAAGGAAGTATTCCCAAAAAAATCGAATTGGGAAGTGAAGATTCATATACATTTAGATATTATCTGGAAATGGAAAACACAAAAATCCAGAAAAACATAACTATTCATGGTGATAGTTATCATATCGATTTAGATCTGACTGTGATGGGTGCTAAAAGTTTGCTATTAAATGACGATTATGAAATCAGCTGGATTAATGGTTTACCGTCAAATGAAAAGAATATTGTCGAGGATTATACCTATAGTGAATCATATGCAAGAATGGGCGGAGAAATGGAAGATTTCAGCATTGATTCAGAAGAACGGATACGACCCATTCCAATAAACGGTCAGACGGATTGGATTGCAATTCGTACAAAATATTTTTTATCAGCGATTATCCCAACCGAAGCACGAACAAGCGGAGCAATTTTTGCCGGCGAAGGTGTCCAAATAAATGATGTTATACAACGTCGTTATAATACATCGATCATTTGTGACCTGCAGGGTGAATCTATCAAAGATACTTACCGCATATATATGGGTCCACTTGATTACACTGTTTTATCGGACTACGAAAATGGTCTCACAGATCTGATAATGAATCACGGTTGGTATGAAACAACCTTTCGGCCAGTCAGTCTGTTGATCCTGAGAGTTTTTAAGTTTTTTCAATTATTTATTCCAAATTATGGTATTGTCATTATTCTTTTTTCGATTTTGGTAAAAATAGTTGTTTATCCGCTTACGAAGAAAAGTTACAAATCCATGAAAGAAATGAGCCGGGTTCAACCATTGCTTACCGAGATTAGAGAAAAATATAAAAGCGATCCACCGCGAATGAATAAAGAAACGATGAAACTCTACAAGGAGCATGGAATCAACCCTCTTGGGGGGTGTTGGCCGATGTTGCTCCAGCTACCATTGCTTGGTGCCTTATTCATCGTATTCCGTTCAACAATACAACTTCGTGGTGCTTCTTTTATCCCGGGCTGGATAGATGATCTGTCAGGCGCAGATACGATATTTACACTTCCCTTCTCACTACCCTTGTATGGTGATCAGTTTAATATCCTCCCCATCCTCATGGCCGGTACGATGATGTTTCAATCTAAAATGACCATGCAGGATCCTAAACAAAAAGCTATGGTCTATATTATGCCGATCTTTATGTTATTGATATTTAATCAGTTTCCGTCAGGTCTGAATCTCTATTATACCATGTTTAATGTCTTAACGATTATTCAGCAAAAATTCACGGATGGAACAGGTAAGACCCAAAAAAACAAATAGATACATAAGATATGTATTAAATTATCTTAATAAACAGGCTCCCAGCGGGAGCTTTTTTTATGAACAAAATCACTGATTTTTCAAGAACAATTGTGGCTCTGGCCACGGCCCTTGGATCGGGAAGTATTGCGGTAATCAGAATGAGCGGACCGGATGCGATTGTAATTATTAATCGTGTATTTAAGGGTAAAAATTTAGAAGAAGTTCCGGCCAATACAATTCACTATGGACGGATAGTGGATGGAGATCGTGAATTTGACCAGGTACTAGTTTCCGTTTTTCATACGCCTCATTCTTATACGGGTGAAAATTATATTGAAATATCCTGCCACGCCAATCCCTTTATCGTTGATGATATCATTGAAGTTTTAATGAATCATGGAGCTAAAGCGGCAAGGGCAGGTGAATATACTTTACGGGCATTTTTAAATGGTAAATTGGATCTGTCTCAGGCAGAAGCGGTGGCCGGCATCATTCAGGCAAAATCAAGATTCGGGATTAAAAATTCACTTGAGCAATTAAATGGCAAACTTGCTTCACGTATTATACAGATGCGGCAACAGTTAATTGATATTCTCGGGCTGATGGAAATTGATCTGGATTTTTCAGAGGAAGAAATAGAAATCATACCAAACGCTCAGATCATTTCCCGTTTACATAAAATTGAAAAAGATCTCAGTGAATTAAAGACAAGTTATAATTTTGCAAAGTTATTAGAAGGGGGTATCCATCTCACGATTATAGGTGAACCAAACGCCGGTAAATCAACACTCCTGAATCAGCTGTTAGGTGAAAACAGGGCCATAACAAGTCATATTCCCGGGACAACACGTGATACCATTCATGAAAATATTGTAATAAACGATGTTTTAATAAAATTGGTTGATACAGCGGGATTGAGAAAAACCCGGGACGAACTGGAATCTGAAGGCATAAAACGAACAAAGTCTCAGGCATTACAAGCCGATATTGTATTACTGGTTGTAGATGTAAGTAGTTCAATTTCAGATGACTCTCTGAATCTGGTCAAAGAATCTGTTAATTGGATAAAGGGACAGGTACTTTTGGTGGCAAATAAGATTGACAAAGGCTTGAATCAGGCAACCCTGAAAAAACTATCCTTTTTTAAAAAACCACTCGTTAGTATATCGGCAATTAACGGGGAAGGATTAAAGGAATTAGAAAAGTCCATCGTTGAACAGGTGTCGGCAGGATTTGAAGAATATTCTGATGATTTGATCATAACAAGCAAAAGACAAACAGAAGTTATCGAGAAAACAACCGTTCATCTTTATGATGCCCGCCACGTATTGGAGAATGATGGAGGGTTTGAGTTCGCGGCCGTCGATCTTCGACAGGCGTTAAATGTCTTGGGAGAAATCACCGGCGAAACGGTTACAGATGATATTCTGAATAACATTTTCGCCAATTTTTGTATAGGTAAATAGTTATTAACCACAGAGTTCTCAAAGAAGGCACAGAGGGCACAAAGAATTTATTAATTTTTTCTTTGAGTACTTTGTGCCTACTTAGTGCTCTTTGTGGTTAATTTTGTAAATAGAAGGTAGAATGTTTCACGTGAAACATGGGATAAAATGAAAGACTTTGATATCATTGTTGTCGGGGGAGGTCATGCCGGGATAGAAGCAGCTTCTGCTTCGGCAAGAATGGGGCTTTCGGTGGCCCTGGTCACCATGGATCCGTATAAAATTGGTTTGATGTCCTGTAATCCGGCTATCGGTGGGCTGGCCAAAGGGCAGCTGGTCAGAGAGATCGATGCCCTTGGCGGAGAGATGGGAAAGATTATTGACAGCAGCGGTATTCATTTTAAGATGCTGAATAAATCCAAGGGACCGGCTGTTTGGTCACCACGGGCTCAGGCCGACAGAAAAGACTATGTAGAGGTAGCCCGGGAACGATTGCGCCGTATCCGGAAATTAGAAATCATCAAAGGATCCGTTAACGACATAATTCTAAAAGATAATCAAATACAGGGTGTTTGTCTTGAAAACGGCGAAAGGATTTTCTCCAAAGCGGTTATTCTCACCACAGGCACTTTTCTAAACGGCGTTATTCATATCGGTCTGAAAAATTTTAATTCCGGGCGTGCAGGCGAAAAACCGGCCCTGGGAATAACAGAGACCCTGGTTGAAGCTGGATTTGAAGCAGGACGGTTAAAAACCGGTACACCACCGAGGATTCTGAAGCAATCGGTTAATTTTGATACGTTCAAAGAACAGAAACCGGATGATCCGCCGATCCCTTTTTCTTATACCACCCATAAAATTGATCGAAAACAAATTTCTTGTTTTATCGGACATACAAATTCCAGAACCCATAATGTTCTTAGGGAGGGATTCGATCAGTCACCGATGTTTATCGGTAGAATAAAATCTGTCGGCCCACGATATTGTCCCTCAATTGAAGATAAAATCAACCGTTTTGCCCACAAGGAAAGTCACCAACTGTTTCTGGAGCCGGAAGGATATACGAATCCGGAAATTTATGTAAATGGATTTGCAACCAGTCTACCGGAACATATCCAGAAAAAGGCACTGACAACCATTCCCGGTCTGGAGAAAGTAGAAATCGTAAGACTGGGATATGCGATAGAATATGACTTTTTTCCACCAGATCAATTAAAATTTACACTTGAGACAAAACAAATCAGCGGACTTTATTTTGCCGGACAAATTAATGGAACTTCAGGGTATGAAGAAGCAGCGGCACAGGGGATCATTGCCGGAATCAATGCCGCAAGCAAAATTCAAAAATCTGAACCGATCAGATTGTCGCGCTCAGAAGCCTATATCGGTGTCCTGATAGACGATTTGATAAACAAAAGCACATTGGAGCCTTATCGTATGTTCACCTCCCGGGCCGAGTTCCGTTTGCTTCTACGCCAGGACAATGCAGATCTGCGTTTAGGTAAGCATGGTAAAGAAAAGGGATTGTTATCCAAAGCAGAAATAGATCATGTTGATCAAAAAAAGCAACAGATTAAGGACTTAAAAAAGACAGTCGAGAAGACAAATTTGGATCCGGATCTGTTTAATAAAGTCTTTTCACATAAAAGCTCAGCATTAAAGCAGGCTGAAAGACTCGAATCTCTTACCCGCCGACCGGAAATAGAGTTAGGCGAGTTGTTAGATCTCTTTCAGATTAATCACTATAGCCAGGAAGCTGTCCAGGAGGTCGCTTTTAATATTAAGTATGAAGGATATATAAAAAGAAACCAGGTATTAATTGACCGTTTTTATCAGTCTGAAAACAAGACAATTCCGAATGCGTTTAATTATGGTGAAATTGAATCGCTTTCTACAGAGGGGCGGGAAAAATTAGAAAAGATTAAACCGGAAAGTTTTGGGCAGGCGTCACGCATTTCCGGTGTGTCTCCTGCTGATTTATCGATTTTACTTATCTATCTGGAAAGAGCAAAACATCAGAAAAAGGTTTCACGTGAAACATCCGTTTAACCTGGAAAAGCTATTTTCATTTCTTGATTCACAATCTATTGTCCTTTCTGATCAACAGCTGGATCAGTTTAGAAAATATCTGGTCTTGATAAAAACATGGTCGCGTAAACAAAATCTTGTTTCGAAAAAGGATATTTTTCATCTGGTTGAACGACACTTTTTACCATCCACGTTTCTTTCATTCTGTCTACCGGATAAAATCGATGGCAAACTTATTGATATTGGGACCGGTGCAGGTTTTCCGGGCATCGTTCTAAAAATATTAAGACCGGATATATCGTTAACTCTTCTTGATTCTTCACACAATAAAGTTCTATTTTTAGAGGAGGTTTGTGAACAGTTAGCGCTCGATTGTCCGATTATATGTCAGCGATGTGAAGAATATAATCCTCAGACATCCGATGGATATCATCTGGCCGTTTCCAGGGGTGTCGCCAGATTGGATCTGCTCTGGAAGTGGTCCGGGCATTTGCTTGAAGATGGGGGCTGTCTATATGCGATTAAAGGCGGTGATTATCAACAGGAAATCGATGAACTAAGTGTAAATGATTTTAAGGTTGAGGTAATTACTCCCGATGGAGAATGGTTAAAGGCCTCAAATTATTTAAATTATAAATATATTTTAAAATTGGAGACATAAGTGGCTGAAAATACTGTTTTTCAAGAGCTGGCAGGATTGGTTACGGAAAGCCGTAATCCAAATACCAATGATATCGATATTATGAGCACGGAAGAGATTGTACGCCTGATTAATCAGGAGGATCATAATGTAGCAGAAGCAATTGCAAAAGAAATTCCATATATCGTGCAGGCTGCGGATATCGTAGCCGAGGCCTTTAAAATAGGAGGCCGAATTATTTATGTGGGTGCCGGTACGTCGGGACGGCTTGGCGTGCTCGATGCTTCAGAATGTCCTCCGACCTTTGGATCGGATCCTGAGATGGTACAGGGAATAATTGCCGGCGGATTTGAAGCGTTGGTACGTGCGCAAGAGGGAAGCGAAGATAAAAAAGAGCAGGGTGTCTCTGATTTACTTGAAAAAAAGATTTCCTCAAAAGATGTTGTCTGTGGGATAGCAGCAAGTCAAAGAACCCCTTATGTTATCGGGGCATTGGAAGAGGCGAAAAAGTTGGGAGCAAAAACTATTTTTGTCATTTGTAATCCACGAGAAGTAGTGCAAGTGGATGTGGATGTAGCAATATGCCCTGTTTCCGGACCGGAAGTGATCATGGGGTCAACCAGGATGAAAGCGGGTAGTGCCCAGAAAATGGTTCTTAATATATTGACAACCACAGCGATGATAAAACAGGGAAAAATTTATAAAAATATGATGATCGATTTGCAGCAGAATTCGCAGAAGTTAATAGAGCGATCAAAGAAAATAATCATGCTGGCCACAGATAAAAATTATGAAGAAGCGTCTCACTTTCTGGCCGAATCAAACGGTCATGTCAAATCGGCGATTTTAATGGCTATCACCGGATTGGATCTGGAGACGGCCAGGACATTTCTGGACGGTAATGATGGTTTTATCAAGAAGGCGCTCTTCCAATGGCGTGATGAACAAAAATAAGAATTATACCAAGAAGACAGAGATTAAGAATTATTTTTCGCTTGCAATTTTATCATTTTTCATTTATTGTTTATTATTAAGCGATTTTGAGTATGATATTAACCTTCAGAGGTGTTCATGAGAAACTATATCAAATCTAGCTGGAAGGATACTAGCCACGAATTTTTGGATCCAAAACTCAGCCAACAGGTTTTTAAATCAAAAAATGTGATGGTTGTCCATTATGTATATGATCCAGGATTGGAATTTGAAGAACACTCGCATCCACAGGAACAAGTAACAATTGTTCAATCAGGACGTCTGTTATTGACGGTTGCCGGTGAAAAAGTTGAATTAAAGGCAGGAGATATTTGTTTGGTTTTCCCAAATGTAAGTCACTCTTCTGTCGTTATTGGCGATGAAAAGGTTGAAGCTATCTGCATCTTTACACCCATATCCGAAAAAGTCATCATCGAAAAAAGTTCATAACCATTCGGTATCATTTATACTCCCAATTCCGTTAAATGGTTTGCCAATAATATTGCCTGACAGCAACCGGGTAAAACACACATAAACCCTTAAAACACAGAATGTTATGACGCCTCTTCTGGGAATGATATTTCTTTTTTTCCTTGCCTATATCGGTTCCTTTTTATATCAAAGATATAATCTGGCCTCCGGGTGGGTTAAAGTTTTCTTATTCTCCGGAAGTTTGAACCTGGTCATTGGATATATGATTGGCCCACATTTCTTTGGACTGCTTTCCGGTGAAATTATTGGAAAACTGAATGTTCTGGTCGGACTTGTACTTGGCTGGGCAGGTTTTTTGATTGGTTTACAGGCGAAAGTAAGTGAATTAAAACGTTTTCAATCAACCTATTATCTCTACAGTGGTTTTAATTTTTTCCTTACGTTTATAGGAATAATTTCAGTCATTTTTTTCATGGATTTTATTCTTAAACTTTCCCTTGATCTACCGGTTATCATTTTATCAGGTATCTTGGGGACTGTAAGTTCGCCAATTTTGGTTGGATTGTTAAAGGAAAAATTAAACCTGCGAGGACCGTTTATTCATCTTCTTCAATTCTCTGTTGCTCTTGATAATATGGTCGGAGTTATATTTTTTGGTTTAACAATGCTTTTTGTAAATCAATTCCTTTATCAGGATATCCATATTTTCTCGATGATTCTGGGATCTTTTTTATTTAGCATTTTTATGTCCTGGTTGTTTTATAAGATTTCAATCAAGATTGATAATCTGCATCAAATTTTTTTAGTGTTGGTTGGCTTCTTACTGGTAATTGTTGGAGTTGCCTTGAACTTAAATCAGAGCGTATTGTTAATTTCCTTTTTATTTGGGGTTGTGCTGACAAACCTGCCGGTTGATACCAGGAAGTTATATCAGAGTATCGACAGCGCGGAAAAACCACTTTACTATTTGATGATGATATTTATCGGCGCCATCATCGGAAAAATCGTTTTTGAATATTTGTTGATTATTCTCATCCTGGTCATATTGCGAATAGTAATAAAATATCTTGCCGGAAATCTGGCCAGGTTTCCATTTCAATCTACCAGGATTCACGGTTCACGCATTGGATTACCTAAAATTGGAATGGGGGGTATTGCTCTGGCGATGGCCCTGGACTTTCATCTGTCTTCACAAAACGAGTTTTCACAATTTCTATTATTTATCGTTTCAGCAATGGCAATTACAAATGTAATTATATCAACGGGTGTATTCAGAACCTTTAGGAGCGAATGAAACAGTTCTTTTATATACTCATATTTATCGGGATTTTCTTTGTTATAAAGATTCTTATTCCTGATTTTAGTATAGAAGAAATTTCTACACTTGTTGTGGGGATTATGCTTCTAACATCATATCTCTTCTCTGATATTGTGAAGAAGATAAAATTGCCGCGGTTAAGCGGTTATATGTTAATGGGTGTTATTCTGGGAACCTCAGGGGTCGGGGTTCTGACCGATGATATTGTTGACAATTTGCAATTTTTAGAAAATCTTGCTCTTTCTTTTATCGCCTTAACAGCCGGTGGAGAACTAAGATTTAAGCAGGTAAAAGCCTACAAAAAATCCATCGTCTATATCCTTGCTTCGCAAATGATAATCATCTTCATTGGTATGACCATCACATTTTATTTGATTGCCGGATATATTCCCTTTTTTTCCGGTTTAAATCGTTTTATGGTCCTGGGTTTCGCGATTTTATTTGCAGGAATCTCGTTGTCCACATCTCCGTCGACCGCTATCGGTATAATCACGGAATTACAATCAAAGGGGAAAGTAACGAACATTGTCCTTATAATTACTGTGCTTAAGGCGATATTGCTCATACTTTTTTTTCCGATTATTATCACTCTCTCCAAGCAATTTTATTTAGAATCGGTATCCTTCAATCTTTCATTATTAACCGAAATCTCACTTCAACTTCTGGCCTCAGTCCTAACAGGTATTGTTATGGGCGGCGTTATTATCTGGTATTTAAAAAAGGTGAAAGTTGAAATGAGTTTATTTCTGTTGGGTATAACGTTGGCGATAACAGAAGTCAGTTCTCTATTTGGTCTAGAGGTTCTGTTAACCTCATTGGTAACCGGAATTGTTGTGCAGAATTTTTCCCGGCACGGACGATCGCTTATATCAGGAATCGAAATATTTTCTTTACCCATCTACGTTATATTTTTCTGCTTCGCAGGTGCCAGGCTTCATGTTGAAATTCTTGGCGAAGCACTGTTTATCACTTTTATTCTGGTCGTTGCCAGATTTTTATTAAATTACGTCGGTAATTATGCGGGAGCTGTGCTGGCCAGGGAAGATCGTTTTATTAAAAATTATTCCTGGATGGGATACATTGGACAGGCTGGAATTGCCCTTGGCCTGGGAGTAATAATCAAACAAAATTTACCGGATGAAACAGGAGAGTATTTTTTAACAATTTTGATTTCTACAGTGGTTATTAATGAGATGCTGGGACCGATATTATTAAAATATATTTTTGTTAAATCCGGTGATGCAAAGGTACAGGATTAATATGCAGGTTAAGATTATACCGGGCTGCGAACCAATATATAAAAAGAATGGCGAAAAGGGATGTCTGCTTTTACATGGTTTTACCAGTTGTCCTTTTGAACTTCGTCTATTAGGTGACCATCTGCAAAATGAAGGGTATACGGTATCTATACCTTTACTACCGGGACATGGAACTTCTCCGCGAGATTTAAAAAGTCAGTCATGGATGGATTGGTATGAAGCAGCGAAAAAAGCGTTATTTGAACTGAGAAAAACGTGTCAAACTGTTTATGTTGTCGGTTTGTCCATGGGCGGTTCAATTGCCTTGCATTTGTCTGCTCATTATGAAGTGGATGGGATCGTTGCCCTGGCTCCTGGATTATATCTAAAAAACAAATTATCATTTTTGAGTCATATTCTCTATCCCTTCTACCCCTATTCAAAAAATTGGTCAAGGCCGGATATCAAGGCTGATGTGGAAACAATCACTTACGACAAAATACCGGTGAAATCGATATCAGAATTGTTACGAATGTTCAAACACCTTCAGGATGATTTGACCGATATATATGCGCCCTTGTTAATTATCTATGCAAAACAAGATCATGTCATCAATGATAAAAGCGCACAAGAGATCTATAAAAAAGTGTCTTCAAAAAATAAGAGGATTCTCAGTTTAAAAGATTCCTATCATATAATTACTTTGGATGTTGAAAGAGAACAGGTGTTTAGAGAAACCGCTAATTTTCTCAATGGAATAAAATAATTCTATATCATAAATTACATC
>JAGLYF010000161.1 GCA_023132435.1 Calditrichia bacterium | reverse complement strand
AATAACCCCTAAAAAATTGCTGAGTACTCGGGACTAAAAAAACAAAGTTTTTGGCTACAATAGCATAGCGCGGCCAAGACTACAATCAAAAAAATGTCCACGAATTTCACGAATTATCACGAATATTTATTATTAATTAGTGGATCAATTCGTGTAATTCGTACTAATTAGTGTAATTCGTGGATAGTCGCTGCCTCGTCGAGAGATGAATTGTTAATAAATTATTGGAATAATATCCCTTGAATATATATTATAGTTATACTAATATTAGAAGTAAAGACGCGATTAATCGCGTCTCTACTATTCTAAAAAATTATCCATCGTTTTATCAACCATTTATCTTCTACATTTAAGAGTTAAAAAATGAGAAAAATAACTATATCTCTAATAATCTGTACATCACTTCTTCAATTTTCATGTGGGGACGGTGGTCAATCGGAAGCAAATTTACCTGAAATCCCCGTTTATGAAACCAAACCTGAAAAAGTTGCAATTTACCAGGAGTTTGTCGGGCAAATTTATGGTTATAAAGACATCGCCATTCGGGCCCGGGTAGAAGGATTTTTAGAAGGCATCTATTTTAAAGAAGGATCTCGCCTGGTCAAAGGCGCCAAATTATATACGGTGGAAAGTCAGCCATTTGAGGCTGATGTAGCGGCAAAGATGAGTCGGGTCGCCGAAGCCAGAACAATGCTGGCCAAGGCCCAGAGTGATTTAAACCGGATACGACCTTTAGCTGAACAGAATGCGGTTAGTCAAAGCGATCTGGATGGCGCTGTTGCCCAATACGAAGCTTCTGTTGCCTCAGTTGAAGCGGCAGAGGCCAATCTTCGTGCGGCTAGAATACAGCTGAGCTACACTCAGATATATTCACCCATTTCAGGAATTATTGGCAGAACAAAGGCAAAAGTCGGTGATTTTGTCGGTCGTGAACCAAATCCGGTTATACTGAATGTCGTTTCCCGTATTGACACTGTTCTTGTACAATTTTTTATTACAGAAGCGCAGTATTTAGTAGTTGCCCGGTACCTCCAGACAGTGGAGGATTCCATCAAGCATGAAAGAGACAAAGCTCAATTTAAATTAATCCTGGTAGATGGATCTATATATGAACATCCGGGCAAATTAGACTTTATTGATAGAGAGGTTGATCCAACAACCGGCGCCATGCTCGTTCAGGCTTCATTTCCAAATCCGGATGAGATTTTACGTCCCGGACAATTTGCTAAAATCAGGGCCCGAATGGCCGTTCTCGAGCATGGTATCATGATCCCTCAAAGATGCATCAAGGAATTGCAGGGAAGATTTAGTGTTTTTATCATAAATGAAGAAAATAAAGTCGAGATGAGGGCAGTTAAAGTCGGCCCCAAAATTAGTAATTTTTGGGTAATTAAAGAAGGACTCATGACCGGAGAAAAAGTGGTCTATGAGGGTATACAAAAAGTAAAAGAAGGCGGAATGGTAAATCCCATAATTCAAGATATCAAACCAACAGATCAGTAAAACGTAGTGTAGAGACGGCCCGATGGGCCGTCTCACTTATTAATTTCTTAATGGGCCGTCTCACTTATTAATTTCTTAATGGGCCGTCTCATTTATTAATTTTTTAATGAGCCGTCTCATTTACCTTACATTTAGATAGATCCCGGCTTTCGCCGGGATGACATTTTAATTGATGTAAATAATTGATATTACAATTCAATTCGAATACGAGTAAATTTTTATGGGTAACTTTTTTGTTAATCGACCAATAGTGGCCATGGTTATTGCCATCATAATTGTTATTGTTGGTACAGTATCAATGATTGGTCTGCCTATTGAACAATATCCAAATTTAACCCCGCCCATTGTACAGGTAAGAGCGTCCTATACCGGAGCGAACGCTATTAATGTAGAAGAATCCGTTGCCACACCTCTGGAGCAACAAATTAATGGTGTTGATAATATGATCTATATGAAATCGACCAATGCAAATGACGGTACGATGGTCATTGATATTTCATTTGATGTTGGAACTGATCCGGACATGAACACCGTATTGTCTCAAAACCGGGTTTCTGCTGCAACAGCCAAATTACCTGAAGCCGTTAAAAAATATGGCGTTACTACTGAAAAATCATTACCTAATATTTTAATGTTGATAGCCCTCACATCTGACGGAAGATATGATCAGGATTTTCTTGGAAACTATGCGCTAATCAATATTAAGGATCAAATCGCCCGTATTAAAGGCATTGGAAGAGTGAATGTGATGGGAGCCGCTGATTATTCCATGCGGATCTGGATCAAACCTGACCGGCTTTCCCAATTGGGTATTACCGTACCAGAGATAATAAATGCAATTAACCAACAAAATATTATTGTTCCCGGTGGAAAATTTGGCGCTGAACCGGCGCCTCCCGGTACTGAGTTTACCTATACCGTACGTCTTCCTGAACGATTTAGCTCTCCTGAGGCATTTGGCGAAATCGTTGTAAGAACACAATCAGATGGTTCCCAGGTTAAATTAAAAAATATTGCCACGATAAATCTGGGCGTTGAAACTTATAACGCATTTACCCGCTTGAATAAGGAAACATGCGCGATAGTTGCTTTATATCAGGCACCCGGCTCAAATGCTGTCGAACTTGCAGAAAATGTGATCAAGGAAATGGAAATTCTGAAAAAGAACTTCCCTGAAAGTATAAAATATGATGTCTCTCTGGATTCTACGGCTCCAATTACTGCCGGAATAAAAGACATCATTGTCACTTTAATCATTGCATTAATATTGGTCATCTTAGTTGTTTTTATTTTTATACAGGATTGGCGAGCCACACTCATTCCTACTCTGGCTATTCCGGTTTCATTAATTGGCGCTTTTATGTTTTTTCCTGCCCTTGGATTCACGATCAATGTCCTCTCCCTGTTAGGCCTGGTACTCGCCATAGGGATTGTCGTTGATGATGCTATTGTGGTAGTAGAAGCAGTTCAGGTAAATATTGCGAATGGTATGAATTCGAAAGAAGCCACCAATGAAGCCATGCGGAAGGTAACAGCGCCGGTTATTGCTACTACGCTGGTGCTCATTGCAGTATTCATACCGGTGGCAGGTATGGCCGGAATTACCGGATTACTTTATCAGCAATTTGCGATTACGATTGTAGTTTCAGTGATTGTGTCTTCAGTAAATGCCCTCACGTTGAGTCCTGCATTATGTTCAATTTTATTAAAAAAACCCAAATCCTATAAAGGCCCTTTAGGTTTTTTCTTTGGAAAATTTGACCGGGGGATGGAAAAAACAACCGAATCTTATATGAGTTTTACAAATATCCTGGCTCGTAAAACCAAACGTGGCATAATTTTCATCTTAGTCATGACCCTTGCGGCAGGTATCTTTGGAAAATTAGTCCCAGGAGGATTTATACCTGAAGAAGACATGTCCTATTTTTTTGTAAACATGCAACTGCCCAATGCAGCCTCTCTTCAAAGATCAGATGCAATTGCAAAAAAAATTGAATCCATCGTCTTAAGTTATCCTGAGGTTAAATATGTAACAAATGCCACAGGATTTAGTCTTTTATCGGGCGCCATGTCATCGAACAACGGCTTTATGTTTGTGACGTTAACCGATTGGTCTGAAAGAAATAGTACAGCAGAGGAAGTCGTTCAAAAATTAAATGTTGAGCTCGCTACTAAAATTAAAGGGGCCCAGGCTTTCGCTTTTGGGCCACCGGCTATCCCTGGTCTGGGAAATGGTTCAGGATTTAGTATTATGATACAGGATAGAGGAGGAAATACTCCTTCATATTTAGCTCAGCATACAGCTAATTTTATTCAAGCGGCCAACGCCAGACCCGAAATCGGTGCTGCTTTCACAACATTTCAGGCCAATGTTCCCCAGAGGTATATGGATATTGACAAAGAAAAAGCACTAAAACTTGGTATCTCATTAAATGATTTGTATACGACAGTTGGTGCCTTTATGGGTGGTGCTTATGTAAATGATTTCACCCGCTTTGGTCGCCTCTACAAAACATATATTCAGGCAGAACCTCAGTACCGGGTCGATGAGAAACAAATCAGCAATTTCTTTATCAAAAATAAAGATGGTAATATGGTACCCTTAGCAACTTTGGCCAACATTCAACCGATTTCCGGACCTGATTATACAAATAGATTTAATCTATTCAGGTCCGTTGAAGTTACAGGTGGCCCTGCGAAGGGCTATACATCCGCACAAGCCATAGCAGCACTGGAAGAAGTTTCAGATGAAGTACTGCCTCAGGATATGAGTTATACCTGGAATGCCATGTCGTTTCAGGAGAAGAAAGCATCCGGTTCACTCGGTGTTATATTGACTTTTTCGTTATTATTTGTATTTCTTATTCTTGCCGCTCAGTATGAAAGCTGGTCTTTACCATTTAGTATTTTGCTTGGAACTCCCTTTGCCATTTTTGGTGCCTTGTTTGCATTGTGGGCGGCCCGCTTGTTCAGCCCTACATTTGAAAACAATATTTTCGCCCAGGTTTCTTTTGTAATGCTTATTGGTATGGCCGCCAAGAACGCTATTCTGATTGTTGAATTTGCGAATGATGAATTTAAAAAAGGTATGACTCTAATAGATGCGGCTATAAAAGCTGCAAAGTCCAGGTTTAGACCCATATTAATGACGGCATTTTCATTTATTCTGGGAGTATTTCCTCTGGTTATTGCATCAGGTTCAGGGGCCGAAGCCAGAAAGGTTATGGGTATGGCGCTGATAGGCGGTATGACCTTAGCAACTGTCATTGGCATCTTCATTTACCCAATGTTGTTTATTTTTATTGGTAAAATTGCCAGGTATGAGCAAAAGAGGGATTTGCAACCTGGTACAAACTGATGCTCATAATCCGAGATCGAAGCAAAACGAAAGAAGTAAATTAACCACGGATAGACACGGAATAACACGGATTGACAAATATCTATTAAATATTATTTTTTTTAACACGATTTGCTAAAACAGTATTATTAAAAAAATTCCGTGAAAATCTGTGTGAATCCGTGGTTAAAAAAATACATTATATACTGAATACTAAATTTTCATAACAATAGTACATCCTTGGACGGAATTTATTATAATCCAGATTTTGCAGGAAAAGAGCTCAGAATGACCAGAAAAAACATGATGATGAACACTAAAAAAACGATACTTTTCTTAATATCCATGATAATCGCCGGCTGCGCGGTTGGTCCTGATTTCAAAAAACCAGAAGTTGGAACACCAGAAAATTATCAATATTCCCAAACACTCCAGATTGACTCTTTATATGCCGACTCACTAATAAATCTGCAGTGGTGGAAATTATTTAAAGACCCCTTATTGGATACTTTAGTTCAAATTGCGCTTCGGGAGAATAAAAATATCCTGATCTCTGCTAGCAGAATGGAACAGGCCAGGGCAACCCTGGGTTTTGTTAAAGCAGATGCACTTCCCAGGATGGATATCGAAGCCGGTGCTTCACGGGGCAATATGGCCGGAAGGATGCAAATTGAAACTACAGCAAACCAATTTTACATCGCTCCGGTATTAAACTGGGAAATAGATTTCTGGGGCAAATTTCGGCGTGCCAATGAATCGGCCAGAGCAGAATTGATTGCCTCCCGGTTTTCGCTGGCAACTGTCCATATTGGTTTAATTGCCGATGTGGTTAGCACCTATTTTTTACTTCTCGACTATCATCAAAGGTTGGATATATCAAAACAAACCCTCGAATCGCGTATCGAGAGTCTGGATATTATACAAAAGCGATATAATGAGGGGATTATCCCTGAACTGGATCTCAATCAATCTCAAATTCAATTGGAAATAGCCCTAGCAGCCATACCTGTATACGAAAGAGCTATTGTGCAAACTGAGAACGCATTAAACGTATTGCTTGGTCGGTTACCTTCTGATATCGATGAAGGGCCTAAACTCAGACAGCATACAATTCCGCCAGATATTCCCGTTGGTCTGCCCTCTTCTTTACTTCTACGCAGACCCGATATTGCACAAGCTGAATATTTACTCAAAGCACAGAATGCAAGAATTGGCGTGGCGACGGCTATGCTTTATCCTGCAATCAATTTAACCGGACTTCTCGGTGTGGCCAGTAGTGACTTATCATCCATGAGTACCGGCGATCCGGCCTGGTCACTCTCAGCAGGATTATTCGGCCCGCTCTTCAATTTTAACAAAAATACCTTACGAGTCGAAATCGAAGAAGAAAAAACAAAACAGGCTCTGTACACCTATGAGAATACGATACTTCTTGCTTTCAGAGAAGTAGAAGACGCCCTGATTGAAGTAGAAACCTACAAAGAGCAGTTAGCATCTGTAGATAGAAAATATAAAGCTGCGAAAAATGCGGACAGACTCTCCAAAGAACGCTATGATAAAGGTGTAACCAGTTATCTTGAAGTTCTTGAAACACAACGAACTTTATTCAAGGTTGGTCTGGAGCACTCCGAGTTAGAACAGGCTTACCTCAGTTCCTATGTAAGATTATATAAAGCTTTAGGTGGGGGATGGATTTCAGAAGAGGAGATGATCCAGGCTGAAAATTCACCAGTAGAAGATTAATGGTTTGTGCTAATCATTAGGTCATCCCTACGGGACTACATATTTGATGGCTCTCCTCTTGACCCCGGACTGCCGTCCGGGGCTAG
>JAGLYF010000160.1 GCA_023132435.1 Calditrichia bacterium | reverse complement strand
GGGATCTCCGCTTCGCTCCGACCAGCATCCAGATCAGAGAAAATCCTGAGACGGTAAATCTCTTTTTTCCAGCGCCTCTTTTTCTCCGGCAACAAATGGTTTTCTTCCGGCGGGTATCCGTGATTTGGGCAAGATGACTTCATGAGGGGCAATAACCGCACCTTCGCCGATCTCCACATCACCCATTACGGTTGCTTTTAAACCGATAGTTGCTCCCTTGCGAATTTTTACCGGTTCAACAATCAGGAAACCCTTGGAAGCATAATGGGCAATAATATGAACCGATCCGCCGATGGTAACTTTATCCTCAATTTCTATAAGACAGGGATCGGAAATATTTGTTGTATTAATATGAGCGCCCTTACCAATTTTCATACCCATCATTTTATAAAACAGCATATTGAGGGGGGTCGGGGTGATAAATTCTAAAAAGGTATACCGGACAATATAAGTAAAAGCATTGTGAAAATACCAGGGGACAGAAGTCAAAGAGTAATACGTCCCTCTGAAGGGTTTCAGGCGAAAAGGCATTAAAAAATTAATGAGCGGCATTACAAAAATCAGTACAAATCCGTAGATAAAATAACTGGCTACTAATGTTGAGGATAATATGAAATAATATAACAGATCAGGCAGGGGCTGTGAAATATCGGTGATAAAATTAAAAAAGAGAACACCGGGAGTGGCAGAAATTCCCATGCCCAAAATTCCGATTACGTATAGTGGTATCAGCGCAATGATATAACTGCCCGTACGAAACCGGCGTAAGGCCGTCTCCAAAAGTCCGGCAATACCGGTCCGTCCCGAGGTGGTTCCGTCAACATCCTCTCTTCCGTTATTTTTTTGTGGTTCTTTATATTCTGTTGTCATCTTATCCTTATCTTATATCATTAGTGCCCAGTTAAAAATAGTTTGATTCAACTAATGATAAGAACTCATCCCCCTTACCCCCTTCTCTTACAAAGAGAAGGGGGAGCAGATCACAATTAAGCACAATTTCGATAATGATTCCCCTCTCTTCACAAGAGAGGGGTTAGGGGTGAGTTCTTTGAATCAAGTCTTTATGTTTTTTAAATCTCCAAATCATTTGATATTCTTGTGATAATTTAAAATAATTCAACTTTTAACCGGACACTAATGACCTTATATATATTTCATTATAGGACGATATAGCCTATAATGAAATATTGAGACTTTTGCTATTGGAAAAGAATATTTTTAAAAAATGAAATATGGGCTATTTATTACAGATATCGAACAAGATAAACAGGCATTATACTATTATCAACAAATTTTTCCTTGAGCTAACTAATTTATTCCATTATTATTGATTGTAGAATGATATTTTTCTTTATCAAACTATTATTTAAAAATGTCATCTATCGGTTAATTCAGGTGGTAGGTCATCCCCATGGGACTTAGGGGTGGGGGTATGCCATTTTACCCGGACTGCCGTCCGGGGCTAGTCTGAGGCCATGCCTTCGGCATTTGGATTAATCAATAAACCCCATGGGGATTCCCTGTTTAATCTAACCGAATTTTCAATCTGGTCATCCCAAGGCTAAATATTGCGATGGTTCCACCTTGGATCCCGGAATATCATCGGGGCTGGTCTGGGGTCATGCCTTCGGCATTTATATTTATAAATTTATAATCAATTGAGGATGATGGTCTTGAGAATAAGGCAGGCTTTTTGTGTGGAATTAATTTTGTTTTATCCTCACACCTTTATATTTCCAAACATATATTCAATTCCGAAGGAATTGTCACAGACTAGCCCTGGACGGAAGTCCAGGGTAATTCATTGACCCAATAAATCTAAAGTCCCTTCGGGACGACCTGGTTCAATCATAAAATTCAAACAAATATTTATCTTCATATTCGATCCTAAATTTTTCTAAAAAATCGATGAATTCCTCCCGGAAGGTCCTGGTTTGATGATGTCGCTGTTGTTCCTCAATATATTTTATAACATTTTCTACATGCGATTCTGAATAGGAAAAAGCACCATATCCACTCTGCCATTGAAATTTTCCCTTCACCAATTTTTTATCATTAATAAATTTTGAAGACACAGATTTTATTTCCTGCATCAATTTAGAGACAGAATAATTTGGATTTAATCTGACTAGAATATGGACATGGTCTTGCATGTTATTTACTGCCACCACGATCGATTTTCTTTTTTCTACAATGCCCTTAATATAATTATGCAGTTCCGTATTATGTTGGAGTGGTAAAAAGTTTTTTCTTCCTTTGACAGTAAAAATGCATTGGATATAAATTTTTGTGTATGAATTTGCCATGATATAATCCTGAGTATTTTAATGAGACATATAATTTTTTTATTTTTTAGAATGTCGACCAATTTTAATTGGGTTTTATATAGAGAACCGGTTCAGTTCAGAAACAGACAATTATTATGCCAAAAAAATCAATTCTAATGAGGTTAAAGGAATTCGTTATGGTATAGGCATTTATAGATTATGAAAAAAAATCTTCGGGTGAAATAAATCAGATCCATCATGAATTCGCACATTTGTTCTAATTTAATTTTTTATACAGGTCATCCCGTTCCCCGGACTGTCGAGGCTGTGTAAAAATATGCTTTAGTGTCATTCCCGCGAAAGCGGGAATCTATAACTTATTATTTTTTATAGATTCCGCATCAAGTGCGGAATGACATTTTACAGGTGTCAATTAGTTTTCACACAACCTCTGCCGTCCAGGGTCTTCGGGACGACCTAAACAACTAGATCCATTAGCCGATTCGTTCAAAAAAACATAAAATTATTGTTGGCTATTTATCATCCCCTGGATCTGAATCAATAATTGTTGGGAACCCTGGCTTTGTGGGGCCAATTCATACAACTTCTCGGCATATTTCAGCGCATCTTTTAAATTATTTCTATCCCTGTTAATGGTTGTTAAGGCAAATATTATATTTGTATTATAGGGATTTATCTGATGTGCCTTTTCGAGAATTTCTAATGTCTTTTCTATCTGACCGGTCTCCATGATAGCCAGAGCATAATAATATTGAAGATCCTCATTTTCCGGGTTGAGATTTGCTGCCCGTTCAAAGACCTCGATCGCTTCGGACCGTCTCTTCTGCCTGGTTAGTAACAAACCGAGGGCATGATAGAGATCAGCTGACCAGGGATTATATGCAAGCGCTTCTCTAAGTAGTTTTTCTCCCTCCACATCTCTCCCCTGCTGCCGGTACAAATCGGCCAGATTGATATAACTATAAGCATATGCCGGTTCAAGAGCGATCGCCTTTTTATAAGCCTCTTCTGCATCTCTCGGGTTCCCCCGATTTAAATGTACCACCCCCAAATCAACATATGCTGAGGGGCGATCAGCGTTGAAGAGTTGTGTTTCTACATATTCTGAAAGCGCCGTTTCAAAAACCGCTATATCAAAATTTGTCATCATATTTCTCGGTGTTTCACTGAGCGTGTTGGTAGCCCTTAATCGAACTGCTTTTACCGAATCCTGTAAAAGATGCTTGGCAAGAACAAAGCGATTATTAATATCTAAAAAATTCAGTGAACTGACAGCGGTCATGCGTATTAGAGGATCCTTATCGAAGAGCGCATCCTGTAAAATCCTGGTTGTTTGCTCTTCCGGATATTGGGCTAATATGGATAGTGCGGTCGCTTTAACTATGTTGGGTATTGAATCATCATTTATAATATTTATCAGGTTCCCTGCAGATTGAGGATGACCACGCCGGGCGGTATGAAAGACATCACCATAATGTGGTTTGTTAACAAAATCCTCTCCATACCATTTGATCATATAGTCAACAGACCATTGTATGCTTTTATCCTGATGACACTGGTTGCAGGCATTTGGTGAGCCAATTTTTTTTGACAGATTCGGTCTGGGGATTCTTATACTATGATCTCTCCGCGGATCCACGACCATATATGTCGTCTCCGGCATATGACAATCCATACAGCTGCCGCCCCGGTCATTCGGTTTATGAAAGTGATGTTCTTTTATATCAAATTTTTGCTGTAAATGACAGCGAAAACAGAGCGAATTGTCATGGATATAGACCTTTGTACTATGGGGTTCATGACAATCACTACATATGACCCCTTTCTGATACATTTTACTCTGAAGAAAGGAACCATATACATACACCTCTTCCTTAATCTGACCATCGTCATAATAAAAAGCCTCATCTAAGGGCGGCACTCGATGTGTATTAAGGAAGGGCTCTCCATAAATATAGTCATCTGTCAGGGCTGACCGACGAGAATGACAGCGGGCGCACACTTCAATCTGATCTTCTGAACTTACAGGCACAGTTCTTTCAGCCGTACCTTTTTCCATATCCCTGAACACCCAGATGCCTTCGTTCAAATCCTTTAAGCGTACACGCAATCCCATATCCCCCCTTACAGAAACGCGCTTTTCTTTCTCATACATTTTAGCCCAGGCCACATGTTCGGAACCGGGACCATGACATGCTTCACAGGATACATCTATTTCGGAATATGATGTTCTATACTGTTCGGTTTTATAATCATAATTTTTTCGCAAATTTGTCGAATGGCACTCGGCACACATATAATTCCAATTCTGATTCATGCGTGTCCAGAAAAGAATATCGTTGGATGTTATCTTCTCATCAGCATAAATATGAAACCAACGCTGTCCCCCCTGCTCTTTCAGACGGGTATCCCAGCAAAGTGGTAATGTCTGAAATCGGCCTGCGGGAAAGGCTACTAGATACTGTTGTAAAGGTGAGATGCCAAAGAGGTAAGCCACCTCATACTCATGGAACTCGTTATCCTCACCTACCGTATAGACTATATATTTACCATCTTTTTTATAGAATCTCGATGTAACACCAAAATAGGTGAAACTGGCATCGTTAAAATCACCAAGGACTGTTGTATCGTTAACCACCTGCATCGCGAGGTCGTGATGGGAATCCTGCCACAAGTCGTACTCTTTTTTATGACAATCTACACACGCCTTCCGACCAACATAGAGAAGAGAATCAGCACTCAGGACAGATATAGAAGATTTTATTGAAACTGTTTCTTGAGGAACATCCTGTCTGTTTTTCCAAGTTGCTATACTTATAATAATAATTAGAATAGCAGCAACTACAATATATATGACATATTTATTTTTCATGTGATTAATATGCATATATAGAGTGTAAAAAAAAAATGAAATCAAAATTTAAATGAGTTTCTGGTCCCCTGAGAGGATGGATTCGCTGGCGGGATGGAAGTGTGACCATTACGCTTGACATTGTTGTATAATATTTTGTACATTTTACTGTACATTAAATAGGATATTAAAATGAAAAGAATTAATTTAGAAAAAGACATAAAACCTCTCTCTGAATTCCGCGCAAATGCCGCTTCATTTGTCCAAACAGTAAGAAAAACAAAAAGACCATTGGTGATTACTCAACATGGTAGAAGTTCTGCGGTCCTGCTTGATGTTGAAGAGTATGAAGCACTTATTGAAAAAATTGAGTTACTTCAGGAAGTTCAACTAGCTGAACAACAAATTAAAGATAATAAATCAATTGACCATGATGAGGTAAAGAATAAGATTTTTAAGATAATTGACAGATGAAACTGAAATGGTCTCCCCTTGCGCTTGAGAGGTTAATTGAAATAGTCAATTACATTGCTGAAGATAAACCTATCGCCAGTAAAAATTTTGCTCAATCCATTTTTAAATCCATAGAAAAATTAAAAAGGTTTCCTAAATTAGGAAGGATCGTTCCAGAATTAAACAAGCCAGCATATCGTGAAATAATTATCGGAAATTATCGAATAATATATATGATATCTGATGACATAATAACAATTCTGACAATCCGTCATGGAAAACGAATTCTTGATGGTGATAATCTGTGATTAGGGATGTGAAAATCTCAATAATTATCTCAAAATAATTATTTATTTTATAAGATTAGGAGTATACCCTTGCCAAATATCAAATTTGAAAAAGAAATTAATTGTACCAGAAAAGAATGCAAACAGGAACAGCCATCCTTAAAACTCAAAAAGATTGTTCCCAGGGAAAATAAAACGGTTGCTTACTATCGGTGCAAATGCGGGGCCAAAAAACAATATGAACAGTGGAATTAATCAAAATTTGATTATATTTTAGAGTTGTGTGTAAACGCCATATCAATTGTCATTTCTCCCGCATCTGCGACTGTTTCAGAATGTGGGAATAATGCGGAAATGTCATTCCTGCCCCTTTTGTCATTCCTGCGAAAGCAGGAATCCAAAGGGGTAAACTCCAGCAGGGATCCATAGATCCCTCCCGCAAGAGCGGGACGGGGATGACAACTCAGGGTATAGATTCCCGCTGGAGTTTACCCCGTACTTGATACGGGGCGGGAATGACAATTACGATCAGGTTTTGGGTGTCACACAACCTCTTTACATCTGGTGTTATTAAAACAAGGATTGTAAATGAAACGAAGGGATTTTTTAAACAAGGTGGCGATTGGAACAGCCACGGGTGTGGGTGCGGTTAGTATAGCCGCTGTCATCACAGAGATATTACCTCCCGAAACCGAATCTTTCAGTCTGGTAAAGATTGGCCTTATTGACGATTATCCTATCAATGAATTTAGTTTTATCCCCGAGAAAAAAATATTTCTGTACAGAAGCCGAAGTCACATCCGCGTTCTCTCTGCAGTATGTACGCACCTGGGATGTACAATTAAAAAATCAGAACAGGGTTTTGATTGCCCCTGTCACGGCTCTCATTTTGATAAAACCGGCAAAGCATGTTCCGGACCAGCCTCCCGATCGCTCGATCGGTTTAAGGTAGATGTAAATAAACAAGGAATAATTACTGTAAACCTTAACAGGTATGTAACAGAAGATTTTCAGCTGCCTTGAGAAGTAATCCAAATGAATAAAATGGAAAAAGAGTCTTCAATAGAACGTGTCCGGGCTGTCACAAAGAATTTTTTTATTCATTTCCAGTCGCCCAAAATACATGTCTACAGCCTTCAACCATCCTTTACTTACGGGCTGGGAATAATAAACCTTTCCCTGTTTATTATTCTTCTACTAAGCGGTTTACTTCTGATGGTCTACTACCGACCATCGGTCGCCAATGCCTATAACTCAATCCTCGATATCAATAATGTGGTCACAGGGGGTAGATACCTTCGTAATATCCATCGCTGGGCGGCACATGGGCTGGTCTTTTTTTCAATCATCCATATGAGCCGGATATTTTATACTGCCTCGTATACCAGAGGACGAAGTATGACCTGGAACATTGGAATCTGTCTGCTATTTGTTACTTTATTTTCCAGTTTTAGCGGATATTTGCTACCCTGGGATCAACTCGGGTTCTGGGCGGTTACGATTGCTTCCAATATCGTTAGTTCCACCAGGGAACTAACCGATGCCCTGCTGATAACAGCTTATTTTGATCCGGGTCTCATCATTAAAAAACTTCTTTTAGGCGGAACTGATGTCGAACAAAATGCCCTGACCCGTTTTTATCTGTTGCATATCATTTTTCTACCGTTAATTTTTATACTACTTACAGGTTGGCATTTCTGGCGCATACGTAAGAGCGGTGGTCTTAATCTCCCTGATAAAGTTGATGATCTGGTGATGGCCCTGGACCCGGCTAAAAAAGAGGGGTCAAAATTAATTAAAAATGAGTATCAATTATTCTCCTGGCCGGTTGCCCTTTGGGCTGAGCTTTCAATTTTTCTGTCTGTTCTGGCCATATTGTCCATATTTGCGTTTATGATAGATGCACCCCTGAAAGAGATAGCAAATCCGGCAATACCTGAAAACCCGGCCAAGGCGCCCTGGTACTTTCTCGGTGTTCAGGAACTGGTCTCCTACTCCTCATTCGGGGGGGGGATTCTGGTCCCATTACTTATTACCATCGCCCTGTTTTCTTTCCCTTATATAGATAAAGAAGAGAAAAATATCGGTATATGGTTTTCCGGAACCCGGGGATTACGTGTGACATTATACTCAGGTTTGTTCGCTTCTGGAATTATATTCATACTATCGTCCGTTCTGGTAGGATTGGGATGGATTCGTGATTGGTTTCCCTCCGTTCCATCAGAATTACTAATTATATTAAATCCGGGGATCATAACCGCTATATTTTTTGTCCTCTATTCACTGATCATCGCCAAACGGACAAATTCAATACGATTGGGAGCTATCGCCCTTTATTCTTGTATATTGACCGGTTTTGCCTTATTCACTGCAATCGGTATCTGGTTCCGGGGACCGGATTGGGAATTTATTATATGGCCATTTTTCTAAAAGATAAATGATGAGTTGTAGTCCATCTTAGAGATGAACTACAACTTTGATAGATCACTATGGAAGAAAAATATTTAAAATTATATAAAATACTCTCGATTATTTCTGGCCTGATTTTCCTTATCTTCGCTTTTCTGATGATGTGGGAAGAAATTATTACACCGGAATGGAAACAATATCAGAATGAGTATAGAGAGCAACTTGGTCGTCTGAATTTACCTCCCGATCAAATCCAGCCCGGATCCGGAATAAGACAAATAGAAATCAAAACTATCAGTCACATCGACCGCTGTGTTACCTGCCATGTCACGGTCGGACAGGTACAGGTTGATTCACTCCCCCTTCCCTTTTCTGCGCATCCTGGTCCGGCCCTCGAGCAGCATGATCTGGCTACCTTTGCCTGTACGCTATGCCATAATGGAAGCGGTCGTTCTCTCAGACGAAGTGAAACCTGTGACAGAGAAAATCAATATGAGTGGCGACCCTTAGAATCACAGTGTGCGCACTGCCACCTGGCTATATTCGATTCAACCTCTGTTAATCAAACAATGCCGGCCATTTCAACAGGATTAAAGTCATTTATACAAACCGGATGTCTAGGCTGTCATAAACTCCGTGGTGTTGGCGGCCCTTACGGACCTGACCTGACATCAGAGGGAAGAAAGATACTCAAGGGTTATAATTTTAAAAATATTAAAGGGGAAAAATCAATATACAACTGGCATAATGAACATTTCTCCGATCCGGCAAAGACCAGTCCTGGCAGTATTATGCCAAAGTTTACTTTCGCACCCCCTGTGCAAAATGCTCTCATCACCTTGTTATTAGGTTTTTCAGAACCATCGCTGTCTCTGCACTATTATGATTTGAAGGTGATTAAAGAATTTAAAAATCAAAGAGAAATAATCGGTGGAGAAACTGCCTATCAGATATTTTGTTCTTCTTGTCATGGAGCCAGTGGGACAGGACGAGATTATAAAACTAATTTATTTGGTGTCCCGACCATTTCCAATCCTGATTTTCAGGCGGTTGCCTCCCTGGATATGATCAGTTTCACAATTAATGAAGGTAGGGGCGGACGTTATATGCCTTCGTGGCGAAGCAGACATTCCGGTTTACGGGATAGTGAGTTACTAATGCTCATAAACCATGTACGTCAATGGCGAAAGGAGGCGCCTTCCCGGCAGCAGGTCGAATCAGCAACGTTCAATATTGTCGAAGGGAATAATTTATATCATCAATATTGCTCAACCTGCCACGGAGAAAATCGGTCCGGGGGGATCGGTCCGAATCTGAACAACAGCTCATTTCTGTCATTAGCAACTGATAGATTTCTTTATAAAACTTTGACAAAAGGAAGGTCAAATACAGCGATGCCATCCTGGTCCCGGTTTGAGGCTTCATCTCTTAAAAGTCTTATCAGATTTTTGCAGCCAAATAGAAAATCATCAAATAATCGCCCATTGGATTCTGATTATTCCGGCAATATCAACCAGGGAAAACTCATTTTTCATTACCAATGCAGTCGTTGTCATGGTTCTGATGGGATGGGCGGGATTGGCCCTGCCATTCTGAATCGTGATTTTTTGGATGCTGCAGAGGATGAATTTATCGTAAAAACTATCAAACAGGGGCGCGGTCGTACGCCAATGTTTAAAGTAGAACAGTCAGATTCAGAATTGATCGATCTTGTCGCATTTATGAAGTCTCAAAGGGATAGTGTTCCTCCATATTTAAATCCGGGTCCCTCTCTTGGTACTCCCGAATTAGGTAAAGAGTTATTCCAACAGTTTTGTGCTGAATGTCATGGAAAGAATGGTGAAGGGATCAAAGCCCCGGCTCTGAATAATCAGGAATTTTTAAACGCAGCGACTAATGGCTATCTGTTAGCGACAATCACATTGGGCCGGGCCGGTACACCGATGCCGGTATGGGGCCTACCTGACAGACAGCGTCATGTATTAACTACAAGAGAACGACATAATATTGTCAGTTATATTCGTAAATGGCAAACTATTACAATCCGGCGTGAAGTATCGGATCCTATTTATAAATTGTTAGAGTAAAGAAATAACCCACCCCTTCATCCCCTCCCTTATGCATAAGGGAGGGGAAATGGGGAGGGTTAATACTTCCATCCAAAAGATAACGTAACCCCATAATCATTTTTTGAGGCACCTTCTGTCGGAGGTTGGTTATCAAAATTATCATACAGAGTTAGTTTCCAGAAAAAATCTTTCCAAATTTCCCAGCTTAAGTTGGTATTAAAGTTAAAACGAATCCGGCCCCAGCTCGTAATACTTGGATACAATGTTACGGTTGTATTAAGATCGATTTCCGGATCGACATACTGAAATTTCTGATGGTTCAGTCCGACCAGACCCTCCAAATTTGTTTCACTGCCCTCCGTATCTTTTTTCCATTCTTGGGTAATCTGTAAACCGCCTCCGGCTGTAAGAAGATTGGTATTGGTACGGTAGAGATCCTTTCCACCACCCGCACCGATAAGCAGCCGCAAATTCAGACCAAGTTCTGTGTTTTTTTGTGCCCCGATAAATGCATTCAGAAACCATTTATAAACAAAAAACCGGCTTGTATTCCAGGTCAGATCAACATTCTGAGCGGCATTACTATCTTTTTTCGCGGTTACGATGGAGTTAAAATTCAATTCATGCCTGAAATGCCAGCTTCTGTAGGAGCCTTTAATATTGGAAGTAAGTTGGGCAATATCACTGGCCTTCGTATAACTGAATCCCAGGTCAAGCGACACCTTCGATCTTTCAAGAAAAGAATCTTTAATCGGGATAATCCTGACAACATCATGAAAGCTGGTCTTATAATATAAACTATCAAATTTAATGATCAGTTTATTATTCAGAGTATCCGTATCTATAGAACCGGAAAAATCGTAACCATTTTCCAGTTCGATACGAAAAGTCTCATTGGCCTTCAGATATTTAATCTGATCCCACTCAATACTCAGCGTTTTCATGGCATCTGTACTATAGCTCAATCTGGCAAATTCCATTATCTTCAATTCACCGGTGATATAGTCACCATTTTTAAGTATAACCACATCGATTTTGGCAGCAAGCGCTGGTAGCGTCGCCATTAAACTGAGAACGAAGCAAAACATTAATTTCAATATTTTTGATCCCGATCTAATCAATATTCTTCCCACTCCCTACTTCATACTTCCTACTTGGAATTCAAGAGACGACCCACCGGTTGAAAATCCCGATTTCTCGGGGCTCGTCTCTACGCAATATTGTGGTTTGTTTCAAATGGACATGGCACGCCATGCCCCTACCCCTCAATTTCCATATACCCTATACCTTTATACCTTATACCCCTATACCTTTATCCCCTACACCTACTTTTTCTTGTAGTGTGAGATAAAATAATTAAATGAACTACGCAGGGCTTTTCCGGTAAACTCAACAAAGTCTTTTACTTCACCCCAGGTTTCTTCACTGGCGTTTTTAGCTTTATCAAAGTTTTTTTCTGCTTCACCTATTAATTTTCGCAATTCTCCGGCCTGTTCATCATATACCTTTTTTGCTTCGCCGGAGAAATCTTTCATTTTAATTTCCAGGTCATCCAGCTGAGAATTGAAGTCATTTAATTGCTTTTTGGCCTCTTCAATCAGACTTTTACGATCCACTTGTAAATCTCCTTTCATAATTATATATGATATATATTTATATGTCGTGCTTAGACACAAAGCATATTGGTCCACGAATTACTCTGCCTCAGAGCACGGAATATTTTTAAAAATCAAAATACAAACTATACTCTATCGGGCTGGGCCAGTTTGATATCTTATTAAACTCTTCAGTCTTTACTGAAATCCAGTGTTCAATCAAAGATGAACTAAAAATATCATCACGTAATAAAAATTCGTGATCAATTTTTAAGGCATTCAGGGCCGTATCCAGGCTAAAGGGCAGATAATTCATTTCTATGCGTGGATCATACTCATCTGCTTCATAAGGGCCATAACCTTCCTTTACCGGATCTATTTTATTTATGACCCCATCAAGACCTGCCATTAAAAGTGCTGTTAAAGCCAGATACGGATTAGCAGTCGCATCCGGTGGGCGATATTCAAAACGTGTTTTTAGTGGATCCTTGACATAACGTGGGATGCGAACACAGGACGCTCTGTTTCCCTGTCCAAAATTTATCGCTGTCGGCGCCTCCACCCCGGGCACCAATCGCTTATATGAATTCGTGGTAGGATTGGTGAAAGCACAAAGCGCTGGTGCATGTTTAAGAACGCCACCAATGTAATACATCGCCATTTCATTCAGGTTAGCATAGCTACCTTTTTTGTAGAAAGCATTTTTATTATTCTTTACCAGGAAATGATGAAAATGCATACCGGAACCAGCCTGCCCATATAAAGGTTTCGGCATAAAGGTGAGGAATAGATTTTTTTCTTTGGCCAGATTATGAAGAATATACTTGCTCAATAATATCTTATCTGCCATTGGTAGTAATGTATCAAAATTTGTTTCAATTTCCTGTTGTCCCAGACTTCCTACTTCATGGTGATGATACCTGATCGAGATCCCGGCTTCTATTAAAAACCTTGTCGCTTCATCCCGAAAATCGTCGTAAACATCGAGTGGATTGGCAATATGATAACCATTTCCACCGTCTCTCTCCTCCGATTCGATTCTAAAATATGAATCTGTTGCTTCTGATTTAAAGGTGACATCAGAGAGAATATAAAACTCAAATTCTGGTCCCCACATTGAACTCTGGCCAATTTTATATTTTTGTAATAGTAGTTCAGCGCGTTCGGCCATATTTCGTAAATCAAACTGAAAAGGTGTATTATCTGTATCAGTATTATAAACCCTGGTGAAAAAGCTGATCGTGGACGCTTCACGAAACGGATCGAGCATTGCCGTTTCCAAATCAGGCCTCATGATCATGTCACTGTTTTCCACCCTTTGAAAGCCATAACTGGAACCATCGAATCCCACACCATTTTTGATAAGATCTTTCAAAATAGCATCTGAATAGGGCAAGGTAAGATGATGCAGCCTTCCATTTAAATCACTGACCTTTAAGTCAATAAATTCAATCTTGTGTGTCTTGACAATTTTCTCAATCTTTGGATGATCAGAATGCATATATACTTATCCTCCGGGAAAAGATTTATATGAAACTTCATTAAAGTGATTAATGTATTTTTATATATTACTAAATACTTGTTATTTATAAAATGAATTTTTCTTACTATTTTTATGTCTGCTTAAATTTATTCATCCCGGACAAAATATCAACTTGATTTTATCACTAAGTTTTTAAATTATTATTTACTTGCGCCACTGTCATTCCCGCGGAAGCGGGAATCCATTGAGAAATAACCAATTACGAAATAAATATTCAGATCCCTGTTGGAACTTATCCAATTGGATTCCTGTTGGGGTTTACCACTGTGGATTCCCGCTTTCGCGGGAATGACAGTGGGCCAATTCATCAAAGATTTGGCTAATATCTAGATTCCAGCATCCAGTATCTAATATCTAAAAACAAATCTTAAGGAATTTGCTCAACCGGACGATAATAAATTAAAGTATTTAGCCGATTCATTGGGAGGACAAAATAAATGAAACGCTTACCACTCATTTTATCGCTTTTAGCCGCCATATTGATGTTGAATCAATGTGGTACGACAAAAAGAATCAAAGTGTTAAAACCGGCCCAATTAGATGTTGGTGCCGTAAAAAAAGTAGCGGTTTTGGATTTTGATTTTATTGGAAGTTGGGATTTTGGTGATGAGGAAAAAAGTCCGAAGAAGTTAAAGGACTTCGGGGAGCTATTCCTGAAAAATATGTTTAAGGGTAAAAAACCACCGGATCCCAAGAAGGCCTACCCGGGTAACCTGGTATCCGACCGATTGGTTGCCAAATTAGTTAATAACAAATACTATACGGTGATCGAACGAAAAGAACTTCTTAAAATCCTCGAGGAGCAGGCTTTATCATTAAGTGGTGTTATCGATGCTAATCAGGCCACTGAAGTTGGAAGATTGCTGGGTGCCGAAGGTCTTGTCATGGGGTCAGGGACATATAACGTACAGGATCGGGGAAAGTGGGAGACCTATAAAGAGAAAAAAGTAGAGAAAAAACGTTATAGAATCTCCCGCCAGGTGGATGTAAAGTTTACCTATAAAATAGTCAATATTACAACAGGTTCAATTGTCGTATCAAAAACAAATAGCGCCTCTACCGGAAGAAGTAAAAGTTCAAAATATTCCGGTGTCGGTAAAAACGAAAAAGCAGCTATAAAAAACGTCCCTGATTGGCGCCCGATTGTTGATGAACTGGTTGAAAAGGTCTTGAACCAGACCCTGTGGCAGGTTGCTCCTCATTATGTGACAGAAAGCCGGGAAATTGAGGAAGGTGATTCCGATCAGATGGAAGCAGCAGTGGAATATGCCAAACGGGATCTATGGGAAGATGCCAGGGAGATTTGGGACATGGTTGCTCAGGATCCATCAGCGGATAAAGATGATCGTGTCGCCGCCACTTATAATATTGGTCTGTATTATGAAATCAGTGGTTATCTTGATGAAGCCGAGGACTATTATGACAAAGCATTCAAAATGTCCGGAGATTCCAAGTATCTGGATTCCAGGGCCCGGATTCAAAAACGAAGAAAAGAACTCGAACGTTTGCAACAACAATATTAGTATTCATGGATTAATAAAAACAAACCACAAAGGTCACAAAGCATTCTAAAAAATATATGTATCGATGTAGAGACGTAGCATGCTACATCTCTACAATCTATAAAACGAAAACATTTTCTTAGCACCCACTGTAAAAAATTTCATCTTGTTCCACCACTCTGCGGTGGAACACTTTTGGATCGGTTCGGCCAATCAGTTTTATTTTACTTTGTATTCCCTCTTGTGCAGTTACACTTCCACTATAAACTATCGACGGCTGTCCATTCCCTTCACTATCGGGTAATCCCTGGTCTGACCAATAAGGAAAACTGCAATTAAATCCATTTACAAATTCATATTATTGATATATTGATTAGGATTAATTAATTTAAATAATTCGTCTTAGGGAACGACGCGGCTACTATCCACGAATTGGTCCACGAATTATTTCGAATTTCACGAATTTGTTTTTAATTTTTAAAGAGAAATCCGTGTCACTCCGTGTATTTCCGTGGTAAAAAAAGATATATATGACCGGAGGTATTGTCATGCAAAGATTGATCATTACAATTATTCTTGCTTTTGTGCTTTTATCAGGATCGTTTGCTCAGGAAACTGATAAAGACAAAGAAAAGTCAAAACCAAAGAGCACGCAGGAACCTAGTAAAGTTTATTGGGGAGGAGAACTGGGACTGAGTTTTGGAAGTTATTTTAGAATCAGCATTGTTCCCATGCTGGGTTATAAAGTAACCCCTCAATTTCATGTGGGGGCCAAAATCGGTTATGCTTACACAGAAGACAAGCGCTATGAAAACGCAACGATAATTTCTCATAATTATGGCGGTAGTGTCTTTTCCCGGTACCTGATCGTCCGGGGGCTCTATGCCCACGCGGAATTTATGTACTGGAGTTATAAGTACCAGACGGAAAATTTGGAGGGTGAAAGAACCTGGGTACCCTTTGTTTTAGTTGGTGGCGGGTATGTTCAACCGATATCCGCCAGTGCCTCTGTGTTTCTGGAAGTATTATGGGATATACTTCGCGACCCAAACTCACCTTACGATTCGTCCGAACCATGGGTTAGAATTGGTGTCGGGGTCGGGTTTTAAAAAATAAAATTATTTTGTTTATCGCCATGAGGCACTGTCGCAAAGTTTTATCTATATATTGTCATGCTGTAAGCATCTTTGCTGTTGTCGTTGCAATACTACATTATTCATAGAAACTGAGGCAAGCAACCGCAAAGATCCTTTCAGGATGACATAATAATATTATCTTTGCGGTACTGTGAGAGATATATCATTTATCAGTTTGAGAACCGGCAAATTTACCTACCAACAAAGCGATAATGATCGCGATATAAATCTGCCCGGTTATACTGGTCAGGATTGCCAGTGATCTTGCTACCGGTATTTTAGGTACAATATCACCATAACCCAATGTGGTGAAGGTGACAAAAGCATAATACAAATAATCACTGGCATGAGATACTTCGTAATAGTTTGGTGAATTAATGTTTGGGAAATTATAAGCCTGGGGATTGAAAATCATTACAAACGTCACTAAAATACTAAAGATAAAACCAATCAATAAATAACCATTAATCGCTTCTACAATCACCCTCACATTTACAATTTTGGTCCTTGCGATATCATAAATCATTTTACCGACAACCATTGTAAAAAATATGACATTTATCCCATATGAAATTATGGTGATATAAGTTAAATCCATGTAAGCGGCCATCCATTCAGTCATGGTTGCGATTGCAGCTATCCCGAGTATAATTTGCCGTCTGCCTTCAACTGAAAAAACTGCCATCACAAATATTGCCGTGAAAGAAAGATTATACAAAATCCGATGGGCTTCAATCGGAAAAAGAGGTATGGCAAAAATGGTAAAACAAACCATTACAAATAGCAATGCATTACTAGCCGTTGGTGAATATCTTTTAGAAAAATAATTTTCCATTTTATACCTCTTTTATCTACAAATCTTACGGGTTTATATAAATTTGAAATATTAACCACGGAGAAACACGCTGACCCTCCCCCTTTAATCCCCCTCCCTAATCTGACCTGCTCGCCTCAGGCGGGTTCGGAGGGGGAAAGAGGGGATGGGTTATAAATATAAGTATGAATTCAATCTGAACCAACAGTCAAATTTGTCTCTATGAGTATCTGGTTACGACGCTCTGCGTCGTAACAATGTAGAATTGACAAACGATTTCGCTCTTTCAGAGCTTTAATTTTGGGAGGGCACGATTGACATCAGGGCGGTGCCCTGATCTTTAATAAGTTACCCTTTCAGGGTAATAAATTATTTACAACTGTCTCACCATATTTCAATTAACGATTTGCTCCATCATCATTTTGGCATTTTAGAGATATTTCACCCTCTCGAAAACAATCTTATCATTTTTCCGGATATGTAATTTAGTTCTGGTATAGGAATTGCTATGTTATTTATATGATATGAGACTAAAGGTAAAACCAAAACAATATGAATTAGTCACCTAAAGAGTTGAACTAGGATAGATCAGGACCAAACCCTGATTTGATGGAAATCATAATAATGGATACCCCTTAAGTAGCGAAATAAATAATATGCACAAACAAGAGAAATCTCACACCCTGAAAGGGTGAAATAAGGTAAATCAGGGCAACGCCCTGATTATATGAATATCCCTATATATTTGAAGCCCTGAAGGGGCGAGATCATCAATGACAAAATAAAAGAGGAATTAATCGATGTCACAAAGTCTGAGCAACGTACTAATCCACCTGACATTCAGTACCAAATTTCACCAACCGTTCTTAAGTTCCGATATCGAAAAAGAACTGTTCCCATATTTATCAAAAATCTTCCGTTCATATGATTCACCAGTTATTTCAATAAATGGAACTTTGGATCATATTCATATCTTATTTGCTTTATCTAAAAAATTCGCACTTTGTAGCGTTATTGAAGCAGTGAAAAAAAATTCATCGAAATGGATAAAGACCAAGGGAATCAAATATAAAAACTTTCATTGGCAGAATGGTTATGGTGCATTTTCGGTTGATCAATCGAATGTTGAAAGGATAAAAAAATATATCTCAAATCAAAAAATTCATCATCAAAAAAAATCATTCAGAGAGGAGTATATTCTGTTAGTCAAAAAATATAATCTGGTGAATGATGAAAGATATATGTGGGGTTAGATTTATGATATCGCTCCTTCAGAGCTTTTATAGTGGGGATGGAATGATTGACATCAGGGTAACACCCTGATTGAATGGGCGAAATCATATAACAACTGCCATTACATATTGGCCTTGTCGTCGTACATCATCACCTTACTCAAATCGTAATGACTCGACCGGGTTTAAGCCCGCTGCTTTGTAGGCCGGCCAAAGACCAAATATTAATCCAACCGCCGTACAAAAGGCCAAACCAATTACCGCCCAGTTCATCGGAATATTAACGGCAAAATCAGTAAATACACTTACCAGGTTACCAAGAGCAAATCCGATGACCACTCCAATCGCCCCACCAATATTACTCAGTATAATCGCCTCCAGTAAAAAGTGCACCAGGATATTCTTCTTCTTTGCTCCCAATGATTTTCTGATACCAATCTCCCTGGTTCTTTCCGTTACGGAAACAAGCATGATATTCATAATCCCGATCCCGGCTACGATCAATGCAACAATTCCAATAACAAAGGCACCGGTTTTGATGCCTGCTGTGGTGTTGTTAAAGGCATTTATCTGGCTGTCATTGGTAAATATGGTAAAATCGTCTTCTTCGTGAGGTTTTAATCCTCTTTCGGCACGCATCACCGCCCTGGTTTCTTCGATTGCGTCCTGCAAAACTTCCGGAGATTTGGCTCGTACGGTGATATTTACAGACCGTTCCTGTCCCCTTCTGCGATTATCCCGCATACCATAGATCTGTTTAAACTCGGTTATCGGCATCAAAACATAGTTATCAAAACCACCGCCCATTGCCGATTTTTTCTCTTCAAACACACCGATAACAGTAAATTTTCGGCCATCGATTCTGACCGTCTTATTATTTGGATCCGTCCAGGGGAACAATTTCATCGCCACGGCATGGCCAAGAACCGCTACCCGCCGTCTTATTTTAACATCCTCATTGGAAATATTTCGCCCATGACCGATATAATGTGTATTATTCGGTGGATATTCCGGTGTTCCACCACAGATAGTGATATTTGGATTTGTTGTAACATCGCGGTATTTCAGAACATGTCCAGAACTCCACAATTCAGAGCCGACAATATCTACGGTGGAAACCCTCTCCCTGATGGCATCGGCATGCTCGGTCGTTGTGGGACGTCTGCGCATAATTTTTAACCACTCTTCCCTGCTCATCGGCCCGCCGGAGGCCCATTTCTGGACCTGGAAAACCGTTGATCCGAGTACACTCAATTCACCTTCAATTGTACTCTGGATGACCGAAATACCGGTCATGACACCAATGATCGACGCAACCCCGGCAATAATTCCAACAAGAGTTAAAGATGACCGGAGTTTATGTGTCCATATAGCAGACACTGCCATACGGAATAGTTCACCTAATATCATTTAACTATCACCTCAATTATTGGATTGTTATTCATATCGTAATGCTTCGATCGGATTCAGACGCGATGCCCTGTATGCTGGTATAAAACCGGCCACCACCCCGGTTAAAATTGAGACAAATAAAGCGACCAAAACGATCGGCAGGGAAACACTTGCCGGCAAAAGAAATTGGTTAATTAATTCCGCGACAAAAAAAGATAAAATTACACCAATTATGCCTCCGATCATACAAATCGTGGATGACTCAAACAGGAACTGAGTTAGAATCGATCGCTTTTTTGCACCAATTGCTTTTCGGATGCCTATTTCCCGCGTTCTTTCAGTAACCGATACAAACATGATATTCATTACACCGATTCCCCCTACAAAGAGAGATATCCCAGTAATTGATAAGCCAATTAATACCACCACACCCATCACATTATTATAGGCATCAATTAATGTTTCCATCGTATTGATAGAAAAATTATCCTTTTCCACCGGCTTCAATTTGCGAATCTTCCGCATTTCTCCGACGATCTCATATTCAAAATCGGTCATTGCTTCCTGACTGGGTGCTTTTACGGAGATGGTAAAATTGCGATGGGCACCTCCAAAGTATTTTATAAAAGTAGTGATCGGGACAAAAATCTGATTATCAAAATTAGGACCGCCAAAAAATCCGGCACTTCCCCGCTTTTCCATCACCCCGACGACACGAAAATTATACCAACCGATCTTAATCTTTTTATTGATCGGATCAACATTCTTAAATAAACGCTCTTTTATTTCTGAACCAATCACACAATTTTTCTTTTTAAACTGTACATCAATTGCGGTTAAAAATCTGCCATATTCCGGTCCATCTCCTGTAATTTCAACGTATTTTTCAGATGTGCCAATTGTCCGGACAGAGTTTAAGACCTTTGACTGATATTTGACATCACGATTGGCTCCGGTATTTGGATTAACCGCGACCGCTGATACTAATCGTCGATCGAGTTTTTGACCATCTTTATAGGTTAAATTTGGGCGGTTACGGAATTCGAAGAAATTGCCACTCATAATCCAGGGCATCTTAGAGACGTAAAATACATCAGAACCGATTGCAGAAATACTCTCCCGAAAATTATTGGCCAGCCCATTGGCAGCGGTCATTGTGGTCGCTACGGCAACAATACCGATAATGATACCCAGTGTGGTCAGGATTCCTCTGGTTTTGTTCGCCTTTAAGGCAGCAATGGCGATACTAAAGGCTTCAATTTTTTCAGTAAATGATTTCATATACTATCATCGTTTTTAGATTAATGTCCGTTCCTGTCATTTCGACTCTGCATGAAATGTCTTCTTTTGTCATTCCCGCGAAAGCGGGAATCCATAAAAACTAGGACTTATGCAACTTTTCAGCCTGGATGCCTGCTTTCGCAGGCATGACATTTATGGGTAATATTCTCGATATTGCAATATTCTCCTCAGCGGGATTCGAAATGACAAAATAATTCTATCATTATCTTGAGGCTAGAGTTTCACCACCTTCACCTTTATCCTGCGTTTTAACTTTGGAGTTATTCTGTAACAGTTGACTAATTGCCCGATAGTTGCCGGTAACAATTTCATCACCCTCGGCCAGGCCATCCAGCACTTCGATATGTGTTTCACTCTGGATACCGGTCTCTACCTGCAGAGCCCGAACTTCACTCTGACTAACTACAAAAACAACCTGGACAAACCCATCTTTATCCGGTGAATACTTTGGTGCAGCAGCCGAATCCGCCTGAGTTTCCTCGACAGAACCATTTTTTAACTGGTCAGGGGTCCTAACGGCAACACACTGAATGGGAACGACAATAACATCCTCTCTGGTTTCAGTGACAATATCGGCACTGGCGGTCATCCCCGGTCGTAATTTTTCACCGGGTACAGTGATCGAAACTTTGACCTCAAATTCAGTCTTTTGATCGGCAGAACCAGCGGCACTGATTTTTGCACTGCTGGCGATTTCACTAACCGTTCCTTTGAAAAGAACATCCGGTAAAGCGTCAATTTCAATGGTTGCGCTGTCACCCAGTTGTATTGCCACAATATCGTTCTCATCCACATCGACCAGAGCCTCCATACCGGCAAGATTGGAAACTACCATAATCACATCTTCCTGGAACTGGGAACCAAGAGCGATTTCACCCACTTCTTTGTTCAGAATACTAATCGTACCGGCCATCGGGGCATAGATCGATGTTTTGGAAAGATCATCTCTGGTCTGCTTCAGGCTGGCTGCGGCCTGCTCCACCTGCTCCAGAGCAGCTTGATAGCGGGCTTTTTCCACCTGATAAGCGGCGTAGGTCTGGTCCATCGAAGCCTGGGATTCAAGTTTTTGGTCATACAGTTCTTTTGTTCGCAGAAAATCCTTTTCCGCTTTAATCATATTCTCTTTTGCCAGATTAGCATTGGCCTCAGTTGCCCGCAGACTGGCTTCCGCACGTTCCACAGTGGCCAGGAATTTCTCCCGGTCTAACTGAACAAGAAACTGCCCTTTTTCTACCCATTCACCCTCTTCCACTTCCAGACGAGTAATTTTTGCCGCAACATCTGCACTGATTTTGACCTGGGTTTCAGGTTGGACGATACCGGTAGCAGAAACGGTTTCGACAATCTTTTGCCGCTCAACTTTTGCCGTCTGCACAGGGATCGCTTCATCACCATTCCCATTCATCGAAAAGGCCACAATAACGATGATTACAACGATGAGAATACTACCATAAATAATAATTTTCTTCCTGGTCATGGTCTTAATCTCCTGTTTATAAATTCGTCAATTATTTGTTACTGAGTTTTATAGTTATATCTACGTTAAATTGGGATATATGTTACTAAGTTTTTAGCTATTGAATTGGCACAATCTGTTCCCCCTTAGAAAAGGGGGTTAGGGGGTTGTTTCAATTGGATATTAGATGATGGATATTTGATTATGATTGTCATCCCGTCCCGGAACGAGATCCCGTTTCGGGACAGGGACCCGCCCCTACATTTCATCCTTGCCTATCGTTTTACATATTTGTATATTTTGGTGCTCGAACCCGCTGCTCAGACAGATTTCAATTTGCACCTGTAGCTCAACTAGGTAGAGCAGCGGACTCTTAATCCGTTGGTTGAAGGTTCGATTCCTTCCAGGTGTACATTTTTGCAATGCCATCTTCTTGGGTTTTCCCCCTACCCGAATTTGGTGTTGCGGCAGAGAATGACGGTAACGCTTGGTTTTGAGGTTGTCCCCCGACCTTCAATCCAGCCAGTCATTCTCTGTTTCTGTTATTTGGAACAAAAAAAGTTTTACATTGTTCTTTGATATATGGGGACGATCTGGCTTCGACGGGCAAGGAACGGTTACGGATGGCATTCCGGGCTCTCCGGATATCCCGTGATTATCCGGTAGCACTTTAAGTGCCGATTATGATTACGCAATGGCAGCCTAAATAGTGCTGTCACATCCTGGCTTACTCTTATCTACCTGGGTTTGTCAGGATGCCATTTTCGGTAGATCGGTTTCTGGTGGTGTCAGTACATCAGAAATCGTACTCAGTCTGACTCGCACAGTTGTTGGTTAGACATCATACCTGCACCTGTGTTAAACCTAAATGATGACTATGAATGTAGAGGTCTGTAATGGTGCTTGTTCGGACCCGGGTTCAATTCCCGGCGTCTCCACTATTGCGCATGGAGCAAAGCGCTTGGCGCATAGCGTTTTTACGCTTTGCGCTATGCCCTATGCGCTATGCATATATCAGGTAGAATCATGTCAGAAACCCTAATCATCGCTGTATTAGCAATAGCCGTGGTTTATTTATTATTGATGGCCAGGGCTCAGAGCAAAAAATACCGGGATGTCAAACGGCGCATCAAGGATCGTGCCTGGCACCACCGGGATGAATAATCGTGGGGCGTGGAGCGTGACTCGATTCTCGTTGCTCGCTTCTCGTTACTCGATGCTGGATATCTAATATTATATACATGATGTATGATATTCGATGTTCGATACTGTAGCTGTTATAAATCAAGGCATATTTTATTTAGGCGGAATGACTGACTTTTTCTCAATGATCCGGATATGCCTAAATCAATTCCGGAGGAATTGTCTAAGAGTAGCCCTGGACGGAAGTCCAGGGTAAATAGTCATCCCAAAAAAACGTAGTTCCATAGGAACGACCTGCATTCAAAAATCAAACATTAAAAATGCAGCATTATGTAATAAGATGCAAAACATGAATTTCCAATATCCAATATATAATATCGGGAACGCAACAACCCCCTAACCCTCC
>JAGLYF010000016.1 GCA_023132435.1 Calditrichia bacterium | reverse complement strand
ACCGAGGCAATAACATCAATTTTCCGGTTTTTTAGTATCCGCAGGGCTCTCAGGTTCTGCCGGACACTGATACCCTTTTGGTATCTTTCTAACTGCCTGGGATTAAAGGATTCCAAACCGAGAAATACACGTTGTAAACCAACTGCCTGTAAGCGGGTCATCACCGGCTGGGTGACCGTATCAGCCCGGCACATCAGATCGAAGGTAATATCAAGATTTTTTTGTTCCAGGGTTGCGGCAAATTCTTCCACATATTCAAGATTCCTTTTTCCTTTGACTAAAAACTGATCATCATTAAAGATAAAATGAGTGGTCTGATAGGTTTTTGCCAGTTCAGCAAGTTCTTTAACCAGAAGTTCCACCGGTCGACGGCGCCACTGTTTCCCTCTCGAATGGCCATAGAGTGAGATAATATCACAAAAACTGCACTCACCCCAGCAACCGCGGGTGGCGTAGACACGTAAGGGCTGTTTGTTGCCGATACAATCAGCAGCATATTTACGATCTATCGGGGGAAGTATTTCCAGATCGGTAATCAGAGGGCGGGATGGATTCTCAACAATTGTTTCACCATTTCTGAAACTAAGACCCTGTATTTTACTAAAATCAGTATTTTTATATTTAATGAGAACCTCCAATAATTCGACCAGGGTTAGTTCTCCCTCACCCCGGACGATGAAATCAACTTCCGGAAAGTCCTGCAAGATATCACGGGCAGAAAAAGTGGGAAAATATCCTCCTAAAATTATTTTTCCGCGGTAACCGGTTTCACGGAGTTCTTTGATCAGTGAAAATCCAAAGTTTTTAGTATCATCAAGCATGGAAATTCCAAGTACACGGGGATTTTGATTAAGAATTAGCGGTATGGCGGAGGCGATATTGAGATTTTCTATCGCCATGTCGATCACATCGACATCATAGCCTTTTAAACAGGCAAATGATTTAAGGCTGAGAATTCCGAGATGTTCATTGGGCATTTGCCCGCGGAAATTTCCCGGATTAATGAGTAACAGATCCATATGAAACTCCTTTGAGCTCGATACTCGTTGCTCGTCTCTCGTTCCTCGTTATTAGCAATTTGCTGTTTATTAAAGCATACCATAACGAGATATGAGTAACGAGCTGCGAGAAACGAGTTACTATCTTTATTCAGTGGTTAAAAAACAAGCACCCTTAGATTCAATGATGCTAAAATCGTGCCCAAATTGTCAAAGAAGAGATAAATATTAGTTAATAGTATGTTAATAAAGAACTTAACTGTATTTATTGTATAAAACCGGATGGAATGATCGCACACAAAGTGTGAACGATCGTTCACACATGTGAACGATCGTTCACACTTTCTGCTGAATTTCACCCAATTTTGTCTGTAATTGACTCATCTTTCTCTAAATTAACAGTGGAATTCCCTCAAAATGGCGATTTTGACCGGTACTTTGTATAAAATAGCGAATTTTTCAGGCCGAAATGAAAATATTATCTGACTTTTACCGGGAATAGCTCCTTTTATGCCTTGAAATTGGTGAACAGTAGTATACCAGGTGTGAACGATCGTTCCTGAATTGAAAAATATGAGGGAATTGAGAAATTGGTGTAAGGCATTGATATATAAGAAGTTACGGAATTATGTGCTTTTTGGTACAATTATTGAATAAGCAAAAGAACGAGCAAAGACTCTTATCCACGAATTAACACGAATTAAAAAATAAATGTAAAAAAAGTTCGTGAAAATTCGTGGCAAATTAGTGTAATTCGTGGACTCATTTACATTGCATTGTTGCGAGAATTGAAATATCCAGGTTAGTATATATCTGAGTTAAAGGGAGAGGATGATAATGGGTACAGATTTAGAACGAGAGTCGGGAAATTGGTTATCTGATACGAATCAGCTATTTTCAAAAAAAGGTGCAAACCGGTTAGAGTGGCTGGTTAATCAAACACCGCGTTCAAGTCATTGGGTTTTTCCGGGAGGAACGGTGACGATCAATCTCTTCGAAGCGGCCAGTTATTGTTTTGTCAACGGGCAATTTCTCGCTACCATGGTATTAGGCCTCTCTTATATAGAGCATACCCTGGCCGGATTATTCGTCGCTGCCGGGCGTAGAGAAATGGAAAATGCCGGGGTGGAAGTACTTGCTCGTGAAGCCACGTCCCTTGCCTTATTAAAACAAAAGGATTTTGATATTATCAAAGAAGCAGCGATGAAACGAGATGCGAAATTTCCCATGCGAAGATCTGTAGGCCTGGAGGCCACTGAAAACCAGACGATCGATGAAGATGAACAGGAATCGGCTGTATATGAAGAAGACGGCCGTAAGGTGATGCAGGTGGTTATACGGCTACTTGATAAAAAAATGGTATAAATTAACCACAAAGACACAAAGAATGCACAAAGGGCACAAAGAAATAACTATTATTTTTTCTTGGTGTGCTTTGTGCCTACTTGGTGACCTTTGTGGTAAAAAAAAATATGAAAATAAAAACTGAAATAAATCAAAAGAAGAATGTCCGGGTGTTTAAAGATATCAAAAAAGCAGTTCAATGGATAGATAAGGGAAGCCTTTTATGAAACAAGCAACCTCACACACAATTTTCGATCAGATTCGCTGTATTGCCGGCCGTTTATTCTCACACAGGTTGGAAGAGATCCGGGATACAACCAAGAGGAATGGACAAACAAGATTACCGGGAACAACCTGCACAGGCCAACCATTCTCGACGCAAGTGATAAAGGCGGTTTGGGAAAAAGCGGAAAAAGATCCCGGATTTGTCACGTTTAAACAGGATTATTGTGGTATAGTCATCCAAAAAAATAAGTATGGCACCTTGTCCGAACATGGCTGGGAAATAGATCATATCAAACCGGTAGCGAAGGGGGGTACCGATGACCTCACTAACCTGCAGCCACTGCATTGGGAAAATAACCGTCACAAAGGGGATAACTGGCCGGATTGGGAATGTCTAAGACGGTCATGACCTTAGACTAGCCCCGGACGGAAGTCCGGGGGAAATGATGAAAACGTCTCTTTTTATGTTGAATCTTTAATTCCTCATATAATTCTAATTGTTTCCCGGTAAGCAGCGCTTTTATCTTATCATCCAGTATCCAGCATCGAGTTTCTAATTCCCAATTCATAATACCAATTCTTCTATTAAACTTATTTCAGTTAGACAATCCGGAAACAGACAACATTCCATTTTAAATATTTTTTCTTGATAATAGTGTATAAAATTCAAATTATATTGAATTTGTTTTCAAATTTGATAAATTGATAAAAAACCAAAAGGAAATTGTACTCAAACATTAACTAAGAAATTAATATTCGTGTAATTCGTGGACCCATTCACTATAGTTGAAGGTAAGTCTTGAAAAAATATATTTTAGTTGTTTTCATTTTTTCAATGATGATTCTGCTTCAGGGGAATTTAATCAACCAAAATTCATCTAATAAACCAAACGCAAAAATTGTATTTGAAGAAGAAGAATTTGACTTTGGGGAAGTTAACAACGATACCGTCTTGACCCATGTATTTAAATTTGAAAACTCTGGAACGGATACTCTGTTTATAAAAAATGTCCAGGGTTCGTGAGGCTGCACAGCCTCACTTCTGAGTTCAGAAGTCATACCTCCTGGAAATTCCGGTGAATTAAAAGTAACTTTATATACAAAAAACAGACAGGGTATAAATAGAAAGACCATTTATATTCATTCTAATGATCAGGAATCTCAAATCAAAAAAATCTATATAAAAGCCAACATCGTAAAAATGATATCAAGCACAAAGAAACCTCTCTAATAATGATAAAGACATTGAATAATTATTTTAAATAGTGGAATTGAATATATTTTTTTATTAATATGTTTCTATATATAGAAACACACAATGAAAAACATTAAAGAAATATCGCTGATTTTATCTAAAATCCATAGTGCTAAAACTATTGAGGAATTTCTGTTCAGCATTCTTACTCCTAATGAGGTAAAGAATGTATCATCGCGTTGGGAAATCGTAAAAAGAATCGAGAAAGGTACGAGCCAAAGAAAAATTGCAAAAGACCTGCGGCTGAGCCTGTGTAAAATAACCCGGGGATCCCGGGAATTGAAAAAGGCCAACTCTGTTTTAAAAATGATATTAAAAAAATATAGATCGGTAATTAAAAGTTAAAATTATTTTATAAGGGAGTATCAAAATGCAAGTAAAAGTTCTGTTAAACGAAGATGAAATACCACGACAGTGGTACAATTTAGCGGCAGATTTGCCAACACCGATGCAACCGCCCCTGGGACCTGACGGGAATCCAATTACTCCTGATATGCTTGCTCCTGTTTTTCCGATGAATCTAATCGAACAGGAAGTCAGCAGTGAAAGATGGATCGATATTCCCGAGGAAATCCTTGAAATATTGTATCGTTGGCGGCCTGCTCCTCTGCACCGTGCTCATTTTTTGGAAAAGGCCCTAGATACACCGGCCAGAATTTATTATAAAAATGAGAGTATCTCTCCGCCTGGAAGTCACAAACCAAATACTGCGGTTGCTCAGGCCTGGTATAACAAACAATTTGGTATTACCAGACTGACCACGGAGACCGGGGCCGGACAGTGGGGCAGTGCTCTTGCATTTGCCTGTTCTCTGCTCGGGCTTGAGTGTAAGGTTTATATGGTGCGAATCAGTTTTGATCAAAAACCCTTCCGTAAGACTATGATGGAAACCTGGGGTGCAAATTGTGTTGCCAGTCCAAGTACTGAAACCAAAGCCGGAAACGATATCCTGGCCAAACTTCCGGATACACCGGGGAGTCTGGGGATTGCAATAAGTGAGGCAATCGAAGCAGCGGTCACAGATGAAACCGGAAAATCCAGATATTCGCTGGGTAGTGTTCTGAACCATGTTCTATTACACCAGACAATTATTGGTCTCGAAGCGAAAAAACAGCTAGAAAAAATCGGAGAAAAAAAGGTTGATGTCGTTATTGGCTGTGCCGGAGGCGGTAGCAATTTTTCCGGTTTAGCTTTCCCCTTTGTACAGGATAAAATCAATGGTGCTGAAATTGATATTATTCCTGTCGAACCTACTTCCTGTCCGACAATGACCCGTGCACCCTTTGCATATGACCATGGTGATACGGCGATGATGACACCGCTCTTACCGATGCATTCACTTGGCCACGAATTTATTCCTCCGCCCATTCATGCCGGTGGGTTACGCTATCATGGGATTGCCCCACTGGTTAGTCAGGCAATCGTAGAGGGTCTGATAAATCCGAGAGCCTTGGATCAATTAGAAAGCTATCAGGCGGCCGTACTATTTGCAAGAACCGAAGGTATTATTCCAGCACCGGAAACCAGTCATGCCATTGCCACAGTTATTCAGGAAGCAAAAAAGGCCAAAGAAGAGGCCAAAGAAAAGGTAATTATTTTTAACTTTAGCGGACATGGTTTAATGGATCTTACCGGATATGAGAAATTCTTCTCAGATCAATTAGTCGATTATCCATTGCCTGAAGATGAATTACAGAAATCTCTCAAATCAATAGAGAACTTGCCCAAACCTGAGGCAGCAAAATCGGGACGGTGGTAGAAAATCCGGACCCCGTTTTTTAACGGGGTCCCTTTTAATTTGAAAGAAGATCATAATGAAAGAAAAATACGATCAGGAAGAATTCTATTGTCCAAAATTGGGTCATCATCTGACCTTTAAATATTGCAGATCAGAGAATCTCGGTCTCCCTTGCGCCCGGATAATTAAATGTTGCGGTGACAAGATACCTATCCAAAGTTTTTTATATACCAACTATTCCGGAGCGGAAGTTCAACAGATATTTAAAGGACCGGGGACTAAAATCAACTCTATTTTACGTGTTGTTCAGAGAGTCAATAAGGATGATAATTAGGTAATGGAACGCGGATGACACGGATGACGCGGATCTCCGCGTCATCCGCGTTCTATTAAAAATCTTATTTCAGGAGAATCATTTTTTTAATATCAGTAAAATTTCCTGCCTTTAAACGATAGAAATAAACACCACTGGCCAGATGGCCGGCATTCCACTCGATTTTATGGTTTCCAGCCTCCTGTCTTCCTGAATAAATAGTCTCCACTAATTGTCCCTGTACATTAAAGAGATGTAACTTGACAGAACTGCTAACCGGTAACTGATAGCTGATAACCGTCTTTGGATTAAAAGGATTGGGATAGTTTTGATGGAGTGAGGCCTTTTCCGGAAAGATTAAGATCTCATCATTGATTGCTGTAGGATCAATAATAAGTAACTGTTCGTATAGATCTGCAAAGGTCTGTAATGCAGGTTTATAGACATCGGTATCCCTTCTGACCATTCCGGAAAATCTCATTGGTATAGTTATCCCCCCAGGTCGATCCTCCTGTGTGACCAGTGAATAATAGAAAAATCCACTGACTCCATTATCGACGGCTGACTTGAGGGCAGTCTCCACATACTCATTCTGTCTGTTCTCAGAAAAATAAACGCCATCATCAGCTAAATTAATATTATCAGGCGGATCTGCAATCTCGATACCAGGGTAACCCGTCTCGGTCAGCCAGACCGGTTTCTCTTCGTGGCCAAGTCCATTTAAAGCCCGACGTACAGCCCATACATATTCCCCAACCGTAAATCCCATCACCGGCAGGGAAGCGACCAGATTTGGATAATAGTTAATACCGACAATATCCATATCCTCTACCCACACTTCCAAACCCTGCATAAAACCTAACATATGCAGATCATGGATGATCATTGTTGTAGGATCCGGGTCCTCGGTGCGAACAGCATCTACTAAAACAGCCCACACCTGATTTCTGAATTCAGCGTCCAGCCAGAGATCACCCTTACGCCACAACTCCGGAACAGCGGCAGCAAATCCGGCAGCATTCAATTCATTTTCAATTTGCCATACCTCAATTTCATCGGCAAACTTTCTTACCGTCGCATGCGCATAAATCTTTAAATTGTAGAGATATTCACTGGCACTCACCCCCGTATATCCTTCTGCTGCTTCCCATTCTTCTGTCGCCGGGGCTATCCCCAAACCGCTCCCATCAACCGGCATCCGGTCTTGATGTCCAACTCCCACAGCCATAAATGGGCCAAGCTCACGGGTAATCCCGTTATTGAGATATTCCTGAATAGCCAGAAATGCGGTGGTATCCCAGTGTTCACTTTCTGTTAAAATACTGTCGATCTTATCAGGTGTAATATCTGCCGGATCCAGCTCATAACCGAGATAGGCCAGGCTTTGCAGATCACTCCACCTCAACTCTAAACGATAGCCATTTATGTCAACATCATCCATGATACCAAAGGCTGCATCCACGCGCTGAGATTCAGTCCAATCATGCCAGAGAAAACTGTTCTGGAGTACCCAGTATAGAAAACTAAAACCACCGGTTTTCAATTGTGAACCAGGAATTTCAGACGGTTCAATCCCGATAAATGCGCTGGGATTACTTGTGGTTCCCAATAAGAAATTAATTTCAATGATGAGTTGAACAATCTCCTGATCATCATCCTTCTCCGTATACATATCCATATTCATGGGAAAACTCTCCAGAGCCTGTTCAATCAATATTGAATCTTCAATACCCAATGCCTGAATCGGATTAAGAAAGGTTAAAAGGTTATCAAAAGACTCCGATTCATACATCGAAGCTAAACCTAAAAGTAAACTGTCTATTTCACTTCCAATAGCTGATTTAAAGGTATCAGCCAGAACAGGACAGAGTATGTGTCCGGTTCCAACAACTGAAATTTCCGGATCCAGTATTACTGGTTCACCAAGATTGATCTTAAATTCACCGTTTACATAGGTACTTACACCTCCAATAACAAATCCAGCTCCGATGATATCGACTTCAAACTTGCAGCCAAGTCCGGTCGCTGAAATATATAAGGTATCCAGTGTAATGTTACTCAGAAAATCATAGGTTTCAGATTCGTCAATCTCGTAAAATACATCGACAAGTTCAGGTTCATTAAGTTCGTTTATTATAAGATCATTGGCTGCTGCCATGCTGTCAATAAGCCCGGGAAGATCAAGACTATCCATAGCAACCAAAAACCACTCTTCAGTCGCTCTGATCATTAAATCTTCTTGCTGATTATATTTATGCCCATTCAATTTAAAAGCAAATGTACTGTCCTGGGCAAACGACTGATTTTGTATCGTGAATGATACTAAAACAAAAATGGCGATAGTTAACGCGAATAAATGTTTCATTGTTTTGTCCTCCTGTGCAAAGAACACCCAAAAAACAGTTTATGATTTTTGAGCACGAATAAAAGTTATTATACAAATCATTCTAAGAGGTGCATGATAAAAAGAGTACAGTACATATAACCGATCTAGGCTTCTTTTAGAAGAAATGACATATAGAGATTTAAGCACCGTGTACAGGTTTTGTCATGCATATTATAAGTACATTTTTTTCGAAATAAAAGCTTTTTTTATATTAACTTGATCTATTCATATCCCACTTGGTTGGGAGACGCAATAGCTATTATCCAGGTTAAACATGCTGACCCTCCCCCTTTAATCCCCCTCCGAACCCGCCTCAGGCGGACAAGTCTGATTAGGGAGGGGGAAAGAGGGGGTGGGTTATGCAGCTGACCGATTTCATCTGACCAATTATATCGGGAATACACCGTTGATAGAATTAAAAAACATTTTAAAAACCGTTACACCGGTAGAGATATATGCCAAAGCAGAATGGTTTAATCCGGGTGGATCGATTAAGGACAGAGCGGCATATAATATGATCCTTGATGGTCTCAAAAGTGGAAAATTGACACAGAACAAAACTATTCTGGACGCCACCTCCGGAAATACCGGGATTGCTTATGCGATGATTGGCGCTTCTCTTGGATTTAAAGTGACCTTGTGTCTGCCGGAGAATGCCGGGGATATCCACAAAAAGATGATGCAAGCCTACGGTGCCAAACTGGTTTACACCGATCCGATGTACGGCACTGATGGGGCTATTGATAAAGCAGTCAAAGTGGTTCAATCGTCACCGGATAAATATTTTTATGTTGACCAGTATAACAATGAAAAGAACTGGCAGGCACATTATCTGGGTACCGGACCGGGCAGAAGAAATCGTCGTGATGTATCCTTTTAGATTCCCGCTTTCGCGGGAATGACAATCTGCGCGTTTTAAACATCAAAATTGTTTAATTTGCAACAGCCTGAAAGGCGGGAGGACATACGGAATAATCTGCGGTAAATCTAATATTTTGGTCCGAAAATATTACCCACAACAATATGAAACTGCCATTGTCCGCCGGTTCTACCGGTAACCGGATTAAAGGTGTCAAAACCATAGGCGGCATCGACACCTATGACCCCAAGATAGGGTACATCAACACGAATACCAAAGCCGGCAGAGCGACGAAGATTTCCAAAGTTTACCTGGTTGATATTATTCCAGGATTCACCGGCCTCAGCGAAAGTTAATACATAAAGAAGCGGTGCTTTTAATATACGATATCTTAATTCCACACCATATTTCATGACAGTCGTACCACCGGTTCTATCATAACTTTGACTGGATCTGGGATCGGCATACCCACGAAGGGGAAGAGAGCTGCTCATCAATCCGCCACCGAGGAAGAATCTCTGAAGATAAGGGATATCAGGATTATCACCAAAACTATTGATGATACCTGTCTGAAAATTAGCCATAAAGACCAGATCTTCCGTTAACGGTGTATACCACTCTCCACCAAGCTGATGTTTATGATAATCCGTATTTCCACCCAGAATACCACCGGCAAACTCGTTTGACAGGAAAAGGTTCGATCCGGTCGTGGGAAAATCAGGTCGATCCATCGTATTCCTGCTGACAACCTGTTTGATACTACTTGAGGTTAGAGGCCATCTCTGGCTGACTAATCCGTTTGGATTTGTTTCGATGATGCCTTCAGAAAAATTTCCCAAGGTTGTATTATCATATCTGTAGGTCCAATCGACGCGAATATATTCATCCAGCCAATCGAGTTTATGGCCCATTTGCAGAGCACCACCGACAGACTTCTGGCTGAATCCACTGTAGTTCTCTTTTTGATCAGAATAGTAAAGACTTAAACCAGCGGAGATCGGTTTATCAAACAGCCAGGGCTCATGAATATCAAATGAACCTGATTTACTGTATTGACCGATGTTCGTATTGACGCCAATGGATTGACCATTTCCCATAAAATTATTCATACGCAAACCCAGACCGCCCATAAGTCCGCCTTGTTCGCTCCATCCTCCTGAAAAATTAGGCATCATGGTTATTTTCTCATCGACATCAAAGGTAACATCGACGTGTTCATCATCAACCGGCTCAATTTGTGGGATGGCATTAGAAAAATAATTGGTCATCATGAGTTCTCGCTGACTGTCCCTAATCGCATTTTTATTAAAGACATCACCAGGTAGAACTTTTAGTTCACGCCGAACCACTTTTTCCTTCGTAAAGGTATTGCCGGTAATCGAGACATTGCGAACCCTGACTTCCTTCCCTTCATCGACAACAAAGGTAATCTTCAGACTATCCCTGGCAACAGGCATTTCTTTCGGGGTAATGTTTGTAAATAAATACCCCAAGTCATAATATGCATCAAGTAGACGGGTATTAACCGCCTCTCTTATTTTCTCAGCGTTATATCGATCGTTTTCTTGAAATCCAAGATTTTGATAGAGTTCCAGGTCAGAGAACTCCGTATTTCCCTCAAATTCAATCTGGCTGATATAATAGGGTGTTCCTTCTTCAATGCGGATAGTAATATACATTTCAGATTTATCGTCACTATATGAAATGGAATCACTGAGGATTTCCGCGTCGCGATACCCATGTATCCGATAAAAATCGATGATTTTTTCCAGATCTCTTTGATATCCTACCGGTGAAAATTTACCGGATCGCCATAATCCTTCTTCCTCGATCTCTTCCATTTCGTCTTTCAGATCACTTTCTTCAAATGCATGATTTCCATGGAAGGATATTTTACCTATTTCGACTTCCTCTCCCTCATCAATATCAATAATCAGGTTGACCAGTTGTGAATCAGCCGGGATCGTATAGGTATTGACTTTAGCCTGAAGAAATCCTTCTGATATATACAGATCTTCAATTTTTTCCTTGATTTTTGATAGTTTATAAGGTGTAAGAATCATTTTATAATGTGTATCAAAAGTTGCTTTGATTTGATCCTTGCTCAGTTCATCATAACCACTGATAAACAGTTTTGCTATTCGAGGGTTTTCTTCAACCTGAATGACCAGATCGATCGATTCCTTGGTCGGATCGATGGCATAGATCTTAACATCAGAAAACCACCCGGATGCCCAGAGATCTTTTATTGCCTGACTTATTCCATCTGCGGTAATTTCATCTTGCTTGTCAAGTCCTGAGATTCTGAGAACCTGGGACCTGTCCACATGATTGGTACCAATCACCCCGATCGAGCCGATATAATATTCTGAGTGTTGGGCTTGACCTATTCCCATCAGAAATGTTGAAATGAGTAATATTTTGAAAAATCTTACCATAACTAAAATCTTAATCTTTTATTAATCTGATCTATTCTTATAATATCTTGCAGCTAGGCAGAGACGCTTAGCTTTTTATCCACGAATTACACTAATTAGCACGAATTACACGAATTTGTCTAAGAATTTTTAATAGATATTCGTGAAAATTCGTGGACCAATTCGTTTTTCTATTAAATGCCGGAGATGAAAAATTGTTCGAAAAATCTTAAGGGAATTATTAAAAACAGGGGAGGGCGTAAGGCGGTGGGTAGCGGTCTAGGGCATATCCCGGGTTGTCCATCCCAGCAAATCTGAATAAAATTTCTTCGCTGCCGGAACATCGGTGGTCATCAGTTCAAACCAGCTGAATGCCCCATGTCTCATCAATTTCTCATCCATAATACCTCCTGTTTATGATTAATGGTTCTGATTTTTTATAATATGGTGTACGAATGTACACTATATAAAATATAAATGCAAGAAAAAAAATTAGATTATTCAAACCATATATAATTTTATAATGGTACTATTTCTCAGAAATTCTTACATTGATGATCAAAAAAATTAACAAGATTTTAGTTTGTACATTGGGGTTTCAGGATGGAAATAAACTTGAACATATGGAGAGAAAACTGGAAATCAACCTGGCAAAACAATATCTTTCGGATTCATTTTATTCTAACGGTAATGCTGTTTATTATAATCATTGTCGTGTATGGACCTTTTCTGGATTATATTGAAGCACGTTCTGGTATAATCATAACGGACCCTGTTTTAAACTTATTCAGCCCGTTGGATGTTACCTGGTATACCTTCTCCATAATCTACTTATCAGTGGTCGTGGCACTGGTACATCTAAGCTGGCAACCCCATCAACTGCTGATCACCTTCCAGGCATATAGTTTCATCGCCCTGGCCCGTATGGCATCTATGTATCTCACTCCCCTTGATCCACCACCCCTGTTAATCCCGCTTGAGGATCCCTTTGTTCAGTCGTTGAGTACAGGTGTGCTGACCAGAGATTTGTTTTTTTCCGGTCATACATCAACATTGCTCTTGCTTCACCTTAGTTCTACCGGCCGAAAAATGAAAATCTTTTTTCTGATTTGTACTATATTGGTTGGATTATTGGTTCTCTGGCAGCATGTCCATTATAGTATCGATGTGCTGGCCGCTCCGTTTTATGCATATAGCTGTTATAAGGTGAGTAGCTTTTTAACCACAAAGGTCACTAAGTAGGCACAAAGCACACAAAGAAATTATAAAGTCATCCTGTAAGGATCTTTGCAGGTGCTTGAAATAGCTGTACCGACAACTGCAAAGATCCCTCCGGGATGACATTGATTGTCGAAAATCGAGCATCGAGAGGCGAGCAACGAGTATCGAGTAACGAGTATCAAATCTCATTCTCAAAAAATGACGGATACACCCGCTGTTTCGTCTTTCGATTACGATATGTTGAGGCCAGTTCTAAAAATATCTCCACATCTCGGTCATAGTCTGACTCGGTTTCATCGAAATAAAAATTCTTTATCGGGATCCCGTCATGATCGGTGCTGACACTGGGATAGATAGCTTCACTGACAATACCATTCATACAAGTAAATGGGCTGATATCTATGATACCATCTACACCTTTTGAATGATAATAAATCGACCCGCCGATATTTAAAACCATTTCTCCGATGACACCCCAATAAGGAAGGTATGGTTTAGCCAGATCAAGGAAATAATTAATATTTTCCGGCTCTTCATATCCTTCGAACCGTTTATGAATCGGTGCATAGAGTTTATGCTCGTCTTTTGACTGAAATTTATCTCTGATTAAAGCACCTAACATCTCAAGAGAAAATTTTTCTCCCTTCATCTTCAGATCCTGCTGCTGATAGAAATTTGAATACCACACCCATTCGGAAACAGATGCCAACCATACTTCACCGCCGAATTTTTCTATTCGCCGAATAAGTTCAGCGTTTGCGAAATTATCTAACCGGCAATAGATCTCACCGACTACTCCAATCAAAGGTTTCGAGCGTGTATATTCTGCAGGTATTTCAGTAAAATTTTGTAATATTTGTTTTATCCCATCTACCAGTTCATTGTATTTTTCTTTAATATCCTGATTTTGTCGCTCCATAATACTGCAAATTAATTCGATACTCTTTTCATGGACTTTATCAGTATCTCCCTTATTAATTTCATAGGGTCTGGTCTGGAGGAGTAGTTTCCGAATGATGTCAGAACAGACAACCGCCCACCAGCAAATCCTGCGTAAATTGTCTGATTTATCGCTGATATCTTCATAACCGGTTGCACTGGAAGGAGAGACCACCAATACTTCCTCGATCCCTTTTTCTGTCAATATTTTTTCCAGGAGCTCATTGTACTGACCAAATCGACAAGGACCACCGGTAGTCGGCATCATAAAAGCTGTCTTTAAAGGATCGAAATCCTTGTCTTCTATTACTTTCAAAAAGCTACCAAGAGTAATAATTTGTGGATAACATTCTTCACCAAGAGTATACTGCCTGGCTAATTCATTGGTATAGGTATCTGATTCAGGTACTAACTGTGCATTGTAACCAAGTGATCTGAATGCTGCTGCAAATGCACTAGCGCCATCGATGCTGAGGCGGGGAACATATAGGGTCCGGCCAGCCAGGGTTCCTTTTTTGGGTTTCTTATTCATATTACTGGAATTGTTTCAGTTTTTGTCCAATTCCTCAGAGCACCTTTACTGTCCAGATAGGCTTCACAACGGGTAATATATCCGGCATCATTGCTATGCCCGTCAAACTGCAGGGAGAGGAATGGTTTCCCGGAGGCTTTAGTGATATAGTGTTTGACGTATGAATCCGGTCCACATTTAAAATTGGTTAAATATATCAAATGCAAATTCGCGTATTCTGCGATGAATTTAGCGGCTGCGATAATTTTTCTTCCATAGTTCCAATACATATTTTGGTGAATATCTGATATATCAATCGTATCAAGTGGCAAAAAATCCATTGGAATAACATTAACACCATAATAATCACGCAATTTATTACCAATATCCAGGGTCATACCCCGGTCATAAATATTATAGGTCCTTCCAACGAGAATAATACCGATTTCTCCACTCTGTTGGAGTTTATACAAGGCTTCCTTCCCGGAGGTAATCAGTGCTTCTTGCATTGTTTTTAGTTCGAAATAAGCCGCCTCAAGAGCTTCGGTTATGGATTTTTTTGTCTCACCCAGAAATTTAAGTGCTTCAAATAATGATTTACCTACTGATTTTTTACCATTTCTGAAACGTAACGGAGGATTTATAATAGTATCCTTTACATCTAATAAAGTGGAAGAATTTTTAATCACAAAGGGAAGAGTTTGCCCCCAGGGACAATAGTAACTGTTTACATCCATATATTTTGTTTCCGCATTTATCATATTAGGTATAAAAATCCAATCCACACCTTTTTGATAGAGCTGTTGTACATGTCCATGGTATACCTGAACAGGAAGACAGGGTTCAGCAACGGATGCCTCATTTCCCTGACGGATAATCATCGCGTTGGTTTCATCTGAAAGAACTACTTTGTATCCCAAAGTTCTGAAAAAGAGGTTCCAAAAAGGAAAATGTTCATAAATATACATTCCTCTTGGTAATCCAATAGTTGCTTTTCCCTGAAAATCCGGGTCATATTTATTGAAAAGAAGTTCTCTGCGAAACCTCAACAGATCATCTATGATCGGCATTTTCTCGCCTGACTGCCGGCGGCGGAATTTATCAGAACACTGATCACCCCAATATGTTTTTTCATTTTCAACGGTGAATTCTTGCATGTGGCAAAAATTTGAGCATGCTTTGCAGGTAAATTCTTTCAACGTGAATTTCACCTTTTCTAAACTAAAACCGCGAAATTTTGATTCGCTATTCTTTGATACCATCTTTTCACGGGCTAATAAGGCAGCACCTACAGCACCAATAACGCCATTGTATGGTGGAACGATAATTTCTCTATCCAACACCATGGCGAAGGCACTGGCAATGGCATCATTATAGGCGGTTCCACCCTGGAAAAATATGACATTGCCTATTTTTCGTCTGCCAACCACCCGGTTCAGATAATTATATACAATTGAGTAAGCTAAACCAGCGGTTATATCTGCTTTATTCACACCTTTTTGTTGTTGCGATGCGACATCCTGCTGCATAAAGACGGTACACCGTTCTCCCAATTTTACCGGGCTATCAGATGATAAGGCGATACGGGCAAATTCATTTTTTATTGAGATATTTAGTTCTTCCGCTCTTTCCTCAAGAAAAGAACCGGTTCCGGCTGCACAGGCTTCATTCATGGCGAAATCCACAACGACACCATTTTCGATACTGATAAATTTTGAATCCTGTCCACCAATTTCAAATATAGTATCAGGTTCAGTATCCAACATGGTCTTAGCCAGAAACTCAGCACCGGTTTTGTGGGCAGTTATTTCGTCGTTGATCGTATCCGAGCCAATTAACTCTCCGATAAGTTCTCTCCCTGAACCAGTTGTGCCTACACCCCGAATGCATATTTTATCGGAAAGTTCACTTTCAACTTCTCTCAGGCAATTACTGACGACTTCGATTGGTCTTCCATCAGTTTTGGTATAGATTTCTTTCAGCATTTTACCATTATTATCAATAAGTGCTACATTTGTACTCACTGATCCGATATCAACACCCATGTAGGCATCGATTTTCTTTTCTGATTTTTTCAATTTTTCCGGTTTGGCCCTATCCCGTAAAAGGACAACATTTTTCATCGACAATGGGGAAGAATTACTATAACTTTTCGACTGTTTTTTTGTATAATCGGAGAGTAGTTTAAAGTCGGGTAAACCGGAATGGTCCGTGGTATTTATTTCAGCTAAGGCAGTACCGAGAGCCGGCATCCAGGCATAGTATTCCGGTACGAGTAATTCATCATTCTGAAAATTAAAAACCTTTTTAACTGCATTTACAACCCCGGTATTTTTAGCAACACCACCTATGAACAAAACAGGTGTTTTGATCTTTTTACTTTTTATAATACTGCTTTTAAAGTTCCGGGCAACCGCTTCACACAAACCTTTCATAACTTCTTCCGGTTTAAATCCTTTCTGTTGCGCATGGATCATATCGGTTTTTGCAAATACTGAACAGCGTCCGGCAATCTTTGCACTTTTATCTGCTCCGGAGACTATATCGCCAATTTGGTCAACATCATATTTTAATCTCGATGCCTGTTGGTCTAAAAATGAACCGGTACCCGCGGCACAATCACCACTCATTTCATAATCAGAAATACCGGTCGTACCCGTCTCCATATCCTTTTCCAGAGAAAGATATTTTGAATTCTGCCCACCCATCTCAAAAACAGTTAAAATCTCCGGATACATCGTACCAACACCGGAAGCAATGGCCCGAAACTCATTCTCGTTATTAATCCCGAGAAGATCACCGATGAGCCTCCCACCGGATCCACAAACGCGAACACCGCCAATTTGATCTACAGGAATAATATCCAATATTTTCCAAATTAAGCGGGAAGTCTCCTGCACAGGATTACCGTTAAGAGGAAAACATTTTGTGACAAACAGGTTTAATGAATTTATATTCTTAATTTTATTGTTTTGAGTTGTCTGATAAAATATATCATTAGATTTTGAAATAGCCGGAAGGACATTCTGTGAGGTATTATCACAAAGTAATGCAATCTTTATACTTACAGTTCCTACATCGATACCAAGAAATATACTCATTATACCTTTTTCCCTGAGTCTGCTTTCGTACCTGGTTTTTTCCTGGGTGTAGTTTTCCGTACAGCTTTCTCAGTAACTATCTGTTTTATGGTCTTGTCTTCAGGGATGGAGAGCCTGAGATCGCGTTGTGGGCGTGGTGTTTCGATCCCTTTTGCTTTGATCAGATCATGAACACCCAGAGCGATTTCGGTTTTAGCTTTGAAAAAGAGGTGGGTCGGTATCCAGTAATAGAGGGTAAAATCGAGGTAATTATCACCGAAGCCATTAAAAACTGAAAATGGCTCAGGATCATCCAGTACATCCGCGTGTTCTTTTGCCACTTTTAATATTAGATCCAGCACCTGATGGGGATCATTGCCAAAGGCCACTTTTACCGGTAATTTCAACCGGCGTCGTCTATCTGACAATGTCCAGTTGATCACGCTATTGGAGATAAAATCGGCGTTTGGAACAATTACTTCTGATCCATCAAAAGTCTTAACCGTACTTGAACGGACACCAATTTCCTGCACATTACCAAACACATCGGCGATCTGTACAGTGTCCCCGACCTGAACAGGCCGTTCAAAGGCCAGAATTATTCCGGATACAAAATTGGCAATAATATTTTGTAGACCGAATCCCAGGCCTACGCCGAGAGCACCGGCCAGCAAACCGAACTTCCCCAGGTCAATACCGATGGAAGAGATAGCAAGAATAATACCTACTGCAACCAGGATATATCTCACCACCATGGAAATGGCTCCGGGGATTCCTCTGGGAAGCCGAACACGGGGGAAAACTTCCATGTCCAGAAATATCCTGATCACACGTACGATAATAAATGTAGCGATAAGGATTACGATAAAATCAAATATGGCATCTACTGAAATTTCAAGAGTACCTACGGTCCATGTATAAGCTAAAGTCTCGGTGAACCATTCATTTAAAGGTTGCAAAAATCCAAAAATTCTCAGGGTTGCACGCACCCATATAAGGAAGGCAACTACGTTTATGGCGAGAAAAGCCCAGTGTTCCATTTTAACCGCATATGCCTTTACAAATTGAGATGCCCGAACCCGGCGTCTTCTGATAAGGACAGTTACCAAACCGGTTACCACCGAAGAAGCAATGTAGAGTGCAATCAGAATATATCCGCTTTCTACTATACCCCAGGTTATCGTGTTTGCCAGTGAGACACTTCCAATCAGGTTGCTGACAAAAGCAATAATCAAAAAGAACAAAATAAGCGGAGAGGCTTTGCGTAAAAGTCCCGGCCAGAACCGGACGTCCTTCTGATAGATAGGGCTTCCCGGTTTTATTAACCAGCTCAGGGTCGCGATGGCAATAAGTGTTACCAGTAATAGCAGGATGCGTTGAAATAAAACAAAACCTATTGCATTTTTTTGTAAGAGATTAATAATAAACAGGCCATAGAGAATATATACAGGTTTACGCACTTCCGCTGAGAGCATACCCGGGATCAACCTGAGTACCGGAATCAAAAACAAAAACAATATAAATTCTGAGACGGCGGTGGTTCCCTCAGGATAGATCCAAATCGAAAGAATCAGGGCAATCAATAAGGCAGCTGAGAATGGTCGGGAAACAAAATATGCAGATGCTTTAAGCGCTTTGTCATCTTCATTAAAAAGGTTATCACGTTTGTTTCGCAGATATAAAAAAACCATCAGGATGATTAATAAAGCATAAATAACAAGATGTATATAAAAGCGATCTCTGTTTACATTTACAAAAGCAAGATTTGACCGTAAAAGCTCTGTCCAGGATTCCTGAAACTGAGATGTGAAATGAAGGCTGTCCTCTTCAGTTTGAAATGCATTCCATAAGGGAGGACTGTCAATGACAAATAGTTGGTCCCGCATCTTCTTCTCTGCTTTTTTAATCAGTTCTAAAAGATCATTGATTTTAATTTGAGATTTTGATATTTGATTTTGGAGCACTAATAAGGTGTTCAAACGGGGTGAAATCTGTTTTTCTAAACTCTTGATTTCATTTTGTATTGATTTTACACGTTCCCTAATCGCCCGGGGCGCCTTTTCCGTCAGTGCCTTGTCATAAGTTAATTGCCAGAGATCAGTCATTTCTTTCAAATCATGTCCTTGTTTTTCCAAATCCTGAGAACGGATTTGCAAGGTTTTTTTCCAGTCCTCCAGTTGTATAAAATAGAGGGACCACTCCTGACTGAGATTTTGTAATATGCGGATATTGAGATTACCGAGCTGGTCAAGTATTGGATTAGCGCGCAACGTATTCAATGAGTCGAGAGATTTTGGAAGTTGCTCTTCAATGGTAGTTATGGATGATTTTGGTTCGGCATCGGCGAGAATTTTATTTAAATTAGCAAGCGCTTCATCAGCGCTCGAAGTAATCTCCGTAACCGGTATCGCTTTCAGTACTTTTTTTTCTATCTCTTCAGTCGTAGATGGCTTTTCCGAAGATTGTTGGGCAAGAAGAGTAACCGATAAAACAAAAAATAAAAATGTTATAATCAATTTTCTCATTATATTACACCAAAAATTTATATCTGTTTTTATAATCGTTTCCAAATTAAGGCGTTATCTTTTTCTCGCATCATAATTTCTGCAGTATGGTTAATACGCAATCCAGGCAGGTTGCGACACAATTTAATAAGAATACAGTAAAATGCATATATTATTTGACAAGGGAGGATTTTGAATAGAAATAAATGGAAATAGGGAAATAGTGTATAGGGTTATAAAGTTAAAAGGTATAAGGTATAAGGATATGGGGGACTGAATTACAATAATGTTTTATTCAACCTTTGTGAAATTCGGTTATTGTTATTTGATATTTATTTGAGATTTGGTATTTGTGTTTTGTAATTTAAAATTATCGAAAAGTGAAAAAGGATAAAATGATGCAAAGAGAAGATAGTGGGATGTTCCAGCGTTTTTTTCATTCCGAGGTTTCAGGTAGTATCGTTTTGCTGGTCAGTACAATTGTCGCTGTGGTTTGGGCAAATTCTCCCTGGTCAAATATCTATTTCCAAATTGCTCAGACAAAAATTGGGATTACCTGGGGTGATTTGCAATTTAGTATGTCTTTGGAACACTGGATTGCAGACGGCCTTATGGTCATTTTCTTTTTTGTTGTCGGGTTGGAAATAAAGCGTGAACTGGTGGTCGGCCAGTTATCGACCGTACAAAAAGCAGTCTTACCAGTAGCAGCGGCGCTTGGTGGTATGATAATTCCTGCTCTGGTATATACTTTTTTTAACTTCGGCGGCGAAGCCAGTAGCGGATGGGGAATTCCCATGGCGACAGATATAGCATTTGCACTTGGTATATTAGCTATGTTTGGAAGCAGGGTGCCAATCGAATTAAAAGTGTTCCTGACTGCTCTGGCTATCGTTGATGATTTGGGGGCGGTGTTGGTAATTGCTATGTTCTATACAGAACAGATTGTTATAGGGGGATTAATTGCTACGGCAGTATTTATGATTCTGCTACTTGCCGCGAACCGTTTCGGCATTCGTCAAATGTGGATATATATTCTCCTGGCTATAGGTGCCTGGGCCGGTGTGTTGGCTTCCGGTGTGCATGCCACCGTGGCGGGCGTATTGGTTGCAATGTTGGTGCCGGTTAAGGCGGCAATTGAACCCGAAAAGTTTCTTTCAATAACAAAAAAGCGTATCGACCAATTAGAAAAATCCCGGTTAACCAAGGATAGCATGGTTAAAGACAAAGGCCAGATGGAAGCGCTTGATGACATCTATCTGGTAGCGGAAGATATTCGTCCGGTGGGGCTCAGTCTTGAGCATCAGCTCCATCCGGTTCAATCCTTTCTCATTTTGCCTTTATTTGCGCTTTTTAAGGCGGGTGTGATTTTTGATGCCAACATTCTGACCCAAATTGGAAGTATAGCCAGTTTAGGGATCATGTTCGGATTATTTTTTGGCAAACAAATTGGTATTTTACTGTTTAGTTGGCTGGCCGTACGCAGTGGTAAAACCAGTTTGCCCGAGGGTATAACCTGGCCGCAAATTTGGGGGGTTAGTATTTTAGCCGGTGTTGGTTTTACTATGTCCATATTTATAAGCGATCTGGCCTTTAAATCTGCGGAATTAATCACTCAGGCAAAAACCGCCATAATCTTCGCCTCATTAATATCCGGAATAGTTGGATTTTTAGTGCTGCGTAGGGTCCTCGGAGAAAATCGCGGATCGTAATGTGTGGTGCGTTGAGCGTATGGCGTGGAGAAAAGAACGATTAACTGATGTAGGGGCGGGCCGATGGGCCGCCCATGTCAAACAAGCCACGTTATGTAGGGGCACGGTGTGCCGTTTTCCTGAACTCGATTGCCAACCAAATAAATATTAATATGTCGTCTCTAAAGGGACTTTTTAAATTTGGATAGAAACATGCTTTCTACAAATATATTGTCCCTGCCGGGACAAATTATTTTGCTTAGAATACCAGGTATGAGATAAAAAGAGAGAATTAAGAATAATAATTGAGGTTCTATAAACTATCTCTTCGTTAGGGGGTGATTTATCTTTCTGGCACACAATTTGTAGGTAGAAATATATTAATATTACGCATGTTTTTGGAAAAAATAAGTAATTAGACAGATAATTTAATTGTCCCTTTAGGGACAAAATATTTGTAGCAGTTAGAAATTATATTTGAAAACTAAAGTCGCGTATGGACGATATAACTGGGAATTTAATCTTACATTGTAGGGAAAAGGATATAAGATATAGGGGCGTAGGGTGTTTAATTGAAGATTAACGACTACTTTTTAGATTTTAGTTGTTGACAACGATATCAATCTAAACCAAATTTCCTAGCATCCAGCATTCCCGAGAAATCGGGATCTCCGCTTCGCTCCGACCAGCATCAAGCATCAAGAATCTAACGCACAAGAATGGCTTTCATGACTTTGTGAAAATTGGATGTTGAAAAGACGATAAAATAATTCCCACTGGCCAGATTTTCTGCATTCCAGACAATGGTATGACTTCCCGCGTGGGTCGTTTGTTCATACAATATCTCAATCATCCTGCCGCGGACATCGTAGATGGCAATTTTTACATCCGTTTGTTGTGGTATTGTAAAGGGGATGGTTGTGGTCTGGTTAAACGGATTGGGATAATTCTGAGACAGCTGGTAACTCTCAGGCAGTTTTCCGGAGAGAATATCTGCCCGCTCGATCGAGGTGGCGTCGTCTACCGGGAAGAAAGTATAGGCGATGCCCCCTTTGGAAAACCAGGAAACTGCAAGGTCATTTTTATCATAAACTTTGGCGTAACCATCTTTTTTTGCCGGATCGTGGACAATTGGAATACCTTCGGAGGTAAATCCGGCCAGCATCATCAGGTGACCGGCATACAGCGGTGGTCCCACCGAAATTACAATCCGGCCACCCTCCGCTAAAACTTCCCTTGCCGCGCTCCAACTGCGATAGCGGGTGACTGCTCCGTTTAAACCATATTCTGAGGCATTTTGAACCACCCGCGGCCAGATGCCAAAGATACCATAATGGGGATCCCGTGTGTCACGGGCAAATTGCAAAGGATCAACGGCGATATCATAACTAATCAGGGCCATCGATACCGATGTGGGCGAACAGATACTCCCACCAATTTCATCATCGATATCATATTGATACAGAAAATCGGTGGAAATAAATATTTTTTCCGGATTGTCATTCAACAAGGCTGTGTAATCCATGCTCTTAGTAGTGCTGGTATCACTCATATAAAAACTTAGTTTATGAATTGTCGGTGACGGATCATCAAGTGTATATCTGGCAAGATGGACCTTAAACTGCCAACGGTTCTGATATTGATAGAGTTTAACATAATCATAGTCGATATAACCGCCATCATAGCCGGTCGAACCGTAGGAGGCCCAAATATAGGCTTTCCAAAAACCTACCGTCAGCCATGGCGACCAACCCTCATCATCCGGGAACCGCATTTGTACCAAAAAACTACAGTTATCATCCGGAGCAGTACCGTTCCAGGAAGGTAAACCGCGATTAAAAGGATATTCGGCCGTATCGGGATTTAGAATAACATAACCATAGGTGACACTATCAGCCAATTTCAGACAGGTACCATCGTCACTGAGTTTTACCCCACTTTGTGATTCAATACGGCTGATTAAATCTTCGATCAGAAAAACATGATGTTGGTCGGGATAATTATCAGCAAAAGTTTCATTTGTAAATATTAATGCAATCGCAGTTAAAAGTAGTACGATGATATGGCGAATCATTGCAATCCTTGTTTTTTCTAAAATATAAGGATTATTGAAATTAAATGTACTGGGGAAACAGGGGGAATAAGGGTAAAAGGTATAAGGTATAAGGTATAAGGGTATAAGGATAGGAAAGACGAATGTCGAATAATGAATTTCGAATTATGAATGAATGATTGTTAAATGTAGGGGCACGGCGTGTCGAAGACCCTGTTTTACAGGTGCCGTGCCCATTGAAAATTTTCATGATTTTGTATAAATTTATAAGATTGCTTCGCCCCCGATTACCCGGGGACTAGCAATGACACAACAATTTTCGTCATTGCGAGGAGTGAAGAATGAACGACGAAGCAATCTCATTTTAGTGAGTTATTATTAGAGTTCTGCAAAATACTGTAA